>NZ_JBEWYX010000005.1:0-213751 GCF_041366455.1 Pseudoclavibacter sp. JSM 162008
GGCCTTCCTCGGGCTGGTGTGTGGTCAGAGACCACCAGCATCGAGGAAGGCCCGCCTCATGCGGCGGAGCGACCCAGAGTGGGGAATTTCGATGAGCAGAACCGAGGAATTTCAGTGAGCGCCGTCATACGCACGACCTTGGCCTCGTCGGGCACTTGACGGAGCCGGAAGCGGGAAACACAGCGCGAGCTAGCCGGGGCTGCCCTGCCTTGTGCCGAGCCATGCCGCCAGTTCCGAGGCTTGAACCAAGCGCGGGGCGGCGCGCGACGCCAGTCTCCTGGCGCGCCAAGGTCGCCATAGGGAGCCACGTGGGGGCTGTCTGTCTGTTGCTGCGTGATACCTGACGGGTGAGGCGTCGCGGCGAGTGGAGGGTGCCGTGAGGCAGGAAGAACGAGGCGACATGGGGGTGGACCGGCCTTTCAGAGCCACAGGGTGAGGGGTGAGCCCTCTTCCCTCGAATTGCTCGCCGCTGCGCTGCTTCGGTTCGGGAGGAAGTCCCGTACCAATCACCCATCTCGCCACTGTCACCAGTGTCCCGGGATATGCAGGCCCCCCCGCAGGCCAGCAGGGTAGGCAGACCAAGCACAGGAGGCCCGACAAGGTGGTTAGACACCGACAGGCCTGTCGGTGTTCGATCTTGGCCCGTGTCGATACTGGATCTGTTTCACGTGGAACCCGGTGCTTGTTCCCACACTTCGGGACTGCACGCCAAGGCAGTGCCCCGTTCGTAAGTAGAGCCTCGAGTGCAGAATGCTGAACCCGAGGGGTGCAGCATGCTGAACCCGAGTCTTGTTCTACGCAATACGTGATCCGACCGACCGACACGAGGCTGGTCTGGGCTGCCGTTTCACGTGAAACGAGCACATGGGACGCGGGCCCCGGACCTGGCCATGCGTGTGGGCCTCGCTGCTTCAGACTAAACGCGACCAGAATGTCCATCCTCGCCGTGGCTGTAACTGGTCGTTCCACCAGAAACAGAATCGCACATCGTTTCCGCGATGAGCGTGCGAGATCTTTGTTCCTAGAGAGGCGAGACCACCTCATCTCCTCCGCACGCAACCTGCAACCTCGTCGTTCCACGTGAAACGAACAGTGTTTTACTGTTTGGCAGGTTCCCAAACTAGTCGTTCCACGTGAAACGGAACCATGCATTGTCTCTGTAGTGAGTGTAGGAGCTCGTCGTTCCACGTGAAACCGGAACCGGCCTACTGATTGGCAGGGGCCGGAGCTAGTCGCCCTACCTGAAACGGAAGCGCGGCACAGGACTCGGACGTGCCAGCCTTTCGCGCGAAGCGAGTCGTTCCAGGTGAAACTAGGCATGCCTGTTCTCTCGGTAATCACTCGAGCTGGTCGTTCCGCGTGAACAGAACTGAAGCGATCCTCGGCGTGGACCTCGTCATCCCGCACGAAGCGAGTCGTTCCACGTGAAACGAAAGTTGCTGGCTGGCGAGGAATTGGGCCGCGGAGACTGGCTCGGTGTCTGTCTTCGATCAGCCCGACTGCGCCGCGCTACAGCGCCGTAGATGAGATGCTCGTCATCGCTCACGAGCCTTCGCGAGCAGATTCGGTTGGATGAGGGCACCGTGCTCATCTGTTTACGGGCCGCGACGCGCAGGACGTATATCGCCCGTGGAGATCGCTCCCCTGGGAATGGGGTGGTGATGGAGACCTGTCCAACGAGCAGTCGGCTCGGGCCCAACGCCACACAATTCGGACCGCACGGCGCGCAACTCGCACCAAATGCCTCACAGCGCACAGCAGCGCTACAACGCCACAGTCTTGCCGCTCACCGGCGACCAGTTACGTCTCGCAGCTCTCGGCCTGGCGCCTCGAGATACTCGGCATAGGGGCACGGGCACGGGCTGTGGAGATGAGGTCAGGGATGGCGGTGGGGCAGTGACCGCAGTGTTGCTCACCGCACACACTACGCCGGCCAGGACGGTTAGAACACGGAGGGAGCCGGAGTGGGCGCCTGGAGGATCTTGCAGCGCTCTGTCCGTTGTTTGACCCTGGGACTGCACGTTGTGCCTTCCGTCAAGCCGTCGCAACATTGCAGATCGCCAAGATCACTCTGCTCGAGACACGCGATTTGGCGATGCACTGCCTGGCCAGCACCAAGGACGGACGCCGGCGCTCATCCCAGCGGCACCGAGCACCGCGGCCCACGTGGTTCCACCACTCGAACACAGGAAGCAGGCCAGACCGAGATTCAGTAGCCTCATAAGGCGACCATGCCTTCGTAGTCATGCCGTGTCTCGATCTGTCTAACCCGGCCGGTGCGTAGTCCAGCCCTGGCCAGGGCAGGCCCAGCGCCAGATCCGTCTAGCCTTTGAGACCCAAGGGGTGCCGCTGGGATGAGACCTAACCCCTAGCGCTCGATGACCTGTAGGTTCCAGGCGAGAGTTGCACTCACCCCGTCACTGCCCCCTCGATCGAATGTTCGTCGACTCCGTACTCCGTTCCCATCCTCCGGCCGTTAGGTCAGTTCGGGAATCCACGAACAGCTCGCGCAATTTGTGTCCCCACTCGCGCGCTCCGTTTCGTCAGCGGACTACATCGACGGCGGCATTCAACCGGTAGAGACGGTTTCGACATCCCTGTAAACGGTCTCACCGCTTGAACTGTGTAGTCGGACGGGCGGGCTGCACGAGCACCAGCCCCTAACGACGGTGTTGTCTTCCGGGACCAGACAGGTTTCCCAATGTGAACCAGGTCACTGAACTGGATCGGCCTGGGAGCCCGTTGCGAGATCCAGAGGTGGGCACCTCGTTTCACGTGAAACAGTTTGGCTCGGCAGCGCACGCCGTTGGTGGTTTGCGTTGTAAATCGCACAGCGGCCCAGATGCGCCGCGCGGGAGTCCGTCCGATCAACCCCTGGAGAGTCTGTAGTGCGGGGCGGGAAGCTAGCAATGACCAAGCCGCCGGACCATCGGCGGGACGAGTGCGGCTGGCCTCATCCACGACCGATCCGTACGCTCGATCTCGCACTTCGCACGGGAGAGTAGACCCTGGTGGGGTGCGCCCAATCCACTCTCTCAATTCTGAGTGCGAACACTCCCCAAGGGGAGCATGTTTCACGTGGAACAACGCACATGGCGAAGTACATGTACGAGATTCGGCCCAGTACTCCGCTAGTCGCCGGGATTGCCTGTTCATGCCCCGTTCCACGTGAAACCCTTCGAGTCCAGCCAGTCTTCGACACGATCGACTCATACATGCGCGAGCTGTTGCATATCCCGGGCACGACAAGAGGCTTGCATAGGCCATTTCCTACACGGCTCGTGCAGGACCCGGCTCGAGCATGACCGGGCCTTGTTAGCTACACGACCGTGCGGCCAATAGGCACACGGTTCCACGTGAAACAACCTCGTGCGGAGAACCGGGCTTAGCGCGAACGAGACGGCCAAGAGACCCTCGGGCCTCGGGCTTTTGCACGCAGCTTGACACCCGCGGTCATGATGGCCCGGGTTGCCGGCTCGCTAGGGTGTCTGCTTGTGCACCGATCACGTGCCGCCTCTGTCGGCTATCCATCCCGTCGCGAACGAGCACGTCCCTGACCCTCACGAGAGACGTCGTGGATTAGTACCTCTCGAAGGTTGAGACCTCCCGAAAGTCGCGTGCAGACGGCCATCCTGCGCCTGGGCAGACGGACGTTCACGTGCAAGCCCGCGAGAGGTTGGCTGGAGTCAAAACCAAGAGCGGGCCCGTTTCAGATCCCTATTGAAGTCACGCCTTGTGAGTTGGGAGATGAGATGGGCCCCTCCCTCTGCGCGACAGGGCAACGCTCAGAGTCCGACGCTGTTGCGCAGCGAGAACCTAGTGCGAGTATCGACAAGCCCCACCACTTGCGTTCTCCACCCGACCTCGGGTTTTCTGGACCAAAACGTCGAGACCATCGATCGACACAGCCGAAGGCCACCGACGCATGAGAGCGAGGTTCTCTTCTACCCTTTCCTGAGGCAAGCTGCCGAGAAATCGAGGCGCAAGGCCCACTCTGGCGGTACGCACTTCGGAAACGAATCAAACCAGCCTGTTTCACGTGAAACGGGTGCAGAAGCCACCGAGCTCGTCTCAAACCGGCGTCAGGAAACGAAGGAAGCATGTCTTGCTGGCGAAAACGCGGTCGTTGTCTGCGTTCGAGCACGACTCTCTTCAGAACGCCCGCCGATCATCCACATATCAGTCGATCTGGGTGCATTCAAACTTCTGAGTTGCATCGAAGGAATGGTGCGAACCCACGAGGCAGCATCCTTGAATCGAGAATAATCGATACAGGTCCTGATTTTAGACAAACGCGTAGCGATAGTCCTAGTCGACCGTTGCGCGGATGACCCGTGTGGTCTCAGTGTCGAGGTTCTCGCCGAGCTCTTCAACGCGAACATCTGTCAGACCGAACTTTCGGATCGCCTTGCTGGCCTTCTCGATCTCAGCTTCAGCCGATCGCCCCTTGAGGAACACGAGCTCCCCGCCTGAGCGAACAAGAGGCACCGTGATCGGGATGAGTTTGCTCAGCGCAGATACGGCCCGCGCGGTCAGCTGATCGAAGGTGAACTCATCGTGCACTTCCTCAGCTCGCGCTCGACGCACCTGGACGTTCGTGAGAGCGAGGGCATCCACCTCACGCTGCAACCACTCCGTGCGCCGCTCCATGGGTTCGATCAACACGAAATTGACGTCAGGACGCGCGATGGCCAGCACGAGACCAGGGAGGCCGGCACCTGAACCGATATCGCCGACGAGCCCGGGACGCAGCAAGGGGGCCATGAGAACCGAGTTGATGATGTGCCGAGTCCAGAGGCGGGGGTACTCGAGCGGACCGACGAGGCCGAGCTGCTCCCCGTATTCCGTGAGGTCAGACGTGAACGCGCGAGCGAGTTCGATCCGGTCCTCAAACAGCACCTTCGCGATAGCCGGCTCGACCTCGAGTTCGTTCGGGTGGTCAGTCATGGCGCGTGCCCCTCTCGCAACGTGGATGTCTCAAAGCACCGTAGATCGCGGCGCGCTCAGCTCGTGCCAGTTTGACACGATGCGATTCTTCACAGACCAACCAAAACGCAACCCGCGGCCTAACTGTGGATAACTCTGTGCATAACAGCGCATCCACAGCGCTCGAATCGAAAATCCGTAAGAAAGACCAGTTGACCTGGCCTTTTACCCCGAGAGGCAATTCCAGTCCAATTCCCCAGATAATGGCCTGTGGAAACTACTGTGGATAACTCCGCGCGTCAGACCAAAGGTGCCGGGCGGATGACCGTGTGACGCTCGCGCGCTTCGCCTTCAGACTCAGACACATAGCCGCGCTCGGAGACGATGTCGTGAACGATCTTTCGTTCGTACGAGGACATCGGGGGCAGGGCCGCGGACGAGGCGCCCTCCTCGATGCGGGTGATCGCGCGGTCGACGAGCCCGGCCAGCTCGCCCCGTCGCGCATCGCGGGAACCGCCGATGTCGAGGATGAGTCTCGAGAATTCACCCGTCTCCGCCTGCACCGCGAGGCGAGTCAGGTGCTGCAGCGCATCCACCGTCTCCCCATCAGCCAGCTTCGACAGGTTCGACTCCCCGTCGGAGTTCACCGAGATGTAGGTGCGCGACTCACGAACCTCGATGTCGAGGTCACCATCTACATCACTGATGTCGAGCAGCTCTTCGAGGTAGTCGGCGGCGATGTCACCGTCGTCACGGGCATCCGATGTCTCTGCGTCAGCGGGGATGGCCTCGGAGGTTGCTTCAGTCATTCGGGTTCCTTAACACAGAGGGGCGAGGCGAGGGGAAACTACTTCTTCGCGGGTGGGCTGCTCTTGCCAGAGGCTCCACTTGCGCCGGGCTTCCCGCCCGTTGCTTTCTTCTTGGCACGGTTCTTTGACACGGGCTGAGCGCGCTGTGCCGGCTGCTGCACGGGGGCTTCCACGATGACGTTGCCCTTGGAGTCCTTGCGCTCGGGCTCAACCCACTTGCCGCGAGCCTTCAGGCGCTCCTCACGAGCCTTCGCTGCCTCGGATCCGGGAGTAGGCATGTTGCGGATGATGATGTACTGCTGGCCCATGGTCCAGAAGTTCGAGATGAGCCAGTAGGTCATGACACCCAGCGGGAACATGACTCCGGACACGAGGAACGTGAGGGGCAGGATGTAGAGCAGCATCTGCTGCTGGCGGTACATCGGCGACTCCTTGGTCGCCTGCGACACGTTCTTCGAAGTGATCTGCTTCTGCGTGATGAACTGCGAGACCGTCATGACGACGACCATGACACCGGCGAGGATCTGGACGCCGACGTTGCCGTCGTTGTTGAGGAACGTTGCACTCAGTGGAGCGCCCCAGATGTCCGCCTGCGAGAAGGACGTCGCGAGCTCCTGGTTCAGCGCACCGACACCCACCGTGTTGTGCTGCGCGCCGTTGAGCACCGAGAAGAGACCGAAGAAGATCGGCATCTGCACGAGCAGTGGCCAGCATCCCGCCATCGGGTTCGAGCCGGTTCGCTGGTAGACAGCCATGGTCTCGCGACGCATGGCCTCCATGGAGAACTGGTCACGCTTGCCCTTGTACTTGTCCTGGATCTTCTTGATCTCAGGAGCGACATCCATCATCGCGCGCTGGGACTTCACCTGCTTCACCATGAGCGGGATCATGGCGGAGCGGACGACGAGCACCAGGCCGAGGATGGCGAGGATCCACGTCCAACCATCAGTGCCGTTGAGACCGAGCGTCGTCCACAGCGTGTGGAAACCGACCAAGATGAGCTCGATGACCCATTTGATCGGCCACAAGATGGTTCCGAGGATATCCATGAGTGCGGTGACGTCTTTCTCTTAAGTCCCGCTAGTGCCCTGGACGACAAATCCGCGAGCAGTAGTGGTGGTGGTTCGGTGTTCTGGCTCGGGCACGTCGTCAATGCCTCCAGCAGCCCAGGGGTGGCAGCGAACGAGTCGTCGCCCGGTGAGGAAGCCGCCCCGGAGGACGCCATGAACCTGCACAGCCCTTAAAGAGTACGCGGAGCAGCTGGGGTGATACCGGCAGACGTCACCGTAGAGCGGTGAGATCACCAAGCGGTACGCGTTCAGCAGTGCGATGACCACGTTCCGAGGAACGAGCGCGGCTCGTCGAAGGGCGCGCACGGTCACCTCCCGGACTTGGACGCACGAGCATCCGCGTCGCTGGGTGCAGCGATACGACGCACGGCTCGCAACGACCCGAATCTCGCGCGCTCGCGCAGATCATCGAACCCGAGTTCTGCCGCTTCCGGATGAACCCGATAAACGATGTCGAAGCCAGAACCGACCTCAGGGAGCAGCTCTCTGGAGACCGCCTTGAGGCGCCGACGAATGCGATTGCGCACGACAGCCACACCTACCCGCTTCGAGACAATGAAGCCGAAGCGGGTAGGTGTGTCATCGTGTTCGCGCTCGCGCACGCTGACCGTGATTCCTCGAGCACCCACGCGAACGCCGCGTCGAACGATGGCTTGATAGTCATCGCCCTTCGTGACGCGGTTCGCGTAGGGAAGCAAGAAGCTACGCGGAAAGCTCGGTGCGACCCTTGCGGCGACGAGCCGAGAGGATGGCGCGACCCGCACGGGTGCGCATACGCAGGCGGAAGCCGTGGGTCTTCGCGCGACGGCGGTTGTTTGGCTGGAAAGTACGCTTCGACATGAGAACTCCGGAAGATACGACCCGATCGGCGGACGCCGTACGGATTTTTCACAAGTGCCCTACCGATGGGCACAACTGCCTTAACCTACGTGACCCGCGCCCGGCAGTCAACTGTCGCCAGAGGGCCAGCATTATGCTCACACCGGTGCCCGGCAAGTGTGCGACATGCCGAATCCTCGCAAAGCGATTGGCGCGCGTGGCGATCCAGCGTAGGCTGGCCCCCTACCTCCGCGAGTTATGCACAGGCTCACGCCTGTTTGTCCACAGAAGTTGTGGATATCTCGCCGGGTAGATCACAATGACTTGCGCACCAGTGCCACACGGCCGGTGCGTTGACCATGCTGCGAGCGCGCAGCCAAGAAGACGCGGTCCGCAGAGATGCGGTCTCGTGAAGTACAGAGGGACGGGGGAGTGCTTCGGTGACCGACCCGGTTTCAGAGACGTGGCACACGCTGCTCTCCACACTTCGCGAAGATGATCGCGTCCCTGCTTCCCTGCTCGGGTTCCTCGGACTGGTCGAAGCCAAGGGCGTCATGAGCGGCGCGCTGCTGCTCGAAGTCCCCAACGACATGACCCGCACGATGATCGAGACTCGTGCGCGCGTGCCCATGCTGGCTGCGATCGCGGAACTCGGCGAGCCGGAGATCAAGACCTTCGCGGTTCTCGTCAACCCGGATGCGGCTCCGCGAGCTTCGGTCGGTGACCCACTCGCCTCGCACGATTACATCGAGGTCGCCCCGCCGCGGGCCGCGCCCACCCCGACCAGCTCGGTGAACGTCGTCGAAGCAGAATCCGTCGGTCATCATTCGTCCTCAGATCAAGGCGCGCGCACGCAGCCGGACCCTGAGTCGCGGCTCAACCCGCGGTACACGTTCGACAACTACATCATCGGTGGGTCGAACCGATTCGCGCACGCGGCTGCCGTCGCGGTCGCTGAAGCGCCGGCACGTTCGTACAATCCGTTGTTCGTGTACGGCGGCTCTGGGCTCGGCAAGACGCACATGCTCCACGCCATCGGCAACTACGCCGAATCGATCTACCCGGGCATCCAGGTCAGGTACGTCTCGAGCGAAGAGTTCACCAACGACTTCATCAACTCGATCGCGAACAACCGGACGCAGTCGTTCCAGGCGCGCTACCGCGACAACGACATTCTGCTGATCGACGACATCCAGTTCCTCCAGGGCAAGGATTCGACGCAGGAAGCGTTCTTCCACACGTTCAACACCCTGCACGAGCACAACAAGCAGGTCGTCATCACGAGCGACCTCCCACCGAAGCAGCTGACAGGGTTCGAAGACCGGATGCGCTCCCGATTCGAGTGGGGCCTCATCACCGATGTGCAGTCGCCCGACCTCGAGACGCGCATCGCGATCCTCCGGAAGAAGTCGCAGGTCGACAACCTGCTGATCCCGGACGATGCGCTCGAGTTCATCGCGGCACGGGTCTCCTCGAGCATCCGTGAGTTGGAGGGCACGCTCATCAGAGTCACCGCCTACGCCAACCTCAATGGCGAGAAGGTCGACCTGGCGCTGGTCTCCACAGTGCTGAAGGACCTGGTGTCCGATCAGGACACGGGCATCGTTTCTCCCGTGGACATCATCAATCGGACGGCTGCGTACTTCCAGCTGACGGTGGACGACCTCTACGGATCCTCCCGATCGCAGGCGATCGCCACGAGCCGGCAGATCGCCATGTACATCTGCAGGGAGATGACGAACCTGTCTCTCCCCAAGATCGGGCAGCTGTTCGGGGGGCGCGACCACACGACGGTGATGTACGCGCACCGCAAGATCACGAAGCTCATGACCGAGCGCCGCGACGTCTACAACCAGGTCACGGAGCTCACCGCGCGCATCCGCCAGAACGGAAACGGACGCTCCTGAGCGCCCTCCAGCTCCGCATCACGGGCCCTCGGGCACGGATGCGGAGTTTTTCTTGCCCTCAGGGCCTGTGGATAACTTGTGGACTGTGGAATCGACACGCGAGCACGAACTGTGGAAAAAACGCTCGGCGCTGTGGAGTCCGAGAAGTTGTGCACCCCAGTGCTCGTCAGCGTGCACAGGGCGTCCACCGCTCCGCCACAACTTACATTTTTGTAGTTCCCAGGCAGCCGCTGGGGAGTACGGAGTTATCCACAGTGTGCACAGCTGTTAATACGATGATGACAAGAAATCTATTGATATTGGGCGAGTCGATGACATTGGTGAACGGTGGTCGGCCGGCCCTCGCGGGACTGGTATTTTCGCGTGCGCGACGACGGGCTCGTGCCGTGGCAGGCAGCACAGGATGCTCTGACGCTCGGGCACAACACACCGAATCTGGGCGGCTACCATTGGGGCATTCCAACGAGAGGAACGCCTAGTGAAGTTTGTGGTCAACCGTGACGTCTTCAGCGATGCGGTGTCGTTTGTCGTCAAGCTTCTGCCTCAGCGCCCGACCCTCCCCATCCTCAGCGGTGTCGTCGTCGAGGTCGGCGAAGCAGGGGTCACGCTCTCGTCATTCGACTACGAGGTCTCCAGCCGCACCAGCATCGACGCTGATGTGCAGGAACCCGGAGCCGTCCTCGTGCAGGGACGCCTCCTCGCTGACATCGCGAATCGACTTCCTCAGGCTCCCGTCGAGCTGAGCCGCGACGACTCCGGAGTCGTCATCCGCTGCGGCAGCGCGTCGTTCCATCTGCCGACGATGCCGATCGAGGAGTTCCCGAGCCTGCCCGTCGTCGAAGGCGCGAGCGGTTCCATCGCCGGCGACGTGTTCTCGGAAGCCATCTCCCAGGTCGCGGTCGCAGCCTCTCGCGAAGACGTCGCACCCGTGATCACGGGTGTGAACCTCTCGCTGCAGGCCGATTCGATGAGCCTCGTCGCCACCGACCGCTACCGCGTCGCAGTGCGGACCATCGAGTGGCAGAGCTCCCTCACCGAGATCGAGACAGCTCTCGTGCCGGCCAAGACACTCGCCGAGGTCGGCAAGTCGCTCGGCAGCTCCGGTGAGATCACGATCACGCTCGTCAAGGACGACATCCGTGAGCTCATCGCCTTCTCCGCTGGCAACAAGACCGTCACCTCGCTCCTCATCAAGGGCAACTTCCCCGCAGTGGAGCGGCTCTTCCCCGCTGAGACGCCGCACTACGCAGTGCTGACGGTCAGCGACATCGTCGACGCGGTTCGTCGCGTGCAGCTCGTGCTCGAGCGCGAGGCAGCCCTGCGCTTCACGTTCACGACCGAGGGCCTCCACCTCGAAGCGCTCGGCAGCGAGCAGGCGCAGGCCAGCGAGAACCTCGACGCAGTCCTGCACGGCAACGACATGGTCGTCTCGCTCAAGCCGCAGTTCCTGCTGGATGGCGTCGGCGCCATCCACTCGCCGTTCGTGCGCATCGCGTTCACGAACTCCGAGAACCCCAACAAGCCGGGCCCCGTGCTGCTCACGAGCCAGACCTCGCGCGACGAGGGCGAGTCGACGAACTACCGCTACCTGCTGCAGCCGAATCTGCTCATGCGGTAACCAGTGCACGTCACCCGTCTGCTGCTGCACGACTTCAGGAACTACGAGTCCGCCGACCTGTCGCTGGGGCCCGGCGCCCACCTGTTCGTGGGCTCCAACGGCCAGGGCAAGACCAACCTCGTCGAAGCGATCGGCTACCTGGCCACGCTCGGCTCGCACCGAGTCTCCAGTGACCAGGCGCTTGTGCGCTTCGGCCAGGAGTTCGCCGTGGTCAAGATGGAACTGGCTCACGAGACTCGCTCGCTGCACCTGGATGTGCAGATTGCGAGTTCCGGTGCGAACAAGGCGAGGGTCGGCGGCCAGAATGTCAGGTCCCGCGACCTGGCTCGGTACTTCGCAAGCGTGCTGTTCGCTCCGGAGGATCTCACGCTCGTGCGTGGTGAGCCTGGCGCTCGGCGACGGTTCCTCGATTCCCTGCTCGTGACCCATTCGCCGAAGCTCGGCGGCGTGATCGCCGACTACGAGCGGGTCTTGCGACAGCGGAACTCGTTGCTCCGATCGATGCGGGGCCCGCGATCGTCGGAAGCGATGATCGCGACACTGGATGTGTGGGACGAGCGGATGCTGGAGCTCGGCTCCCAGATCATCGCCGAGCGGCTGCTGCTCTGCGATCGGCTGCTTCCGCACCTCGCCGGTTCGTACCAGCGTCTGGTCGGCGCGGACCATCGGCCGACGCTGTCGATGCGCGTCTCCGCCTTCGGCCACGCTGCCTCTGTCATGGGTGACGCCGATGGCGAGGGCGCGGAAGTCGAAGGCGGCGAGGTCACGACCGCGGAGATTCGTGACCGCTTCACCGCGCAGCTCGCCGAGATGCGTCCTCGCGAGCTCGAACGAGGCGTGAGCCTCGTCGGCCCCCACCGCGATGACGCCGTGTTCTGGCTCAACGGTCTGCCGGCGCGAGTCACGGCGAGTCACGGTGAATCCTGGTCGTTTGCGCTTGCCCTCAAGCTCGCGGCCGCCGAGTTGGTGCGCAGTGAGTCACGCGCGGGCGATCCGGTGCTCATCCTCGACGACGTGTTCGCGGAGCTGGACGCCTCGCGCCGGTCCCGCCTCGCGGAGGCGATCGGGGACTTCGAGCAGGTCCTCATCACGGCCGCGGTCCTCGAGGACGTTCCTGAGGGGCTGCGCTCGCAGATCATCCGGATCAGTGCCGGCACGATCCAGACGGGTGCCGCCGATGAGTGAGGGTGCAGAGGTCTACGCGCGGTTCAAGGAGGTCTTCGGCGGGAAGACGACGTCGCTTCGCCGACGCCTTGCGGCGAAGGCCAAGGATGCGGAGGGCACCGAGCTGTCCGAGCCGTTCGGCTTCGGACGTGATCCTGTTGCCGCTGGATCGGCCCTTGCGGCCCTGACCAGGCAATTCGGTTGGAACGGACCACTCAAGCAGGCCGAGCTGATGGACGCGTGGCCCGAGATCGTGGGCAAGGAGACGGCGGCGCATTCCACTCCGCTGCACATCGAGGACGGCGTGCTGCTGGTGCAGTGCGATTCGACTGCGTGGGCGACGCAGCTCCGAGGGATGCAGACGATGCTGCTCACGAACCTCACCGAGAGGTACGCGGAAGCGAAGGTCGAGCGCATCCGCTTTCTGAACCCGGGTGCCCCCTCGTGGAAACGCGGTCCCAGATCGGTTCCAGGGCGTGGTCCACGCGATACCTACGGTTGACAAGGCAAATACGGTACGTCCCCTTGTTTTCGTCGCTTCACGCTCCATTCTCGGGCCTCGAGTCGTGTTCCTTGGTAGACTGAACAGTCGCTAGATCCGCGTCACGCGAGTTTGCTCGCAACGCGGATCTTGCATGTCGCCACACAGCAAGGAGACGCCCGAGTTATGGCATCAGAAACTTCCGACCCCGAGAACACGACTGAGACGCCAGACGACGCTCTGCAGTCGGACGGTCCAGGAACGTCGGAAGGCCAGGAGGGGGCTCCCGCCGAGGTGGTCGAGGCCCGCTCGCAGAACGATCGGGTTGAGAACGACTACGGCGCAGGCCAGATCCAGGTGCTCGAGGGGCTCGAAGCCGTTCGCAAGCGCCCCGGCATGTACATCGGATCCACCGGTCCCGAGGGGCTCCACCACCTCGTGTACGAAATTGTGGATAACTCTGTGGATGAATCGCTCGCGGGGTACTGCGACGACATCCAGGTGACGCTGCAGGACGATGGAGCCGTGCGCGTTCGGGACAACGGTCGAGGCATCCCGGTCGAGCTGCACCCCGTCGAGGGCATCTCCACCCTCGAGGTTGTCCTCACCAAGCTGCACGCCGGCGGAAAGTTCGGCGGCGGCGGATACGCGGTCTCGGGTGGTCTCCACGGCGTTGGCTCCTCCGTCGTGAACGCCCTGTCGTACCGCCTCATCGCGCAGGTCAAGCGCGACGGCTTCGAGTGGGAGATGGACTTCGAGAACGGCGTGCCGACCGGGAACATCCGGAAGGGCGAGCCGACCGAAGACACTGGAACGACCATCACGTTCTACGCGAACTCCGAGATCTTCGAGACCGTCGAGTACGACTTCGAGGTGCTCCGCGCCCGCTTCCAGCAGATGGCGTTCCTCAACAAGGGCCTGCGCATCTCGCTCGCAGACGACCGCGACCAGTCGAACCTCACGGGCGATGGACTCGCCGCGCAGATCACTGAGCTGCAGGACGAGACCGCCGCTGACATCGACGACGCCGAGCGCACGGAGACCGGCGAGCCGAAGGCCGTCACCGAATCCATCGAGATCCCGCAGAAGCGCGCGCAGACGTACCTGTTCGAGCGCGGACTCGTCGACTACGTGCAGCACCTCGTCAGCCGTCGCAAGAAGCAGCCGGTGCACGAGGAGATCATTGAGGTCAACGCCGAGGACACCGAGCGCAAGATCTCGCTCGAGCTGGCGATGCAGTGGATCGACTCCTACTCGGAGTCCATCCACTCGTTCGCGAACACGATCAACACGAAGGAAGGCGGCACGCACCTCGAGGGGTTCCGCGCCGCCCTCACGACGGTCGTCAACCGGTACGCGCGCGAGAAGAACCTCATCAAGGAGAAGGACGAGAACTTCTCGGGTGAGGACGTCCGCGAAGGGCTCGCCGCCGTCATCTCCATCAAGCTCGGCGAACCTCAGTTCGAAGGTCAGACGAAGACGAAGCTCGGCAACACCGAGGCGAAGTCGTATGTGCAGCGCATCGTCGGCCAGGCGCTCCAGGACTGGTTCGACCGCAACCCCTCGCAGGCCAGGGACATCATCCGCAAGGCCGGCCAGGCATCCGCTGCCCGCCTCGCCGCCCGTCGTGCACGCGAGCAGACCCGACGCAAGGGCCTCCTCGAGACCGGCGGCATGCCGGGCAAGCTCAAGGACTGCCAGTCGAAGGACCCGACACGCTCCGAGGTCTTCATCGTCGAGGGTGACTCGGCCGGTGGCTCGGCAGTTCAGGGGCGCGACCCTGAGACGCAGGCGATCCTCCCGCTGCGCGGGAAGATCCTGAACGTCGAGAAGGCCCGCCTCGACCGCGCCCTGCAGAACAACGAAGTGCAGTCGATGATCACAGCGTTCGGCGCCGGGCTCGGCGACGACTTCGACCCTGAAAAGGTCAGGTACCACAAGATCATCCTCATGGCAGACGCCGATGTCGACGGCCAGCACATCACGACGCTGCTGCTCACGCTGCTCTTCCGCTACATGCGTCCGCTCGTGGAGCTCGGCTACGTGTTCCTCGCGCAGCCCCCGCTCTACCGCATCAAGTGGTCCAACGCGGCGCACGACTTCGCCTACTCCGACCGTGAGCGCGACGCGATGCTCGCAGACGGCAAGGCGGCCGGTCGCCGCATTCCCAAGGACAACGCCATCCAGCGCTACAAGGGACTCGGCGAGATGAGCTACCAGGAGCTCTGGGAGACGACGATGGACCCCGCCGTGCGCACGCTCCTGCAGGTCAAGGTGAGCGACGCGGAAGCGGCTGACGCCGTGTTCAGCACGCTCATGGGCGAGGACGTCGAATCGCGCCGGACCTTCATTCAGCAGAACGCGCACGACGTGCGCTTCCTCGATATCTAAGGCACACAGGCACATCTATGGCTGAAGAACGCGTCACAACCACCAACGCCGACGGCGAAGACCGCATCGGGCAGGTCGACCTGCAGCTCGAGATGCAGCGCTCGTACCTCGACTACGCGATGAGCGTCATCGTCGGTCGAGCGCTCCCCGAGGTGCGCGACGGGCTCAAGCCCGTGCACCGCCGTGTCATCTACGCGATGTACGACGGCGGCTACCGGCCCGACAAGGCATTCTCGAAGTGCGCCCGCGTCGTCGGAGACGTCATGGGGCAGTTCCACCCGCACGGCGACTCGGCGATCTACGACGCCCTCGTCCGCCTCGTCCAGCCGTGGTCGCTGCGGTACCCGCTCGCCCTCGGCCAGGGGAACTTCGGCTCCGCCGGCAACGACGGTGCCGCCGCGCCCCGATACACCGAGACCAAGATGGCGCCGCTCGCGCTCGAGATGGTCAGGGACATCGACGAGGACACCGTCGACTTCCAGGACAACTACGACGGCCGCACGCGCGAGCCAGCCGTGCTGCCCGCCCGCTTCCCGAACCTCCTGGTCAACGGCTCCGTGGGCATCGCCGTCGGTATGGCCACGAACATCCCGCCGCACAACCTCCGCGAGGTCGCGGCGGGTGCGCTGTGGCACCTCGAGCACCCGGATGCGACCCGCGAGGAGCTCATGGACGCGCTCATGGAGCGCATCCACGGCCCTGACTTCCCCACCGGCGCCCAGATCCTCGGCACCAAGGGAATCCAGGAGGCGTACCGCACCGGTCGCGGTTCCATCACGATGCGCGCTGTCGTCGCGATCGAGGAGATCCACGGCCGCACGTGCCTCGTCATCACGGAGCTGCCCTACCAGGTCAACCCCGACAATCTCGCGCTGAAGGTCGCCGAGCTCGTCAAGGACCAGCGCCTCACCGGCATCGCCGACATCCGCGACGAGTCCTCCGGCCGAACCGGTCAGCGCCTCGTCATCGTGCTCAAGCGCGACGCCGTCGCCAAGGTCGTGCTCAACAACCTCTACAAGCACACGCAGCTGCAGGAGAATTTCGGCGCGAACATGCTCGCGATCGTCGACGGCGTTCCTCGCACGCTCGCGATCGACGGCTTCATCACGGCGTGGGTGCAGCACCAGGTCGAGGTCATCGTGCGCCGCACGAAGTTCCGCCTCAAGAAGGCGGAAGACGAGGTTCACATCCTCCGCGGCTACCTCAAAGCGCTCGACATGCTCGATGAGGTCATCGCGCTCATCCGCCGGTCGCCGACCGTCGAAGAGGCCCGCACGGGACTCATGGAGCTACTCGACGTCGACGAGCTGCAGGCCAGCGCCATCCTGAACCTCCAGCTGCGCCGCCTCGCCGCGCTCGAGCGCCAGAAGATCATGGAAGACGCAGCGCGTCTCGAAGCGATGATCGCCGAGTACAAGGAGATCCTCGCCGACCCGGTGCGTCAGCGCACCATCATCGCGGATGAGCTGCAGGAAGTCGTCGACAAGTTCGGCGACGATCGACGCACCGAGATCCTGCGAGGCTCCGGCGGCGACATGACCGACGAGGACCTCATCCCGGAAGAGGAGATGGTCGTCACCGTCACGCGCGGCGGCTACATCAAGCGCACGCGCAGCGACAACTACCGTTCACAGCACAGGGGCGGCAAGGGCATCAAGGGCGCCCAGCTCCGCGCGGACGATGTGGTCGAGCAGTTCTTCGTGACGACGACGCACCACTGGCTGCTCTTCTTCACGAACCTCGGCCGGGTGTACCGGGCCAAGGCGTATGAGCTCATCGAGGCCGGCCGGGATGCGAAGGGGCAGCACATCGCGAACCTGCTGCCGCTGCAGCCCGACGAGAAGGTCGCGCAGATCCTCGACATCAGCGACTACCGCCAGGCGCAGTACCTCGTGCTCGCCACCCGCGAGGGGCTCGTCAAGAAGACGGCGCTCACCGAGTACGACACGAACCGCCAGGCCGGCATCATCGCCGTCAACCTGCGCGAGGGCGACGAGCTCGTCTCGGCGATGCTCGCCGACGAGTCCGACCACGTGTTCTGCGTCTCCCACCTCGGAATGTCGCTTCGCTTCGAGGCGAACGACGAAGCGCTCCGGCCCATGGGCCGCTCCACGTCCGGCGTCAAGGGCATGTCGTTCCGCGACGGCGACTACCTGCTCACTGCAGCGGTCACCTCGAGTGATGACGCCTACGTGTTCATCGTCACGGAGGGCGGATACGCGAAGCGGACGTCGGTGTCGCAGTACCGCATCCAGAAGCGCGGCGGCCTCGGCATCAAGGTCGCGAAGCTGAACGAGGAACGCGGCGGGCTCGCCGGCGCGCTGCTCGTCCACGACGCCGAAGAGGTGCTGGTCATCCTCGCCTCCGGCAAGGTCGTGCGCTCCAACGTCGCCGAGGTCTCCGTGACCGGACGCGACTCCATGGGCGTGACATTCGCGAGGCTCGACAACAGCGACTACGTGATCGCGATCGCGCAGAACGCCGACCGTGAGCTCGAGAAGGAAGACGAGGCGGGCGAGGACGGCGAATCCGCCGGCGCCACCGCCTCGGACGACACCGAGTCGGAGACCGAGGCGACCCCTGATGCCTCCAGCGATGGGGAGAGCACGACTGCCGAGAGTGACGAGAGTGAGACTGTGGCAGACTCGGTCACGTCGTTCGAGCAGGACGAGACCGAAGACTGAGGTACTGATCTATGACGAGCGTTGCTGACAAGCTGGCCCAGAAGTCCAGCAAGAAGACTGCGAGCAAGCAGGTGCGCCTCCGTTTGGTGCACATCGACTTCTGGTCTGTCGTGAAGTTCTCCTTCCTGCTGTCGATCTGCTTTGGCATCATCACCATCGTTGCGACGTTCCTCATGTGGACGGTCATCGAGAACACGGGTGTGCTGGGGAGCGTCAACAACCTCCTCAACGACGTCTCCGGTTCGGCAGGCGTTGGAGTCGATGACTTCGTCACGCTGCCGCAGCTCATGCTCTTCTCGCTGGTCGTGGCGCTCCTCAACCTCGTCGCGGGCACTGCCCTCGGCGCGGTCGCGGCGTTCCTCTACAACCTCGCGGTGAAGGTCACGGGAGGCCTCGTGTTCGGTTTCACGAACAGCTAGCGGCTCGATTTCCCCTGCGGTGCACTTTTCGTGTATGTTGGGGCAGTCGCTTCGGGGGCTATAGCTCAGGCGGTTAGAGCGCTTCGCTGATAACGAAGAGGTCCCAGGTTCAAGTCCTGGTAGCCCCACGGTTCGACACTGAAGGTTGGTGTCGTTTCCACCCCGAACGGGGCCTTAGCTCAGTTGGTAGAGCGCCTGCTTTGCAAGCAGGATGTCAGGAGTTCGAATCTCCTAGGCTCCACGGTGACACAGAACCCCGGTCAGAGAAATCTGACCGGGGTTCTTCTGTGTGAGTCGGCCCATCCGGGGCGGACTTGCGGCCGCTTCAGGCGAGTCTAGACGACCACAACCCCGCCCTCGGCATCCGGCCTACGCGTACGGGTGCTCGTACAGGGCGAGCGGTTCGTCCGGGAGATCGCCGAGCGCTGTCGTCATGCGCCCAGGAGGCGTTGCCAGTCCGAGGGAACACGTTCCTCCGGCCCCGGAACCGTTTGCGACCGTGGGTGGCTGTGCGGCGCGTGCAGCGTCGGCCCGTCGAACATCGTCTCCGTCGCGTAGTCCCAGAACCACACCTCGTCAGGCTCGTAGCTGCAGATGACCTGATGACCCGTTGCGTGAACGTGCTTCGTCGCATGCGTGTTCAGGGAGTCGTCGCAGCAGCCGATGTGGCCGCAGAACGTGCAGCGACGCAGGTGCAGCCACCAGCTGCCCGACTGCTCGCATTCCACACACCCCGGACCGGACGGTGGGACGTCCGGTTTGATGTACTGATCAACACCCGTCATCGCCGCGCTCCCTCGTTGGACTGCCGAACGGAGGGTCGGCCGGGGATGTGCCCGAACCGCCCATCTGGGACTCACACTAGGCCGTTGGTCTCGAGACACCCTGCGACGTCCGTCGCGCACCCGTTCGACGCCCGTCGAAGGTCGACCGGTCGGCAGCGGTGCTCCCGGACGGCACGCCAGCGCACGTCGTCCATGCGGTCAGTCGACGAAGGCATCGGGAAACAGCTCGGCCGCATCCACACCGGGTGAGTAAGCACCCAGATCGCTCACGCCCGCATCCGCGAGCACGTCTTCGCACAGCAGCGTCTCGCCCTGGTATCGGCCACGCGGCGACGTGAGGACGACGTGCGCGGCATCCGCGTACAGCTCGGGAGTCCGGCTGCGCCGCATGAGCTCCTCGCCGCCGATGATGTTGGCGACCGCAGCGGTCTGGATGGTCGTGCGCGGCCAGAGGGTGTTCGCCTCGACACCCTTCTCCGCGAACTCGGCACCGATGCCCAGCGTTGCGAGCGTCATGCCGTACTTCGCGGTCATATACGCGGGATAGGTGCCGAGCCATTTCGCCGAGAGGTTGAGGGGAGGTGAGAGGGACAGGATGCGGGCATCCGGCGACTCGAGCAGGTGCGGCAGCGAGGCCCGCGACAGCATGAACGTTCCCCGCTGGTTGATCTGATGCATCAGGTCGTAGCGCTTCTCGTCGATGTCGAGCGTCGACCGCAGGTCGATGGCGCTCGCGTTGTTGACGACGATGTCGATGCCGCCGAACTCGACGACCGCCGTATCGACCGCCCGCCGCAGGTCGGAGTCGTCGCGGACGTCGCCCACGACCGGCAGCGCACGGCCACCGGCCTCTCGTACCTCCTCGGCGGCCGTGTAAACCGTGCCGGGCAGCTTCGGGTGGGGCTCACCGGTCTTCGCCAGGAGCACGACGTTCGCTCCATCGCGTGCCGCGCGCTTCGCGATCGCGAGTCCGATGCCGCGGCTCCCGCCGGACATGATGATGGTCTTCCCAGCGAGGGAACCTGTCTGCGCTGACTGGGTCAAATCCGCACCTCCGTGTGCATCGTGGACATGTTCACGCTACCCACGCGCATCCCGAACCTCATGTGCGTTGTGGCACCGAGACAACGAGAGCGCCGAAATGGTCACCCCGACCGGGTCGGAGCGACCATTTCTACGAACTCGAGCAGTCCGTGGCGTGCTCGGACGAGGGAGTGCCTAGTGCTCGACGGCCTCCTCGGCCCCGTACCCGGTGAGCGAGCGCACATCCATCTCGGCGGCGACGCGCGGATCCTCCTTCTTCTGCGGCAGGACGGACCCGAGCCAGCCCAGCAGGAAGCCGACGGGGATCGAGACGATGCCCGGGTTGTTGAGCGGGAACCAGGCGAAGTCGATCTCCGCGCCGAGCATCGCCGTCTCGGCACCCGAGACGACCTTCGAGAAGAGAATCAGGACGATGGCCGTCGTGAGACCCCCGTACATGCTCCACAGCGCGCCGCGAGTGGTGAACTTGCGCCAGTACAGCGAGTAGAGGATCGTCGGCAGGTTCGCGCTGGCGGCAACCGCGAAGGCGAGCGCCACCAGGAACGCGATGTTCTGGCCCTGCACGCCGATGCCACCGACGATGGCGACGACGCCGAGCACGACAACCGTGTACTTGCCGACCTTCACCTCCTGCTCGGGGGTTGCCGTGCCTCGCTTCACGACGCTGTTGTAGATGTCGTGGGCGAAGGATGCGGCAGCCGTGATGGCGAGGCCGGCGACCACGGCGAGGATGGTCGCGAACGCCACGGCGGAGATGAAGCCCATCAGGATGGGCCCGCCGAGCTCGAGGGCCAGCAGCGGGGCCGCCGAGTTCACGCCTCCCGGCGCATCCTTGATGGCGGGAGCTCCGACCAGCGCCGCCGCCCCGTAGCCGAGGACCAGCGTGAACACGTAGAAGCCGCCGATGAGCCAGATGGCCCAGACCACGGACTTTCGGGCCTCCTTGGCGGTGGGCACCGTGTAGAAGCGCATGAGCACGTGCGGCAGGCCGGCCGTGCCGAGGACAAGAGCGAGCCCGAGCGACACGAAGTCGATGGGGTTCTTGCCGTATTGGAGCCCCGGAGCGAGGATCGCGGCCGGGTCTTCAGCACCGTCGAGCGCCGCCTTGTCGACGGCCGCCTGCAGGAGCGCGGACAGGTCGAAGCCGTTGATGACCAACACCCAGATCGTCATCGCGCCAGCGCCGCCGATGAGCAGGAACGCCTTGATGATCTGCACCCAGGTCGTGCCCTTCATCCCGCCGATGAGCACGTAGATGATCATGAGCACGCCGACGACGGCGACGACGATCGCGACGCCGATGTCGTCCGTGATGCCGAGCAGGAGCGCGACGAGACCGCCGGCGCCGGCCATCTGGGCGAGGAGGTAGAAGAAGCAGACCGCGAGGGTCGTGAGGGCCGCCGCGACGCGCACGGGCCGCTGCTTGAGGCGGAACGACAGCACGTCGGCCATCGTGAACTTGCCCGTGTTGCGCATGAGCTCGGCGACCAGCAACAGCGCCACCAGCCAGGCGACGAGGAACCCGATCGAATAGAGGAACCCGTCATAGCCATTGACGGCGATAGCACCGACGATGCCCAGGAAGGATGCAGCGGAGAGATAGTCGCCGGAGATGGCGAATCCATTCTGCGTCCCCGAGAAAGAGCGACCGCCCGCATAGTAATCGGCGGCGGTCTTGCTGTTTCGGCTCGCCCTGATGACGATGAAGAGCGTCACGGCGACGAACGCCGCGAAGATCGCGATATTCAGGACGGGGTCGTTGTCTGCCACCGCGCTCGCCCGCGGGGCGATGAGCTGGACGCTCATGCCTGGTCCTCCTTGGTCAGCTGGACGCGCAGGTCATTCGCGAGCGGATCGAGTCTCCGGTTGGCGTAGGAGACGTACCACATGGTGATCGCGAAGGTCGTGACGAACTGGCCGATGCCCAGCAGCAGACCCACGTTGATGTTCCCGAAGACGGGCGTGGCCATGAAGTCGTGCGCGTACGCGGCGACGATGATGTAGGCGCCGTACCAGACGAGGAAGAAGATGGAGAGTGGGAAGACGAAGGAACGCTGGCGTTTCTTCAGTTCCTTGAAATCGGCCGATTCCTCGAATTCGACATAGTCGATTCCGCCGGTCGGCGGTGGTGACGTTTCATTCTGCATGGGGCCTCCTTGCCTCAGTGCATTGCTGCGTTCGTCAGGGATGGACGTGTATTCCGGAGCGGCTGACGGCGGCATTTCTTCGCATCATTGCGAACACGAAAGCCTCATCGCCTGCGTGATAGCATCCACGCTACGCATACGACGAAGTATCGAACTACCCCCGGAAGTTGGTAGTGACGCACATGATGTTCCCAGAGGCAGCAACCGAAGCTGACGTCTTCGCTCAGGCTGTGGCGCGCCTGCGGGACTCCACGGGGTGCCCCCTCTCGTTCGGCGGTCCGACGTACCGCGACACGACGGACGTGCATACGATCTGCGGCAACCAGGGTCGCGGCCTCGTGGGGCTCAGGGTGCAGCTGGGTCGCGGTCTCGGAGGTCGGGCAATGCTCGAGCGTCGCGCAAAGGTCACCACGAACTACCGCGGCAGCAGTCGCATCACGCACGACTACGACGTGCAGGTGCTGTCCGAGCACGTCCAGAGCCTGATGGCTGTGCCGGTCATCGTCGACAAGCACGTGCGGGGTGTCCTCTATGGCGGGTTCCGGGCGGCCCCTGACTCTCAGTCGATGTCGCTCGGTCAGGCGGTCGCGCTCGGGAAGAACGTTGAAGACGAGCTGCGGCTGCGGGATGAGCTCAGGCGTCGGATGCGGGTGGGGTCCGCGAGCGTCTCGGAGCTGGGAGGCGGTGGCCTCACCGCGACGCAGCTCGAGGAGCTGAGGGGAACGTTCTCCGAG
Source organism: Pseudoclavibacter sp. JSM 162008 (assembly GCF_041366455.1). Lineage (NCBI taxonomy): Bacteria > Bacillati > Actinomycetota > Actinomycetes > Micrococcales > Microbacteriaceae > Pseudoclavibacter > Pseudoclavibacter sp. JSM 162008. Next base: position 22,999 of record NZ_JBEWYX010000005.1, read on the forward strand.
CTGCGCGAGGTGGCATCCCTCCTCGGGGATGCTGAGGTGCGGGCCCGGCTACGGGGCATCGAGGAACGCCTCGTGAGGTTCGCCGGCGACCACGGGGATCCGCGCAGCAGAGAGGCTGCCGCCACCGCAGATCTCCCTGAGGCTCCGGTCAGGCTCTCGCCGCGGGAGCTGGATGTGCTCGGTCAGATCGCGCTCGGGCTGACGAACAAGGACATCGCCAGGAAGCTGATTCTGACCGAGAGCACGGTCAAGAGCTACCTCGGGACCGCAATGACGAAGCTGGATGCGGGCTCTCGCTACCAGGCTCTTGCGAAGGCCAGGCACTTGGGCCTTCTGCCCTGAGTTGCTTGGCGATTCCAGCGCAACATTGTTGCGTAGGTGACGCCGTCAGTGGACTGTTACGCAACGTGTCAGGATGTATCGGCGCGGCGACGCGCTGTTCTCTTATTCTTGCGAGGCCCTCTAGACCCTTAGAGGATTGCCGGCGTTCGCGCGCCGCATTGAAAGGACCCTCCTCCATGTCACGTTTCACCAAGATCGCCGCAGCAGTCGGCGCGATCGCCCTCGTTGGAGGCCTCTCCGCGTGCTCCACCGGCGCCTCCGATGAGAACACCATCAGGCTCGGTGTCGTCGGCGCATCCGACCCGTACTGGGACGTCCTCGTCGAGGAAGCGGCAGCTGAGGACCTCACGGTCGAGCTCGTCGACTTCTCGGACTACAACCAGCCCAACCCCGCCACGAGCGAGGGTGAGCTCGACGTCAACGCGTTCCAGCACATCATCTACCTCGCGCAGCACAACGCCGCGAGTGGCGACGACCTCGTGCCGATCGGCTCGACGGCCATCTACCCCCTCGGCTTCTACTCGTCGCAGTACGACTCGGTCGACGCGATTCCGGACGGCGCAGAGGTCGCAGTCCCGAACGACGCTTCCAACCGCGCCCGCGGCCTCCTCGTGCTCCAGGAAGCTGGCCTCATCGAGCTCAAGGACGGCGGCTCGCCGTTCTCCACCCTCGACGATGTGCTCCCCGAGTCGCGTGTCACGGTGACCGAGCTCGAGGCTTCCGTCACGGCAACCTCGCTGCCTGACCTCGCCGGCGCGATCATCAACAACGACTTCGTCGAGAACGCTGGCCTCACCACGGAAGACGCACTCACGCGGGATGACCCGCAGAACGAGTCCGCGTTCCCGTACATCAACATCTTCGTGACGACGGCCGAGAACGCCGACAACGAGAACTACCTCAAGCTCGTCGAGATCTACCAGAACTCGGAGGGTGTTGCGGCAGCGGTCAAGGAGACGTTCGGCGAGACCGCCGTGCTCACCAAGACGCCTGTCGACGAGCTGCAGACGACGCTCGACGAGCTCGTCGCAGAGATCGAAGCCCAGGGCTAGGACTCACCCCTAGCGCGCTCGCCGCCCGAGACCCGATGATGATCATCAGGCCTCGGGCGGCGATCTCGCTTGCACCAACGAATGGCGTCCCGGCGCCGCTCACCAGCACCACCACACGGGTCCACTGAAGAAGGCGAGAGCGAACACATGGCCCTCATCACACTCACCGACGTCGTCAAGGAGTATCCGGCACCCAAGCGCGGAGCCCCGGTCATCAGAGCCGTCGACGGAGTCTCGCTCAACATCGAGGCCGGCGACATCTACGGGGTCATCGGATACTCGGGTGCAGGGAAGTCAACGATGGTGCGTCTCATCAACGCGCTCGAGCCGACCACGTCCGGCAGCATCCACGTGGATGGGGTCGACATCACGAAGCTGCCCGAGACGAAGCTGCGCTCTGTGCGCGCGGGAATCGGGATGATCTTCCAGCAGTTCAACCTCTTCAACTCACGCAACGTCGCCGGAAACGTGGCGTATCCGCTGCGCGTCGCCAAGACGCCGAAGGCAGAGCGCGAGAAGCGCGTCGCCGAGCTGCTCGAGTTCGTCGGACTCTCCGAGAAAGCGCGCGCCTTCCCCGACCAGCTCTCCGGCGGGCAGAAGCAGCGCGTGGGCATCGCGCGCGCCCTCGCGACGAACCCCAGCATCCTCCTCGCCGACGAGTCGACGAGCGCGCTCGACCCGCAGACGACGGCGGACGTGCTGCAGCTGCTGAAGAAGGCAAACGAGGAGCTCGGGGTCACGATCATCGTCATCACGCACGAGATGGACGTCGTGAAGGAGATCGCGAGCCACGTCGCCGTCATGGAGCACGGCAAAATCGTCGAGCAGGGCGAGGTGTTCGACATCTTCGCGAACCCGGAGGCCTCGGCAACGCAGCGCTTCGTCTCGACGGTCGTGCAGGGCATCCCGGATGCCGAGCTGCGCGCAGACTTGGGTGCCCGCCACCCTGGCACGCTCGTGACGCTGAGCTTCCGCGACGGGCGGACCAACCAGGGTCAGGCGCTGCGTATCCTGCACGAAGCAGGCATCACTGTCGAGCTCGTGTACGGCGGAATGAACGAGATCCGCGGGAAGTCGTTCGGCGACCTGACCTTCGCGCTGCAGGGTGACGCGGATGCACGACGCCGGGCCCTCGATGAAATCGGCGGCCTCGCGGTCGTCACGGAATTCGACGACATCACTGCGGGAGGTGCGGCATGAACGAGGTCATCGAACTCCTGCCGAAGCTGTTCGAGGCGACCGGCGAGACTCTCTTCCTCGTCTCGCTTAGCCTGCTCTTCGGTGGGCTTGGCGGGCTCCTGGTTGGGCTCGTGCTCTATCTGACGCGCCGCGGCAACCTCTACGAGCAACGTTTCGCGAACGCGGTCATGAACGTAATCGTGAACTTCTTCCGACCCATCCCATTCATCATCTTCATCGCGGCCGTCCAGCCACTCTCAAGACTCATCGTGGGTTCTGGTATCGGTACAAATGCGGCGATCGTTGCGCTCTCGCTTGCGGCCACTTTCGGCATATCTCGCCTTGTCGAGCAGAACCTGCTGACTGTGTCACCAGGTGTCATCGAGGCGGCGCGCGCGTCGGGTGCGGGACGTTTCCAGATCGTGTGGACCGTCATCGTGCCTGAGGCACTTGGGCCGCTCATCCTCGGATACACGTTCGCCGTGGTCTCGCTCGTCGACATGTCGGCGGTGGCCGGATTCATCGGCGGTGGCGGACTCGGTGACTTCGCGATCCAGTATGGCTATCGACAGTTCCAGCCCGAGGTCACGTGGGCAGCTGTCATCGTGATCGTGATCCTCGTGCAGGGGCTCCAGTTCCTCGGCAACTGGGCCGCGCGCAAGACGCTGCGTCGCTGATCCCGCTCGCTACGCACCATCCGGCGCGCGTCGGCGCCTCCCTGTGCGGGAGCGCGGCGCGCGTCGGCGTACGATAGCGTGCGCCCGTGGTTCGGGTCGGCCAGGCACCGGGCCGCTGACCTCGAGACCCCGGCAGAGATCTTTGGGGGTTCCGTGCATCGACGACTCGCTTCCTACGGTGTCATCGTGCGCGACGGGCAGATCCTCCTCGCGCACTGGCATGACCGTGGTCGCTCAGGCTGGACCCTGCCCGGGGGCGGAACGGACCCAGGCGAGGACCCCATCGACGGCGTCGTCCGCGAGATCTGGGAAGAGACCGGCTACCACGCCTCCATCGACCACCTCCTCGGCATCGACTCGCATATCATCGCGGGCCGTGACCGGCTCGAGCCGGGCAAGACTCCGATGCAGTCGGTCCGGATCGTCTACGAGGCGAGCATCGTGAGCGGCGAGCTGCGCAACGAGCGTGGCGGCTCAACGGATGAGGCTCGCTGGTTCGACCTCGCGGAGGTGGCCGCGCTTCGCACCGTGTCGCTCGTGGATGTGGGGCTCAGGCTCCACGCGGAACGCCCCGCCAACGGGCACCTGCGTTCTCTCCGCGCCGCTCACTGAGTTCCGGCTTGTGTGCGCGTCTCCTCGGTGCTGCGACGCCCGCGGAGACCCCGTGACACGGCGACAGCGTTGACGCCGACGATCATGGCCATGCCGACCCACTCGTGCGCGACGGGCACCTGACCGAGCACGGCAACTCCGGCGAGCGCCGCGAACATCGGGTTGATGCTCATGAACACCCCGAAGAACCTCGTGGTCACCCAGCGCAGCGCGATGATGTCGATCGAGTAGGGGATGACGGAGCACAGCAGGCCGGAGAGCGCCGCGAGCAGCAGGGGCCAGCCCAGGAACTTCCCGTCGGCGATCAGCTGCACGGTGATGGGCAGCGTCAGCAGGCTCGAGACCAGCGTGGCCGTGGCCGGCGCCTGGAGGCCGGTCAGGCGGCCTCCGAGCATCCGGTTGAGCAGGATGTAGCTGGCCCAGCAGCAGGCGGCGAGCAGGCCGAACGCGTAGCCGAGGAGATCGCTGGATCCGTCGGGCAGCAGCAGCACGTACACGCCGACGGCGGCACCCGCGGCGAGGAGCAGATCGGCCCGCGTGCGGGACGAGGAGAGCGCGACGGCGAGTGGGCCGAGGAACTCGAGGGTGACGGCCAGCCCCAGCCCGATGCGATCGACCGCCGCGTAGAGGGAAAGGTTCATGGTCGCCAGGACGAGTCCGAGCAGCAGCGCGGGCCACCACTGCGTCCAGGTGAAGCTCCGCAGCCGTGGCCGGGCGACCGGGAGCAGGATGGCGGCCGACACGAGCTGGCGGACGGCGACGACTCCCGCGGTGCCGAGGGAATCGAAAGCGAGCGCTCCGATTGCGGCCCCGAGCTGATTGGAGAGCCCGCTGCCGGTGAGCATCGCAGACCCGGCGAGGACGCCGCGCGGCGCGGCAGCGTTCGGCATCGTCGTGTCCGCGGTCCCAGTCATGGGCCAATCGTGTCCCTGGTGGGTCGCGCGCAGAAATGCATGACACGCGGGAGTTATACGCTGGGCGCATGAGTCTTGAGCTCCGCCACCTCCGCGCCCTCGCCGCGGTCGTCGACGCGGGCACCTTCACCGATGCGGCCATCGAGCTGCACTGCTCGCAGGCGGCCGTGTCGCGTGCCATCCTCGCGCTCGAGACCCAGCTCGGTGCGCAGCTCCTCTCCCGCTCCACACGCCACGTGGCACTCACACCCCTCGGTGAGCGGATCCTCGCCCGCGCACGCCGCGTCCTGCTCGAAGTGACCCTCATCGGCGACGAAGCGAATGCGGCCACCCGGGAACTCCGCGTCGGTTACGCCTGGTCGACGCTCGGCGCGCACACCAGCACCGTGCAACGCCGCTGGCGAGCCGAGCATCCTGAATCACATCTCGTCTTCCGGCAAAGCAACACGGCGACGGCCGGACTCCTGGATGGTGAAGCCGAGCTCGCCGTCCTCCGCACGGCACCCCGCGATCCCCGCATCGAGACCGTTCTCGTCGGGAAAGAGCGACGGGTCGCAGTCCTGTCGAAGGAAGACCCTCTCGCGCGCAGGCGAACCCTGGTCCTCGACGACTTCGCCGGCAAGACCCTCGCGGTGGATGCACGGACCGGCACCACAGTCGGCTCACTCTGGCAGGCCGACCGATCGCCCATCTTCATCCCGACCACCTCCCTCGACGAGTGGCTGACCCTGATCGCGGATGGCGATGTCTTCGGCGTGACCAGCGAGGCCACGGCCGCCCAGCACCCTCGGCCGGGGGTCGTCTACCGGCCCCTGCGCGACGCTCCGGCCATCGAAGTGCGGCTCGCCTGGTGGCGGGGCGCGAAGCCCGTGATGGCGGACGCGCTGGCACAGCTCATCACCGGCACCTACGACGAAGCCCCGCAACTCACGAGGTGAGCGCGGGGCCAGTCAAACGCAGGAGCGCGCGAACTACTTCGCGGCCGACGCGGGCGAGACCGTGGTGACGGGAGCGTCGAGCTCCTCGTCAGCGATCCACAGGTCGTCGTCTGCGCGGAAGGTCTGCCAGAGGGCGTAGCCCACAGCAGCGACAGCCGCGACGCCAGCACCGATGAGCAGCCAGCCGCCGACGCCGACGCCGGAGCTGTTGTACTTCTTGTCGTACGCCTTCGACGCCTTCTTGGCGCGCGAGTTCAGCTCTTTCGAGACCTTCTTCGCGGAGCCGGCGACATCCTTGAGGTCGTGGTTCTTCGAAGCGAGGTTGCTGACCGTGCCAGCCACCGAGCCCGAGAGGCCGGCGACGACGGGGAGGACCTTGCCGTTGAAGCGGACGCTCGCGTCTTCGTACTTCTCGCGGGCCACGCTGTAGCCGCGGTCGAAGCTCGGGCGAACATTGTTGTCGTAGCTCTTCTGCAGAGCGGGGACGAGCTCGGACTCAGCCAAGCCCTTCGCGCTCACTCCAGCGGACTGCAGGATGCCACGAGCGTGCTCGATGACAGACTGCTGCTCGCTCCACAGGTTTGTTGCGTCCTTGCGGAGACGCTTGAGTTCACGCGACTGCTTCCGTGAAAGGGCCATTGGTACCTCCGGACGTTGACAAGTAGGTAGTGCATATCTTGGCACGCTTCTGCCACACGCAACCTGAATCACCGCACGCTGTCGGCGGACAGGCAGGAGAGAAGTCGGACGGCTATGGAAAGATGACGAGCATGTCAATCGCCACTGCACTTGCAACGATCAACACGAACCACGGCCCCATCAAGGTGGAGCTGTTCGGCAACCACGCGCCGAACACGGTCAAGACCATCGTGGGTCTCGCCACGGGCGAGCTGGAATGGACCGACCCTCGTGACGGCCAGACCAAGAGCACGCCCCTCTACGACGGCGTGATCTTCCACCGCATCATCCCCAACTTCATGATCCAGGGCGGCGACCCCACGGGCACCGGAACCGGCGGCCCCGGTTTCGCGTTCGACGACGAGATCCACCCCGAGCTCAACTTCAACGAGCCCTACATCTTCGCCATGGCGAACGCCGGCAAGCAGCTCGGCCGCGGAACGAACGGATCGCAGTTCTTCATCACGACGGACCCGACGCCGTGGCTGCAGGGCAAGCACACCATCTTCGGCCGCGTCGCCGATGACGAGTCGCGCACGGTCGTGGACGCGATCGCCAAGGTCCCCACCGATGGTCGTGACAAGCCGCTCAAGGACGTCGTCATCGAGAGCGTCACCGTCGAGCAGCTCTAGGCTCCAGGTTCCTCTTCACGAATGACATCACCCGAGCTGTCGCAGCAGCGAGAGAACTTCTGCTATCGACACCCAGACCGACAGAGCTTCGTGCTCTGTCAGCGGTGCGGCCGCACCGTCTGCCCCGAGTGCCAGACGCTCGCGCCTGTCGGCGTGATCTGTCCTGAGTGCATCCGGGAGTCGAATGCGAAAGCCAAGGCCGCTCAGCGTCCTTCAGCACGAACGCGGCTGCGACGGCTTGGGCAGGACCAACGACCGCTCGTCACGTACGCCATCATCGGCGTCTCGACCGTCCTCTGGCTCCTCCAGCAGGTGACCGGCGATCTGGTCACTGGCCTCCTCGTCTATCACGGCATCTACTCCCACGTCGGGAGTGGTGCGTTCGAACCGTGGCGCATGCTGACGTCCGCCTTCGCGCACTCGACCGTCTTCCACCTCGCGTTCAACATGCTGACGCTGTGGATCTTCGGGCGCGTCCTCGAGCAGGTGTACGGGCATCTGAGGTTCGCGGCGCTCTATATCGTCAGCGCGCTCGGGGGCTCGCTCGCGATCGCACTCGTCGCACCGAACACGACCGTCCTGGGCGCATCCGGTGCCGTCTTCGGCCTCTTTGGCGCCTACTTCGTCGTCATGCGGCAAGCGCGCATGAACACGATGTCGCTCATCGTGCTCGTGGGCATCAACGTCGTCATGGGGTTCGTCATCCCGGGCATCGCCTGGCAGGCCCACCTCGGTGGCCTTGTCACCGGCGCGCTCTGCTCGTGGCTGTTCCTGTGGGAGTCGAAGTCGGCGAAGCCCTCGCGGAAGGGGCTCTGGATAGTGGCGGCGCTCGGTGTGCTCATCGTGGTCGGCGCCACCGCGAGCGTCTCGCAACTGCCGCTGGGCATCGCCGGGTAGTCACTCGGAACGCAAGAAGCCGCGCATCCATCGGGATGCGCGGCTTCTTGCTATGCGGCTTCTCCGCCACAGAGAGCTGTGCACAGAAGTTATCCACAGGGTTATGCACATCTGGGGATGAATTACACAGCTGTAATTCGAGCTCCTGTGGAGAAGAGAAGCGGCTAGCGCCAGTTCGTCGTCATGATGAAGCCGATGAACGCGATGCCGAACCCGACGAGGATGTTCCACGACCCGAGCTCGGCGATGGGAAACGCGCCGCTCGTCAGGTAGAAGACGATGATCCAGAGGAACCCGACGATCAGGAAGCCGAACATGAGCGGCTTGAACCAGACCGGGTTCGGGTTGCGCTCATCGCTGTCGGCGACACCAGCTGCGCGCTTCTGCCTGCGCTGCTTCTCGGTCGCCGCGAGAGCGGCCGCTGCGGCGGACGCTTCGGACGAACGGTGCTTCTTCGTACCGGCCGGAGTCTTCTTCTCCGGCTCGTCGGACTTGGAGCCGCTGGACTTCTCACGAGACATGCGGGCCATCCTATCTATGATTGCTCCTATGCCATCTGCTGAACGGCCTGGACGAGACGACGGGACCACCTCGATCGAGTCGCTCCTCGCCGACGACGACGGCTACCAGACTCGGGCCCAGCGACGTGCCCTCGAAAACGAGACCCGCCAGCGTCAGAGCTCGAGCAGAGGTCAGCGTTCCTCATCCGGCTCCAGGCCGCGCCGCAAGCTCAGCGTCGTGGGTGTCTCCGGAGAAGTCCTCATGACGCTCGGAGTCGTCATGCTCCTCTTCGTCGGTTGGAAGTACTGGCTCAACGACCTCATCGTCGGCGAGGAGCAGAACCAAGCCGGGCAGGAGCTCAGCCAGGTGCTCGCCGAGGGTGGCGAGGAAGCCACGACCGTGACCACGACCGACCCCGCGATCGGCATCCCCATCTCCTCGGCACCGACCGTCACCAACGAGCGGTTCGCGATCCTCTACGTGCCCACCTGGGGCTCCGACTACGCCCGTCCCATCGCGCAGGGCATCGAGCAGCATGAGGTGCTCGACCACAACATCGGCCACTACCCGGATTCGCAGATGCCCGGCGAGGTCGGCAATTTCGCGATCGCGGGCCATCGCCTCGCCTACGGGGCGTCCATGCAGAAGATCCACGAACTGCAGCTCGGTGATGAGCTCGTCGTCGAGACGGCCGACGGCTGGTACACCTACTCCTACAGATCAGGTGAGTACGTCGCACCGACCCAGGTGGACGTGCTGGGTTCGGTGCCCCGGTACCCCGAGCAGACGGGCACCGACCGGCTCATGATGATCATGAGCTGCAACCCGTTCTGGTCGACCGCTGAGCGCATCATCGGCTACGCGGTCTTCGACACCTTCACTCCGAGAGCCGACGGTCCGCCAGCATCGATAGCGGCCTCGGTCGCGAGCCAGGGAGGTCTCTGATGTACGGCGCCCTCTGGCGAGTGCTCCCCGGCCCTTGGCCCGTGAAGCTGCTCATCGCCCTGGTCCTCATCGCCGCGGCACTCTACGGCCTGGTCTTCTTCGCGTTCCCCTGGGTGGATGCCCTTCTCACACCCCAGAACGACGTCACCGTCGGTCTCGGCGTGCTGTCCCAGGCTCCGGCTCAGAACTGAGCGAGGGCCCCTCCCGCGAAGCGGAAGGGGCCCTCGACTCTGGTCAGCTGCGTGCGTGGAGGCGGATCAATCCTCCGGTGGCGTCGACGGTTCACCGCTCGGGGTGGCGTCGGGAGTCGTCGTCGTCGGTGTCGGCGCGGGCTCCGACGTGCAGTAGGTGACCTCGACCTGCGAGTGCTGGGCGACGGGTCCCGGAGGCACCGACATGTTCACGATCGGGTTGCCCTCGACCGCGAGGCAGCCCGGGTCCTGCTTCACGACCGCGAGGAGCCCCAGCTCTCGCAGGGTCGCCGTCGCCGATTCGAGCGGTTGTCCGAGGAGGTCCGGCAGCGCTACGTTGCCCGTGGAGGTCACCAGGTTGACGCTGGAGGCCGCCGCGACGCTCGAACCGCCCGCGGGGTCACTGCGTACGATTGTGCCCGCTGCGACGGTCGGGGAGTCCTCTGACGTGATCTGGCCGACGCTCAGTCCGGCACCTTGCAGGGCAACCGTCGCCTGCTCGACGGTCATGCCGTTGATGTCTGGCATGGTCACCGCCGACGGTCCCGTCGAGACCACGACCGTGATCTCCTGACCGAGTGAGACGCTGAGTCCGGATCCTGGAGTCGTGCTGATGACCTGGTTCTCGGGAACATCGTCGCTCGTCTGCGCTTCGCGCACCGGAGTCAGACCGACCTCCTCGAGCGTCGTGCGCGCTGCGTCCCACTGCTCGCCGACGACATCCGGCACATCGACACTCGTATCGGGGAGCTGACCTGCCTGCGGCAGCTGGGAGACCCAGATGCTGACGGCGACGATGACGACGACGAGGAGCGCCGCGGCGCCCCAGATCCACATCGCCGGAGGGCGACGCTGCACCTGCGGTGCGCGGTCATCGGTCTCGGAGAGCGAGTTGAACGCCGACTCTGTTGCACTCACACCGGAAGGCGCTGGGCCGAACAGCTGCGTGCGGTCGTCGTCCTCCACCTTCGTCGCGAAGGCCGGCATGATGCCCTGGGCTGCGAGGTCGAGGTCACGGCGGAACTCAGAGGCCGACTGGTAGCGGTCCTCCCGGCTCTTCGCGAGCGACCGCTTCACGACGGCGTTCATGGCCTTCGAGACCTTCGGGTTGATCTCGTTCGCGTCGATCGGGCGCTCGGTGACGTGCTGGTACGCCACGGCCACCGCTGAGTCGCCCTGGAAGGGGACCTTCCCCGTGAGCATCTCGTAGAGCACGATGCCAGCCGAGTAGAGATCGCTTCGTCCGTCGACGTTCTCGCCCTTCGCCTGCTCTGGCGAGAAGTACGAAGCGGTGCCGAGGATGGCGGTGGTCTGTGCGATCGTGCCAGCGGTGTCGGAGATGGCACGGGCGATGCCGAAGTCCATGACCTTGACCGTGTCCTCCGGCGTGATCATGATGTTTCCCGGCTTGATGTCGCGGTGCACGACACCTGCACGGTGCGAGTACTCGAGCGCCGTGAGGATGCCAGTCATGTACTCGTGGATCTGCGTGTCCGCGAGGGGAGCGCCGGCCATGACATCGCGGAGCTGCTGCCCCTCGATGTACTCCATGACGATGTAGGGGACGACGAGCTCGTGCCCGTCGGCGCGCACGAACGTGTCCTCGCCTGCGTCGAAGACGCGCACGATCGTCGGATGCGTCATTCGCGCGGCCGCCTGCGCCTCCTGGCGGAAGCGCGAGCGGAAGTCGGGCTCACCCGAGAGCTGCGTGTTGAGGAGCTTGACGGCGACGCGTCGGCCGAGGCGCTCATCGGTCCCGAGGTAGACCTCAGCCATACCTCCACGACCAATTCGCCGGCCGATGTCGTATCGGCCCGCGAGCGTGCGTTCGCCCTGCATCACGGAAGCAAGCTCCTCTCCCCTTGGCGGTGTCCACCAAGCTCAAGCCTCGTCAGTCTGCCGATCTTATCTCGCCCGGAATGGGTGAACGGTGCCATCGGTGCTGTGAACCGCACGTTTCATGTGCATGCATGGAGTTGAGCGAATTCGTTGCCTCGCGCCACCGAGCGGGAGCGACCCTCGTCCCCTACGCTCCGGGAGGAGTGGACGAAGACGGCGTCGGGTCGGGCGTGTTCACTTCCGGGACCGTCGCGGAACCCGTGGGTGAATCGGCACTGGTGTTCCCCGAGCCGCAAGTCGCGCTGTAGGAGGCCTCGACGATCGAGGATCCCTCGCTCACCGTGGCCGTGGCCGTGGTCGCGGTTCCAGGGTCAGCCTGCAACTCGGCACCCGACACGTTGACGTTGTAGCTCGAGAGGCTCTGACCAGGAGGGCACTGGAACGAGGGCCAGCTGATGCTGGCCTGCGTTCCGGCCGCGTTGACGGTGACCGTGGGGGCGGTCGTCGGCGTGTTCGGCGTCGCCATGCTGTCGTAGACCGTGAGGGTCACGGTCGAACCGAGGTCGACGGTGCCGGTCGGGCTGACCGCGGTCACCGTGTTGACGTCATCCGGGTTCGTCGCCACAGGTCCGACGGCACGAGCCGGGGTCAGTCCCAGCTCGGAGATGCGAGTAGCTGCGGTGTCGTAGTCGAGGCCGATGAAGTCACCCTGCGCGATGGACACCGTTGTCGGCGTGCTGACCGTCGGGGTCGGCTCTTCCGGTGGGGTCTCCACGGCCGTCGTCTCTGCAGTGGTCGCCGGCGGCGTCGTCGCGGCGGGCGCGTTGCTGTTCAGCAGCGCGACGGCGAACCAGGCGAGCGCAGCGGCGAAGAGCACGATGGCGCCGATGAGCACCCAGACCCACGCCGCGGGCTTCTTCCGCTCGTCCGTGGCAGGAGAGACGAGTGCATCCGACTGTTCCTCGCCCTCGACGGGAGTGCCGCCGATGAGCGTGTCGAAGTCGTCCTTCATGACCTCGGTGGTGCCCGCGGCGGTGCCGAGCACCGTGGTGCGCGCACCCTCATCCATGACCGCCGTGCGGTCGAGCGGGGCGGTCGCGTCGCCGACCTCGTCAGCAGCGGTGAGCCCGAGGACCGCTGGCACGGCCTGCGCCGCGCGGGTCACGTTGCCGTCGCGGAGCGCACGAGCAGCCCTGGCGAACACCTCGGCGGACGCCGGGCGGTCGTCTGGCTTCTTGGCGATCGCGGCGAGGACCAGGTTGCGGACGGGCTCGGGCACCGTGACGGGCAGCGCAGGCGGCTCGTCGTTGATGTGGGCCATGGCGATCGCGACCTGCGACTCGCCGGTGAACGGACGCCGCCCGGCGAGTGCCTCATAGGCGACGATGCCGAGCGAGTAGATGTCGGTTGCGGGGTTCGCCGCGTGACCCGAAGCCTGCTCGGGCGAGAGGTACTGCACGGTGCCCATGACCTGACCGGTCGCCGTCAGGGGCACCTGGTCGGCGATGCGGGCGATGCCGAAGTCGGTGATCTTCACCCGGCGGTCGGGGGTGATGAGCAGGTTTCCGGGCTTGATGTCACGGTGCACGAGGCCGGCCTTGTGGGCGGCGTGCAGGGCGAGCGCCGTCTGCGACACGATGTCCATGACCTGGTCCGGAGGAAGCACACGCTCGCGCTCCAGCACGGTCGACAGCGCCTCCCCGGGCACGAGCTCCATGACGAGGTAGGCGGAGCCGTTCTCCTCGCCGTAGTCGTACACGTTGGCGATGCCCTCGTGGTTCACCAGAGCGGCGTGCCTCGCCTCGGCACGGAAGCGCTCGAGGAAGCCGGGGTCGCCCATGTACTCGTCTTTGAGGATCTTGATCGCCACGGTGCGACCGATCACCTGATCGGTCGCCTCCCAGACCTCGCCCATACCGCCGATGGCGATGCGCGAGCTCAGCTTGTACCGGTCTCCGAACGAAACACCTGCAGCTGGTCTCATCTGCTCAGCACCGCCTTCATCACTTGCTGCCCAATCGTCGCCGCCAGGCCGTTGCCCGTCCCAGACTGTCCCATTCCGCCACCGTCTTCGAGCACTACCGCGACCGCGATCTGCGTATCGCCTGATTCGGCGAATCCTGTGAACCACAGCGAGTACGGCTCGCCTTCGCCGTTCTCCGCGGTCCCTGTCTTCCCAGCCACGTTGATCCCGTCAATTCTTGCATTACTGGCGACGCCCGAGTTCACGCTTCCCTCCATCATCGACTGGAGTGATGCCGCAGTCTCCTCGCTGATGGCTCGCCCGAAGCTCGAGATCTCGGGCCCCTGGATCTCCTGGAACGTCGGCGTCTGGATGCTCTCTACAAGCGATGGGTTCATGACCTCGCCGCCGTTGGCGATTGCCGCAGAGATCATTGCGAACTGGAGTGGAGTCGCCCGCACGTCGAACTGGCCGAAACCGGTGAGAGCGAGCTGCGCGTCGTCTTCGAGTGCGGTCGGATACGTGCTGGCGCTTGCCGTCATCGGCACCTCGAACTCGTGGTTGAAGCCGAAGGCCTCAGCCATCTCGCGCACGCGCTCGGCCCCGAGGTCCATGGCGAGCTGCGCGAACGGCACATTGCAGGACTGCTCGAGAGCGATGCGGAGATTCGTCGTGTCGCCGCTGCCGCACTTCGCGCCAGCTGAGGGGTTGTTCACGGAGACGTTGGTGCCGGGGAGCGTGAGGGTCGCCGGATTGGGCAGCGGCGACTCGGCGGTCGCGAGGCCGTCCTCAAGCGCGGCAGCGGCGACCACGAGCTTGAAGACGGAGCCTGGCGGGTTCATGTTGCCGCCGATGGCCCGGTTGCTGAGCGGATCGTTGGGGTCGGCCAGCAGCGCGTTGTACGCCTCGAGCACGCTTGTCTGGTCGTGGCTGGCCATCGACGCCGGGTCGTAGGTCGGTGTGGAGTACATCGCGAGGATCGCGCCCGTCGCAGGGTTGGTCGCCACGACCGCGCCCTTGAGCTCGCCGAGTGCATCCGCGGCCGTCTGCTGCGCGACTGGGTCGATCGTCGTCTCGACGGCTGCTCCTGCCGGGTCCTGGCCGGTGAAGAGGCGCTCGAGCCCCTGGAAGAACTGCGTGTCGCTGTTGCCGGATAGCTCGGGGTTGAGTGCGCCTTCGAGTCCCGTCGACGCCCCGTCGACCGAGTAGTACCCGGTCACGGCCGCGTACAGCGGCCCGTTCTCGTAGAGACGCTGGTACTTGTACTCCGAGTCGACGGGGGTCGAGGACGCGATCGGGGTGCCGTTAACGAGGATCGGACCACGCTGGATCTCGAAGCTTTCCTCGCGGGTGCGGCTGTTGCGCGGGTCGTCCCGCAGCGTCTCGGCTTGGAAGACCTGGATGCTGGTCGACGCCACGAACAGCGACATGAACATGATCATGACGAGGACGCCGACCAGGCGGATGTTCTTGCTCATTCGTCGATCACCTCCGTCGGCACGTTACGCACGGTGTCGCTCAGTCTCAGCAGGATGGCGACGATGATCCAGTTGGCGAGCAGGCTCGAGCCGCCGGCAGCCATGAACGGCATCGTGAGGCCCGTCAGCGGGATGACCCGCATCACGCCACCCGCGACGACGAACACCTGCAGGGCGATCGTGAACGCGAGCCCGGTCGCGAGGAGGCGGCCGAAGTCGTCGACGCCCTGCTGGCCGATGCGGAACCCGCGTGCCACGAAGATCACGAAGAGCAGCAGTACGACGAAGATGCCGGCCATGCCGAGCTCCTCGCCGATGGCCGCGATGATGAAGTCGCTGGAGGCGAGGGGGGTCGTGCCCGGGCTGCCGGAGCCGAGTCCCTTGCCGATGAGGCCGCCGGCCCCGAGGCCGAAGAGGCCCGTCACGAGCTGGAAGCTGCCGCCGTCGGCGTCGTACATCTCCTGGTCGAACGGGTCGAGCCAGGCGTGCACTCGGAACTCGACGTAGCCGAGCGTGTTGGCCGCGATGAGCGCACCGCCGATGAACAGGCCGAGGCCGATGAGAACCCACGACAGACGCCCGGTCGAGACGAAGACCATGACGAGGAACAGGCCGAAGTAGAGCAGCGAGGTGCCGAGGTCACGCTGGAAGACGAGCACGCCCATGCAGACGGCCCAGACGACGAGGATCGGACCGAGGTCCCGGATGCGGGGGAAGCGCATCCACAGGAACTTCTTGCCGACGACAGAGAGCGAGTCGCGGGCCGTCACGAGGTAGCCGGCGAAGAAGATCGCCAGGGCGATCTTCGCGATCTCACCGGGCTGGAACGAGAAGCCGGCGATGCTGATCCACACGCGCGCCGCGACGTCGGTGCGCCCGAGGCCAGGGATGAGCGGCAGCAGGAGCAGCACGATCGCCACGGCCATGAACACGTACGTGTAGCGCTGCAGGACCCGGTGGTTCTTCAGGGCGATGAGCACGGCGATGGCGACGCCGACGGCCAGCATCGTCAGCACGATCTGCTGCGTCGACGGAGTCCAGAAGACGCCCTCGAGGTCAGGGTTGCTGAGATCGATCCGGTAGATCATCGCGATGCCGAGGCCGTTGAGCACCGCCGCGATGGGCAGGATGAAGGGGTCGGCGCCAGGCGCGCGGAAGCGCAGCACGATGTTCACGCCGAGGGTGAGGGCCCCGATGATGGCAGAGAGCGTGACGACGTTGAAGTCGAAGGTGCCGCGCACGCCCAGCTGCACCAGCAGCAGCGCGGAGAAGTTGATGATGAAGGCGAAGACCAGCAGGCCGAGCTCCATGTTGCGGAGCCCCTGGCCGGTCTTGCGGGGCGCGCCAGGCACGACGGGCGCCTGCTCGCGGGCCCCGCTCCGGAACGGGCTACTCAGGGACGGCATCTCGAAGCCGTTCCACGATCTCGTTGGCCGCCTCGCGGTCACCGGCGCTGATCGTTCTGTCGACCTGCGACTGCTGGTACTCGGGCAGTGAGGAGATCTTGATATCGGTCGTCTCGGTCAGCTCGTGCAGCGTGATCGGTCCGATGCCCTGCTGCACGCCCTGGTAGATGGCCACATAGCCGACGTTCTCGCCGACGTAGTACTGCTGCTGCGTCCAGTTGTAGGCGAAGAGGCCCGCACCGGCGACTGCTGCGATGAAGACGATGGACGCGGCAAGCCACGAGAACTGCCGGACGCGCTTGCGCCGCTTGTCCTCGGCGATCAGCTCCTGGAGTGCCTCGTCGCTGAAGGGCACGAACTCCTCGTCCTGCGGGCGAGGCGCGGGACGCCGCAGCGGGTGCAGGATCGACGGGATGATCTGGTTGCTGCGCTTCTGCAGGTTCGCGGAGTAGCGCAGCGGGTTCGCGGCCGAGCCGACGACACGCGTCTTCATCGGCTCGAGCGGCGCCGTGCCGATCTCCAGCAACACGACCGTCACGTTGTCCGGCGCCCCGTTGTCGAGCGCCAGCTGCACGAGGTCATCGCTGATCTCGCGGCTCGACTCGTCCATGCGAGCCAGCGTCCGCTCGATCTGCGACTCATCGACGTAGCTGGAGAGGCCGTCGGAGCAGAGCAGCCAGCGGTCGCCCTCCTGGATGTCGAACACCTCGGTGTCGACATCGGGTCGCGTCTCGACGTCACCGAGCACACGCATGAGCACCGAGCGTCTCGGATGCGTGAGCGCTTCCTCCGGCGTGATGCGGCCAGCATCCACGAGTCGCTGCACGAACGTGTGGTCGACCGTCATCTGCACGAGGGAGCCGTCGCGGTAGCGGTACACCCGCGAGTCGCCGATGTGGGCGAGCACCAGGGACTCGCCGACGAGGCTCAGGGCGCTCACCGTCGTGCCCATACCGCGAAGCTCGCTGTGCTCCTCGACCGCCCCCGCGATGAGCGAGTTCGCATCGAGCAGCATCTCCGTCATGGCGTGCTGGGCGTCGTCGGTGCCCGCGTACTGCTCGTCGTTCTCGGCGAAGTGCTTGACGGCGATCGCGCTCGCGACGTCGCCGCCCGCGTGTCCGCCCATGCCATCGGCCACGACGAACAGGTGGGTTCCGACGAACCCGGAGTCCTGGTTGTTGCTCCTGACCTTGCCGACGTGTGACACGGCGCCGGCGCGCGCGATGACCAGCATGCCTATCGCAGCTCGAACGTCGTCGTCCCGATGCGGACAGGGGTGCCGATGGGAACGTGGGTCGGCTGCGAGACTCGCTTGCCGTTCACGTACGTGCCGTTCGTGGAGTCGAGGTCCTGCACCATCCACGCGTCGTTCCAGAGCAGGAGGCGCGCGTGGTGCGTCGAGCTGTAGTCGTCTTGGATGACGAGGTCGGAGTCGCCTGAGCGGCCGATCGAGAGCGGCTCGCTGCGGAGGGTGAGCTCGGTGCCTCGCTTCGGGCCAGAGGTGATGACGAGCTTGCTCGGCCGCTCAGAGCGTGCGGATGCGCTCGGCACCGGGGTCGACGGGCGCTGGACTGCCTCGGTCGGGTCGCTGGGCGCCTGTGGTCGGACGGGAGCCGGTGCCGCCGGGGCAGGCGCGCTGTCGCTGTCTGCCGAGGCGAAGACCTGTTGGCGCGACTTCTCCATGGCCTGCTTGTACGCGGAGGAGCGCGTACCGAAGAGGTCGCTGCGGAGCGAGTAGATGACGGAGAAGACGAAGATCCAGAGCGCCGCGAGGAAGGCGAGGCGAAGGACCAGGAGGGTCAGTTCACTGGTCATGTTCTGCCTCCCTGTAGAGGGAGGTACCCGGTGTCGTCACTCGGGTCGGCCTGGGGGATCACCCGGAACACAATACGGTGACGACCGATCTGGATCGTCGAATCGGGCTCGAGACCCGCCTGCGAGATCGATCGGCCGTTGACCTTCGTGCCATTCGTCGAGCCGAGATCGCGGATGCCCGCGCGCTTGCCGTCCCACACGACTTCCGCATGCTTGCGGGAGGCGCCCGTGTCGGCGATCGTGATGTCAGCCTCCGAGCCTCGACCGATGACGGTCGAGCCGATGCCCACGTGGATGCGCTCCCCGTCGACGTCGAGGATCGGCGCCCAGGCGACCTGCCCCTGGACGCTGCGCGAATCGACTTCGATACGCCCCTCGGAGAGCGAGTCGTTCTCGAGGAACTTGATGCTGAGCCCGCCGGAGAACTGGTAGCCCTGCTTCGCCGCATGCTGTTCGACGACGCGCATGAGCTCATCCTGGATGCCGGCGATCTGCGAGATGCGCGTGTAGTCGACCTGCGACATCTGCACGTTGAAGCGATTGGGGACGACCACGCGGTCGCGCGTGACGACCGACGCCCTGGTGTCCATCTCGCGTTTCAGCGCAGCGCTGATCTCGACGGGCTGGAGCCCAGAGCGGAAGGTCTTCGCGAACGCACCGTTGAAGACACGCTCGAGCCCACGCTCAAATCTGTCGAGGATTCCCACTTGACTCCTGGTTCTCAAGGGCACGCCGCAGCCCGCACCGGGTGGCGCGAATCTGTTTCATGCTAACGGCACTGGGCTGGATGTCCGACTTCAGGTGCCTTCCTGTGGGTTGGCAATGGGCATTCGGTGGCCGGGCCGCTCGGCCCGGGCCGCGATTTTCTGGGGGTCCTCGGGCGTGCATCCACGCGTCGGTTTCGCAGTCGGGGGAAGTGTCTGGTAATCTCTCGGAGGTTGGCGCGAGTGGCGGAATTGGCAGACGCGCACGGTTCAGGTCCGTGTGCCTTCGGGTGTGGGGGTTCAAGTCCCCCCTCGCGCACCAGAGTCCCAGAGCAGGTCACCTGCATCGGGAACACAGAACCCCCGGAACTTCGGTTCCGGGGGTTCTGTCGTTCTCATGGCGACGCGTCTGCGCTTATGTGCGCTCGCAGGACTTGCTACAGTTGCCGATCTGTCGAGCGTCGCCGCTCGGGTAGGTCGAGGCGGCGACGTCCTCGGTCCGAGGCTTGAAACCTCCAGCACTCGCTTTCTGAGAACCTGGAGGGTTTTCTTGTCTCTTGACGCGTCTTCCGTCACCCGCGCATCCGCGCCACGCACCATCTCCAAGTGGTGGGCACTCGCGGTGCTCGCCCTCACCCAGCTCGTCGTCGTCCTCGACGGCACGATCGTCACGATCGCGCTGCCGCAGGCGCAGCTCGATCTCGGCCTCACCGACGTGCAGCGCCAGTGGGTCGTCACGGCCTACGCGCTCGTCTTCGGGGCGCTCCTCCTCCTCGGCGGTCGCATCGCCGACTACTGGGGGCGCAAGCGCGCCTTCCTCGTCGGCATGATCGGCTTCGGCGCCGCCTCCGTCTACGGCGGCTTCGCGCAGAACGCCTTCGACCTCATCCTGGCTCGCGGCCTGCAGGGACTGTTCGCCGCACTCCTCGCTCCAGCCGCGCTCGCCCTGCTCACGGTCAGCTTCCCGTCAGGCAAGGACCGAACCACCGCATTTGCGGTCTTCGGCGCCATCGGCGGAAGCGGCGCTGCGGTCGGACTCGTCCTCGGTGGGGCGCTCACCGAGTTCGCCAGCTGGCGCTGGTGCCTGCTAGTCAACGTCTTCTTCGTCATCGCCGGTGTCATCGGCGCGCTCATCGTGCTCAAGGAGAGCAAGGCAGAGGGCGACAACACCTACGACCTGTGGGGCACGCTCACCGTGTCACTCGGCCTCGGCTCACTCGTCTACGGGTTCAGCCTCGCGGAAGAGGGCTGGGGTTCGCTCGGCACCATCGGCTTCCTCGCGCTCGGGGTCGTGCTGCTCGCCGCCTTCGTCTGGATCGAGACTCGGGTCGCCCAGCCGCTGCTCCCGCTCCGGGTCGTGCTCGACCGGGTGCGCGGCGGAGCGTTCCTGATCCAGGCTGTCATCGGCAGCGTGCTCATCGGGGCGACCATGTACCTCGCACTGCACCTGCAGATCGTCATGGGCATGGAGCCGCTCGTCGCCGGTCTCGCCAACGTCGCCATGACGGTGGTCATCCTCGCGTGCGTTCCCGTCTGCGCACGCCTGCTCCCGAAGTTCGGCCCGCGTCCGTTCATGATCGTCGGCCCGATCATCGTCGCCGGCGGACTCCTGCTGCTCTCCGGCGTGACCGTCGACGGCGGCTACGTCACGCACATCCTGCCCGGACTCGTACTGCTCGGCATCGGCCTCGCCATGATCTTCGTGCCCCTGCAGAACCTCGCACTCACGGGCGTCGAGCCGCACGACGCCGGCGCAGCGGCGGCGACCGTCAACTCCACCATGCAGATCGGCGGGTCGATCGGCCTCTCGGTCTTCACCGTCTTCTACGCGAACGCGGTCGCCGCGGGTCTCGAAGCAGGCGAACCCCAGCTGCAGGCCTTCACGAACGGCTACTCGGCCGTGTTCCTCGCGGCGGCGGGCGCCATGCTCCTCGCAGCGCTCATCGCCGGCTTCATGATCAGGGGCACGAAGGACCGCCCCCTCGTGCAGCAGGAGGCGTAGGAGCAGGACACGCTCGTCTCGATGCACTGAGACAGCCGAGGCAGCTGCACGGGTCGAGGCCCAGGGCTGCTGCTCTCGCGGCTGACCAACATCAGTGCAATATCCGGCGTTCTGGCGCAGAACACGCGCCCGAGATAGGCAATTGCACTGAAGTTGGTCAGCCATTCGGCTGAACGCAGGCCTGAGCTGCGTAGCCGGCCGCGGTCACTCGCCGGCGTCGCTCCACCGCTCGAAGCCGTGGCCGCCGACCTCCCGGCCTCCCAGCTGCACAGCGTCGTCGCCGAGGTTCACCGCGAGCCTCGCGAGTTCACCGTCGTCGCCCTCGGCGACGAAGAGCGCCGCCGTGTTCGAGAGGTCCTCCGTGCGGATCCTCGCCGTCGCGAGCCACGGGTGCTGGCGCCGGAACGCGATCGCGTCGCGGTGAGCCTGGGAGTAGGGGTTCTCGGGCCACTGGCTGGGGTCGGCCGGGAACTCCGGACGGATGGCATCGTCCCCACCCGCGCGCTCCTCCTTGACCGCTTCGAGCCCGCGCTCGTCACCCGCGTACACGCTGGGGGCGCCGGGGAAGAAGAAGAGCATGGCGATGGCGGCGGCATGGTTGCGCTCGTCGTCGATGGCACTCGCGATGCGCGTCACATCGTGGTTGCCGAGGAAGGTCATCGGCAGGAAATGCGCCGTGAAGTCGTTATGGCGCTGCAGCGACCAGTCGAGCTCGAAGAGGTTCTGCTCCTGCACGGAAGAGCGCAGCGCCTTCCACAGCTCGTACTGCGTGACCGAGTCGAGCCCCGAGTCGGCGACGTACCCGTCGTAGTCGCCGTGGATGACCTCGCCCACGAACCATGCGTCGGGGAACCGCTCACGCAGCGGGTCGATGGTCGCGCGCCAGAAGAGCGGACTCACGGCGTAGGCGGCGTCGAGGCGCCACCCGTCGGCGCCTCGCTCCAGCCAGTGCGCCATGGCACGCGAGACGTACTTGATGACCTCGGGATGCTGATGGTTCAGCACGACAAGCGCGTCGTGACCCTCGAACACGTCGACGGCGAGGCCGTCCACCTCGCGCGCATCCGACCCTCGCGCGAACCTGGCAGCCGCGGCGGAATCCGGCCCGGCCTCGACCGCCTCGCGCCACCAGGGGTGGTCGCGGCCCACGTGATTGAAGACGCCGTCGAGGAGCACGCGGATGCCGCGCTCGCGGCAGGCGGCGATGAGCGCGTCGAAGTCGGCGTCGTCGCCGAGCCGAGGGTCGATGCGCAGGTGGTCGACCGTGTCGTAGCCGTGGGTCTGCGATGCGAAGACGGGACCGAGGAGCAGGCCGTTGAGCCCGAGGCCGACAAGCTCGTCGAGCCAGGCGGTGATGCGGTCGAGGCGATGCTCAACGGATCCGGGCAGATCACCGCCGGTCGTGTCCGCGCCCACGAACCCGAGTGGGTACACATGCCACCAGAGAGCGGTCTGCGGCCAGGGCTGAGGAGCTGAGGTCATCTCCCCAGGCTAGTGACGCGGGCTGAGAGAGCCGGATCCGACTCGGCGTGAAAGACTGCCATTCGTCCTTCCCCTGACAGCACCGAGGAGTCCCCACCGATGTCGATCACCCCGCGCTCAGGCTCCTCCTACTTCCTCTCCCACGGCGGATACGAGGCGTCGATCTCCAGCATCGGGGCGACACTGCGCGAGCTCACGCACCACGGCAGGCACCTCGTGCACGGCTTCGACATGGACGAAGTGCGGCCGGCGTACAAGGGGGCGACGCTCGCACCGTGGCCGAACCGCATCATCGACGGCCGCTACCGCATCGACGGCCAGGAGTTGCAGCTCCCGCTCTCCGAGCCGAAGCGCGGGCACGCGCTCCACGGGCTCGCCCTCTGGCTCGACTTCCAGCCGGAAGACGTCGGCACCGACTTCGTGCTCCTCGCCGCCACGATCGAGCCGCAGACCGGCTACCCGTTCCGCGTCGAGGTCCGCACGAGGTACCAGATCGGCGAGGACGGCCTCACGACCACCATCGAGCTGCGCAATGTGGGCGTCGGAACCGCCCCGGCTGGCGCATCCACCCACTCCTACCTCGTCGCAGGCGAAGGGCAGATCGACGACTGGACGCTGCAGTCGCCGGCGCAGAAGCTCATGCACGCGCACGGCGCGCGCCTGCTCCCCGGCTCCGTCGTCTCCGTCGAGGAAGTCGCCGGGGCGTTCGACTACCGCGAGGCGCGACGCATCGGCGAGATGGAGATCGACCACGCCTTCACCGACGTCTTCGGCGACAGCACCACCGCCACGGTGACCCTCACCACCGCTGACGGCACGGGGGTCGGCATGACCTGGGGCACGGATGCGCCGTGGGTGCAGGTCTTCACGAGCGACCAGCCCGGCATCGACTGGGACCGCCAGGCCGTCGCGGTCGAGCCCATGACCTGTGCGCCAGACGCCTTCAACTCGGGCCTCGACCTCGCCTGGCTCGAACCAGGCGAGAAGCTCGAGACGTCGCAGCGGATCTTCGCGATCTAGAGAGCCGCGAGGAACGCCAGCGTCAGGACGCTAGAGCGTCACGACCCCGATCGAGGCGATGAGAGCGTGGTCCTGCTCGAGGTGGGGGAGCATCGCCGCGCCGTCGAGCGGGTGGCTCTCGCCCACCGCCACGCGAGCCTGAGGGACGCGCTCGAGCAGCGAGCTGCGGAACGCCGCCGCCACGTGCGGCGACGAGAACACGTTGCCGATCGCGCGGACCTGCACCTCGTCACGCGACCCCGGCAGGCCGACGCGCGCGAGCCCGGCAGCGACCGAGGCCGCGAGCTGCGAGCCAGCAGCCGCGAGGATCTCGGCGGCCACCGCATCCGTCTCCGCGAGGTCGCCCACCGACCTCGCGAACGAGGCGATGTGCCGCACCTTCCCCTCGTTGGTCTGCAGCGACACGTACATGCTGGGGAGATCAGGGTGGTGAGCCAGCACGACCTCGGTCAGTGCCGTCTCGGGGCCGCGACCGTCGAACGCGCGCATGACCGCATCCAGTGCCGCACGGCCGATCCAGTAGCCGGAGCCGGCATCACCGACGAGGTAGCCCCAGCCATCCACCTGCGCGAGCCGCTCTTCCCCGACGGCCAGCGTGACCACGCCGGTGCCAGCCGCCACGACCGCGCCCAGCTCAGAACCGAGCGCCCCAAGGAACGCCGAGATCGAGTCGTGCGCGATGAACACCCTCGCGACCCCGAACGGCTCCACCAGCAGGGCGAGCTCATCCGCGACGGTCTGCGCGTGCGTCACACCGGACACGCCGCCAGACACCGTGACGCCCGTCAGGCCGGACTCCCGCAGCGACTGCTCGACGACGCTCGCGAGCTGCGGCGCCAGCGGCAGGTCGGTGCGGATCGCGGCGAAGGAGCGCACCTCGCCCGCGTCGATCTGCGAGCGGATGCCGCTCTGACCGGCATCGATGGCAAGAACGGGTGCTGGGGAGAACGTCGTCGTCATATACCGAATCGTATTGCAGTCAGGCGACAACGCCCTCCCACTCCGGGGAGAGGTGCCCGAGCCGGAAGCACGCCAAGAGTCTTAGGGTGATGGCATGACGACACCGAGCCAGTGGAACGGGCAGCAGCGACCGGACGGCCAACCGAACTCGCCGCAGAACTTCGCGGCGAATGCCGGGCAGGGCACCCCCGACTATGGAACGCCGCCAAGCGGCCCACCTTCCTCCTACAACGGGTCCGGCCAGGCGGCTCAGGGGCAGCAGCAGGCGTACGGGCAGCAAGCCCAACAGCCCGCCGGCTACCAGCAGCCGGCAGGCGGGGAGTACCAGCAGCCGGGCGCCTACCAGCAGCCAGGGGCCTACTCGCAGCCCCGGGCCTACTCGCAGCCCGGGAACACCCCACCGCGTCGGGTGCTCACCTTCTCGACGCTCCGCGAAGAGCTCTCATTCGCGACCAATCGCTTCGGCATGATCTCCCTCGCGAGTGCGCTCGGCGGGTGGCTCCTCACGACTCTGCTCTCCTTCATCATGAGCGCCGTCGCGCGGACCGGGAGCTTTGAGATCTACGCAGTCCTGAACCCGGTGCTGACCATCCTGCAGATCCTGAGCGCGGCCGCAGCCATCGTCTTCGGAGTGCTCGCGTTGCGTGCCAGCGGATGGCGCAACATGCCAGCCTCGGTGGGCTCCGTCCTGGGTGTCGTCATGATCGTCCCAGCGATCTTCTACTTCCTCTTCGGGCTGATTCCGTACTCCTACTGATCAGCATCCGGGCAAGTTCTTGTAGGGGTCCGCAGAAGGACAGCGCGTTTCGTCGTACTAAGCTCACACGTTGGCTGCGGAAAACGCGGCCGTGCGTGGTCGAGCCGGCCCGTGCATCCAGTCGATGAATGAGGCGAGAGTTCTGAACGTTCCAGCGAGCCCCCACCCCAAGTCAACAGCCGGTCACGTCGTGCCGCCGGCGGATGCCAGGTCCTGGCTGCTCGTCCCGGCATCCAGGCCGGAAGCGTTCGATGCCGCAGCGGAGTCCCGCGCCGACGTCGTCATCCTCGACATCGAAGATGCCGTCGACCCGAAGCACAAGGCCGCCGCACGCGCCGATGTCATCTCCTGGCTCAAGGCCGGCAACTCCGCCTGGGTTCGCATCAACGACACCCTCTCCGACTTCTGGGCCGACGACGTCGACGAGCTCGCGGGCGTCCCCGGACTCCTCGGGGTCGTGCTCGCCAAGACCGAGCAGGCCGAGCAGGTCGTCAACACGTACCAACGACTCGGCGCGCGCATCCCCGTCGTGCCGCTCATCGAATCGGCACTCGGACTCGAGGAAGCCACGAACATCGCCCGCGCCGACGGTTCCTTCCGTCTTGCCTTCGGCAGCGGTGACTTCCGTCGCGACACCGGCATGTGGGCGACCCGCGAGGCCATGGCCTACGCCCGCTCGCGCCTCACCGTCTCGTCCAAGGCGGCAGGCCTGCCCGGCCCCGTCGACGGACCGACCACCGATGAGAGCCTCCGCGTCCTGCGCAACGAGTCCGAGTGGACGCTCGAGCACGGCATGACCGGCAAGCTCTGCCTCCGCCTCGAGCAGACCGCCGTCGTCAACGAGGTCATCTGCCCGCAGACGAGCGACATCCTCTGGGCCCGCGAGTTCCTCGCAGACTTCGACGCTGCTGGCGGCGTCGTCCGTGACGGCAGCGACCTGCCCCGCCTCGGCCGCGCGCGCAAGATCCTACGCCTCGCCGAGGCCTTCGGCATCACCGTCGAGGTCTAGTCGCACCCGACCGACAGCTCGACCGAAGGCCTGCGGGCCGCCTGCCCCTCGTTCGCCGGTGGGGTGGCGGCCCGTTCGCTGTTCCCAGGAGAGTGTGGATGCGCGCTCGCTAGAGTCGGCACGTCAGATTCCCGAGCGAGGAGCAATCTTGGTCACCACTCTCAGCGTCGGCGACAGCGCCCCCGACTTTGCGCTCACCGACCAGCACGGCGAGATCATCCGGCTCAGTGACCTCACCGGGTCGCCCGTCGTCGTCTACTTCTACCCGAAGGCGGGCACGACCAAGTGCACGCAGCAGGCGTGCGACTTCCGCGACAACTTCGACGCCCTGAGTGGCGCTGGCGTCACCGTGCTCGGCATCTCACTGGACCAGCCGCGAGAACTCGCGATCTTCGGCGAGGAGCAGCAGGTTCCGTACTCGCTGCTCAGCGATTCCGGGGCGACCGCGATGGAGTGGGGCGCGTGGGGCGAGCGTCCCGTCGCCGGCATCGCGGGCACCGGCGTGATCCGCTCGAGCTTCATCGTCGACGCAGCGGGCAAGCTGTCGTACGTGGCCTACGACGTCGACCCCGATGGGCACGTGCAGGCGCTTCGCTCGCAGCTCGGCGTCTGACGACGGAGGACGACACAGCGGGGCAACCAGCCGTAACGGTCGGTCACGCCGCGCGGGGGTGGCCCTCGCGTGCGTGACAATCGGAGACACATCCACTGTCTCGAGGACCACATGACCGACACCGCCATCGCCTCCACCTCTGTGCTCGACAACCCCGCCTGGCACTCGCTGACCGGTGCTCACGCGCACCTCGCGATCGGCGGGGACCTCGTGAAGCGATACCCGGCGGACGTATCGCCGTTCCTCGGTGTGCGCTCCTGGGATGAGCCGCACGTGTGGGACGCGATCGCCGAGCTCCTGGGATCGGGGGCCGAGCTCGCGATCTCGCACGCAGACCCGGAGGTTCCGTCCGGATGGGCGCAGACCTGGCGCGGAGAAGGTGTGCAGCTCGTGCAGACGCCGCGCCTGCAGACCAAGCCGGACGAGGAGGTCGTCGAACTCGGTGCCGACGACGCCGATGACATGCTGGCGCTCGTCGAGCGGAACCAGCCAGGTCCGTTCCTCCCGCGCACGTACGTGATGGGGCGCTACATCGGCATCCGCCGCGACGGGAAGCTCGTCGCCATGGCGGGTGAGCGGCTCCACCCGGCTGCATGGACTGAGATCAGCGCCGTCGCCACGGACGCCGACTACCGACGCCAGGGCCTCGCCTCCCGCCTCGTGCTCGACGTGGCCTTCCACATCCAGGAACGCG
Source organism: Pseudoclavibacter sp. JSM 162008 (assembly GCF_041366455.1). NCBI lineage: Bacteria > Bacillati > Actinomycetota > Actinomycetes > Micrococcales > Microbacteriaceae > Pseudoclavibacter > Pseudoclavibacter sp. JSM 162008. Next base: position 50,299 of record NZ_JBEWYX010000005.1, read on the forward strand.
GCGACCAGGCCCTCATGCACGCCGCGGCCAGCAACACGGGCGCCATCACCGCCTACGAGAAGCTCGGCTTCGAGCTGCGCCGCGCCACCCCGTTCACGGGCGTGCGCGTTCCCTGAGCGGCCCTGGGCTGAGCCCTTCGGCCTCGCTACTCGTCGTCGGCAGGCGGGGGTGGGAACGCGCGGCCCTGGGGGAGCGCGATCGCCTCGCTCACCACATGCTCGCGCAGGTATTCGCGCAGGTACGGCGTCGTGAACTGCACACGGCCGTAGCCCGCCGGTTCGATGATGCCGGCGTTGATGAGACGCTGCCGGTATACACCGACGTAGCCTGCCTTCGCGCGCATCCGCTGGCGGATCTCGCTCGAGAGCGATGGACCGTCGTCGCTCGCCATCGCGGCGAGGTAGGTGCGGTCGCCGACGGACAGGGCCGCGAGCGTCGGCTCGTAGATGTACTGGCCCATCGCCTGCCGCGCGAGGCGGACAGCGCGACGCGTGTGCTGAAGGTCGATGCGCTCGGCGCCGCCGGCCTCCTGCCACGACTTCGAGCCGATGAACTGCACGAGGAACGGGTACCCCTGCGTGCCCCGCACGGCGTAGTCGAGCGCCTCGTCGTCGATGCTGCGACCCCCGCCGACGATGGGTTCCGAGAGCGCTCGTGCTGAGGCCTCGTAGCTGAGCTGCCCGAGCTCCTGAACGTGCGCGCGGCGGAGGAACGTGAGCATCCGGTCGCTGCGCAGCTCGTTGATGTTCGGCTTGAGGCCAGCCCCGACGAAGGCCACGTCAAGGCCTTCGCGGAAGGCATGCTGCACCACCGTCGTGATCTCGCGGAGGTCGTCGATGGCACCTCGGTGGATCTCGTCGACCGTGATGAGGACGCCGGTGCCGTTCGGCGCGAGGAGGCCCGTGAGTGCCGTCAGCTGCGATCGCAGGTTGGCGACTGGCCTGTGCCGGTCTTCGACGGTCGAGATGAACCCGCCGGAGCTCATCGGCAGCGTGACTCCTGTGATGCGCCGCTTGCTGGCCCGCGGGTCGTGCTCGGCGAGCAGCTTCGGGAGGGCCTCGGTGGTGATGCGTTCCGCGAGTCCCTTGGTGGCCGTCTCGGAGATGACGAGCCAGCCGCGCGACACTGCGATGTCCTCGAGCGCGTTGAGCATGACGGTCTTGCCCACCCCGCGCAGACCGGTGACGAGGGTCGCCCGCCCCACCTCCCCGGGAGTGCCGTCGATCGCCGCCTCGAAGGAGGCCAGCATCGCAGACCGCCCGACGAGCAGCGGTGGCGTGACCCCGAAGGACGGCGTGAACGGGTTCGGGGGCGCGGATGCTCCTCCCGCTTGCTTCGGCACCGGACCGCGACTTCCGGTCAGGCCGAGGGCTCGGACGTGCCCGCCTCGACTTCGCCCGCGAACACCTCGCCGTCGATCTCGACCTCGTCGGTGTCGTCGAACCGGATCTCGAGCACGAGCGTGTGGTCGTCACCGCGGGCGATGATCTCGCCGGTGCCGCTCACACCCGCCAGCTCTCCGGTGCCCGAGTCGGGCACGATGTGGAGCAGCCCGCCGCCCGCGGCCGGACGGCCCCTCGCGACCGTGTTCGCGTGCCAGAAGGCGAGCGTGCCCGACTTGCCGGCGATCGTGCCCTCGAAGGCGTCGATCGCGACGTAGGTGCCGGACCCGTGCTTCTCGTTGAAGGCACCCGCGAAGAGCACTTCGCTGCGCCCCTCGATGTCACCCCCCGAGATGGCACGGACGATGAACGCACCCCCGAGCGGGGCTGCGGTCTCGATGCCGACGGCACGGCCGTTCGCATCCCAGGCTTCGATCGTGAAAGAGCTCTCTACGCGCATGCCATGAGGATACGACGCAGCACCGACAAAGCGGCGGGAGCCGCGGGGGTCAGTCGAGAGCGAGGAAGGTGCGAAGCCGCTCGGCAGAATCGGCGACCGCCACCGAGCCCGCTTCCTCACCCAGGCGTCCGTACCCCCAGGACACGTAGACGGCGGGCACGCCGTGCTCCGCTGACCCCTGGACGTCGTAGAAGCGGTCGCCGATCATGAGCACGTTGCTGAGGTCGACGCCCGCGACGTCGAGCCGCCTGAGCGCCTCTTCGATGACGTCGGCCTTCGCCGAGCGCACCTCGTCGTCCGAGGCTCCCGTGATCGTGAGGAACTGGTCGGCGACGCCGTAGCTGTCCAGGATGACCGCCGCGGAGCTCTCCGGCTTGCTCGTCGCCGTCGACTGCGGGATACCCGCCGCGTGCACGTCGCGGATGACCTGCAGGATACCCGGGTACGGGTCGCCGATGAACGAATCCGACTCGCGGTAGATGGTGCGGTAGCGCTCGGTGGCCTCGATCGGGTCGAGCCCGTAGGCGGCGAACGTCTCGTGGATGGGCGGGCCGACGTGCTTCAGCAGCTCGGCGTCTCCGGGAATCGGGAGGCCGTAGCTCGAGAGCACGGCGCGCAGGCTGTTGAGGATGCCGGGCGCCGAGTCGCTGATGGTGCCGTCGAGATCCCAGAGGACAGCCGTGTACGGGGCGATGCCGGTTCCGCGCTCGAGGTCGACCCGTCGCGTTCCCGGCGTCGCTGCCGGCTGGACGACCTCGGTCGACTGGGGTGCGGTGGGGACCGGACCGGTCATTTCAGTGGAGCTTGTGTGCGTCATGTCCGAGCCAGTGTAGTGAGAAGCACCCGAGCGCAAGGCGACAGACAGCTGAACGGCCGGGGTGGCCCGTCAGAACAGGCGCATGTGGCGTGGGTCGACGCCGCGCATCTCGTCGTAGTCGAGGATGACGCAGCGGATGCCGCGGTCCTCAGCCAGCGTGCGGGCCTGCGGGGCGATCTCCTGCGCCGCGAACACACCGGAGACGGGGGCGAGCAGCGGGTCGCGATTCATGAGCTCGAGGTAGCGCGTGAGCTGCTCGACGCCGTCGATGCCACCGCGTCGCTTGATCTCCACGGCCACGGATGCGCCGGTCTCGTCACGCGCGAGGATGTCGACGGGACCGATGGCCGTCATGTACTCGCGGCGCACAAGCGCGTGCCCCTCACCGAGCAGTTCGATCTGGTCGGCGAGCAGCTTCTGCAGGTGCGCCTCGACCCCGTCCTTCTCGAGCCCCGGGTCCTTGCCGAGATCGTGCGAATGGTCGCTGAAGACCTCGCCGATCGTGACGAGCAGCTGGTCGCCGGTCTTCGTCTGCGTGACCCGCCAGAGCGCCGTGACGCCGGCGTCGGCCTGGGTCGCATCCGGTGCCTCTTCGACGATCGAGCAGGGCGCGCTCATCCAGTTCAACGGCTTGTAGCTGCCCCCGTCGGAGTGCACGAGGAGGCTGCCGTCAGCTTTGCGCATGAGCACGCGAGGGGCCATGGGCAGGTGGGCGGTGAGGCGGCCGATGTAATCGACGCTGCAGTTCGCAATGACAAGACGCACCCGTCGAGGGTAGTCGTTCGAGACGCGACGTACGGCCACGCGCGCCGGTGTCCGGCAGGGACCGGAGTGACGGCATTCAGGCGCCGACGGACCAAGAAGCCGGCCGACACCGGGCCGCGATATCCGGCTTTCCCGCGCTGGTACGGTGATGATCGGAAGGCAGCCCTCAGCCTGGGCGGGGAGGTTCATCGTGGCGGATGCAGATCGTGAGACCTGCGATGCGGTCGTCGCGGACCTCCGCCGACTGCGAGCCGAGTCGGGCAGCATGCCCTTCGCGGAGATCGCCTCGCGCATCCAGGCCAACCGTCGCAGCGCTGGCTCCGATGCGTCGGGTCCAGCCCGGACCACGGTGTTCGAGGCCTTCCGACCCGGCAGATCTCGGCTCGACGCGCGACTCATCGGCGAGATCGTGGAAGTGCTGGGTGCCCCGCCAGCGACGATCCCCGAGTGGGTCGCCAGGGCTGGCGGCGCCATCGCGTCGGCACACGCCGAACTGGCGGTGCAGGGGACGAGAGCGGAGGGGCCGGATGCCGTCCCGCCCGAGGCCGAGGAGTCCCAGCCGGCAGGCGAGCAGCTGAGCGGACGGCCCCTGGCCGTGGGCACCGCACCTGGCACGCAGACCGCCAGCGACGCGCGCACGCGCCGACAGCTCGGGCCGCGGCAGATCATCCTCATCATCTCGGCGAGCATCCTGCTGAACCTCGCCGGCCATCTCATCGTCAACTTCCTGCGCCTGCCCCTGTTCTTCGACATGATCGGGACAGCGGTCACGGCCATCGTCGTCGGCCCGTGGGCTGGCGTCGCCGTCGCGATCGTCACCAACACCGGCGGTGTGTGGCTCAGCGGACCCCACTCGATCTGGTTCTCGCTCGTGAACCTCGTCGGCGCTCTCGTCTGGGGTTACGGGGCGCGCCGCTTCGGCATGGCGTCGACGCTCCCTCGCTACTTCATCCTGACGATCCTCGTCGCGCTGTCGTGCTCTGCGGTCGCGGTTCCGCTCCTGCTCAGCCTGTTCCACGGCGGAGTGGGCCATGCCGGGGAGAGCATCGTCTGGACGCTGCAGATGCTGGGGCAGCCCCAGGGCCTCGCCGTGCTGGGGTCGAACCTCGTCAACTCGCTGGCGGACAAGCTCATCACGGGATTCGTCGCACTCGTCGCCGTCTCGTCGATCGCTGCACGGTGGGTGATCCCCGGGATCGGCGACCGATTGCGTCGACCGCTCGCAGACGCGCCGGAGGGCGCGGCCTAGCTCTTCGCTCCCGACAGGGCGAGCACCCCGCCGAGCCCGATCATCATGGCCCCGCCCGTTGCGGACATGCCCGAGATGCGCTTCGGCGACTTCGCGAACCACGCGCGGGCCGTTCCGGCGGTGAGCGCCCACGTGCCGTCGAAGATGAGGGCGAGCAGCAGGAAGCAGAGGCCGAGCTCGAGGAGCTGCGTCCAGGCCGGACCGGCGCCCGGCGACACGAACTGCGGCAGCACCGCCACGAAGAACGCGATCGTCTTGGGGTTCGTGCTGCCGACGATGAAGCCCTGCCGGAGGAGCCTGACGGCGCTCGCGGGTCGGGGAGCCTCCGCGGTCAGATGCGCGTTGCGGTTCCGGATCGCCTGCACACCGAGCCACACGAGGTAGACGGCGCCGACGATCTTGATGATCGTGAACGCGAGCACCGACGACGCGACAAGCGCCCCCACGCCGAGGGCCACGGCGAGGACCGCCGGGATCATGCCGATCGCGTTGCCGACCACGCTCAGCACGCCCGCACGGCGACCGAGCGCGATCGACCTCCCGATGACGAAGAGCACGCTCGGTCCCGGGATCAGGATGAGCAGCACCGACGCGACAGCGAAGGCGAGCAGGCTTTCGAATGGGACCATGACGCGAACCTAGCGCCCGCCGCAGCGGCGCGCGAGCACTTCTCGCGCTGGGGGCAGGAACAGCTACCTGGCCGCTCCCGGCACCAGCCACTTCGTTCCGCGCTCGCGGGCGCCCAGCACAAGGGCGCGTGCGCCCATCGTGCCGACGGCGTAGGACGCCCAGAGCAGTCCGAGCCCCGCGGCTCCCTGCATCCCGAGCGGCAGCACGATCGCGACCCCTGCGACGAGCACGAGCAGCGGAGGGATGCCGGCGAGGGCGAGATAGCGCACGTCGCCAGCCCCGATGAGGATGCCGTCGAGCACGTAGACGAATCCGGCAATCGGCGTGCCGGCGGCGAGGATGAGGAGCCCGATGGGCAGGAGCGCCAAGACCGCCGGGTCGCTCGTGAACACGTACCCGAGCACCCACGCGAGGGCCGCGAAGACGACCGCGAGGATCACGCCGAACCAGAAGCCCCACTGCTTGAGGCGGCGAGAGATCGCCGTCACCTTCTTGATCTCGCCCGCGCCCAGCGCGTGGCCGACCATGGCCTGGCCGGCGATCGCCAGCGCGTCGAGGGTGAACGCGATGAGGCTGTTGATCGAGAGCAGGATCTGCAGTGACGCGAGCTCCGCCACCCCCTGCTGGCCGGCTGCCCAGACCAGCACCACGAGCGACGCGCGCAGCGTGAGGGTGCGGAGCACCATGAACGCGTTGGCCGAGAACACGATGCGCGGGTCGCCGATGCCGGGCCGCAGAGAGACGCCGAGCTCCCGGCCCGCCCGGATCGCGATGACGATGTAGACGATGGCCATGCCCCACTGCGCGATGACCGTGCCGATCGCCGAGCCTGCGATGCCCCAGCCGAAGCCGTAGATGAAGACCGCGTTGAGCGCCGCGTTGACGGCGAAGCCCGCGATGGCGACGACGAGCGGCACCTTCGTGTTCTGCAGCCCGCGCAGAAGGCCCATGGCGGCGATCACGAGCAGCATCGCCGGGAGGCCCCACAGGCTGAGCGACAGGTAGGTGTTCGCCGCCTCGATGACGCCGGGGTCACTCGTGAAGACGCCGACGAGGGGCGCGCTCAGCGGCAGGCCGACCACCAGGAGCACGAGGCCGCAGAAGGCGGCAAGCCACATCCCCTCGATGCCGGCGCGGATCGCCCCCGGCCGGTCGCCTGAGCCGAGCAGACGAGCCACGACGGGAGTCGTCGTATAGGCGAGGAAGACCATGATGCCGACGACCGTGTGCAGGATCGTCGCGGCGACGCCGAGGCCGGCGAGGGCGGTGTCGCCCAGGTGGCCGACGAGGGCCGTATCGGTGAGGAGGAAGAGCGGCTCCGCGACGAGTGCTCCGAACGCGGGCACTGCGAGCGTCAGGATGCTGCGGTCGAGGGTGCGAGCGTCGGTGCGGTCACGCGGGGAGGGGCCGTCGGATGCGCGCACCAGGTCATTGTCGCAGAGCGTCGGCAAGCCGACCGCGCTACCTGTTCGCCCTGAGATGATCCCAGCGTCAGTGTCGGTGGTGTGTCCTAGCCTGAGAGGCATGTCACAGACGGACGACCTCGCCTCCACCGCTCCCGCATCCGAGCAGCTCCCCTCGGGCATCGACCTGGAGGCGCTCGACGCCTCGGTCCGCCCCGCCGACGACCTGTTCCGGCACACCAACGGCAAGTGGATCGCCGCCACGGAAGTGCCCGCGTACCTGCCGGCCTACGGCAGCTTCATCCAGCTGCGCGAAGACGCCGAGAAGGCGGTCCTCGACATCCTCGAGAGCGGCAAGGACGCCGAGCCGGGTTCAGAGCTCCGCAAGGCCGCCGACGCCTACGCGGCGTTCATGGATGAGGAGAAGCTCGAGGCCCTCGGCTTCGACCCGGTCCGCCCCGACATCGACCGCGCCCTCGCCGCCTCCTCGATCAACGAGTTCCTCGCCGTGCTCGGCGACCTCGAGCGCACGGGCCTCGGCTCCTTCGTGTCGGCGTACGTCTACCCCGACCTCAAGTCGCCCGCCGAGTACGCCCTCTACTTCGAGCAGTCCGGCCTCGGCCTGCCGGATGAGAGCTACTACCGCGAGGAGCAGTACGCGGAGATCCGCGAGCAGTACCGGGCGCACATCGCCCGCATGCTCGGCCTCGCCGGTCTCCCCGACGCGGAGGAGCGCGCCGCGCGGGTCTTCGCTCTCGAGACCGAGATCGCGGGGCTCCACTGGGACGTCGTGAAGTCGCGCGAAGCGGAACTCGCCTACAATCCGCGCACCTTCGACGAGCTCAGCGCCGCCTACTCCAACGTCGACTTCGCCGACTGGACGGGCCGCTGGGGTGCACCCGCCGGGGCCCTCGACCGCGTCATCGTGCGTCAGCCCGACTTCTTCGAGGGCGTTGCCGGCCTCCTCACCGAAGATCGCCTCGAGGCCTGGCGCGACTGGCTCGTCTGGGGCATCGCATCCCAGTACTCGGGCATCCTCGCCCCCTCGACCTCCGCAGCCAACTTCGAGTTCTACGGCAAGACCCTCCAGGGCACGCCGGAGCAGCGGGAGCGCTGGAAGCGCGGCACGGGCCACGCCGAAGGCAAGCTGGCGGAGGCCATCGGCAAGGCATATGTCGAGCGGCACTTCTCGCCGACCGCGAAGGCCAAGATGCTCGAACTCGTCGGGTACCTCACCGGCGCGTACCGCGCATCCATCACCGAACTCGAGTGGATGAGCCCCGAGACGCGTCAGCGCGCCCTCGACAAGCTCGAGAAGTTCGTCACGAAGATCGGCTACCCCGACCGGTGGCGCGACTACTCCGACCTCGAGATCAAGGACGACGACGTCGTCGGCAACTCGCGCCGCGCATCCGTCTACGAGGCCGCCTACGAGTTCGCGAAGCTCGGCACCCCTGTTCGGCGCGACGAGTGGATGATGCCACCGCAGACCGTCAACGCCTACTACTCGCCGGGCGAGAACGAGATCGTCTTCCCAGCCGCCATCCTGCAGCTGCCGTTCTTCGACGAGCACCGTGACCCCGCCGCGAACTTCGGCGCGATCGGTGCCGTCATCGGCCACGAGATCGGGCACGGCTTCGACGACCAGGGCTCGAAGTACGACGGAGACGGCCGCCTCGAGGACTGGTGGACCGCCGACGACCGCGTCGCGTTCGAGCAGCGCACGCGCGCCCTCATCGACCAGTACAACGAGCTCTCCCCGGAGGGCACCGAAGGTCAGAAGGTCAACGGCGAGCTCACGATCGGTGAGAACATCGGCGACCTCGGCGGACTCGGCATCGCCTGGAAGGCGTACCGCGCCTACCGCGCCCACGCTGGCTTCAGCCCAGACGACGAAGACACCATCGACGGCCTCACCGCCGCGCAGCGATTCTTCCTCAGCTGGGCGCAGGCCTGGCAGCAGAAGGCTCGGCCCGAATACGCCAAGCTGCTGCTCGCCGTCGACCCGCACTCGCCGGCCGAATTCCGCTGCAACCAGATCGTGCGCAACGTGGATGCCTTCTACGACGCGTTCGACGTCACCGAGAACGACGCCCTCTGGCTCGCCCCGGAGGCACGCGTCACCATCTGGTAGCAGGCCCAGGCGGCCCACGCCTCGACAAGGACACCCCTCGTGACGGAGCCGACTCCATCGCGAGGGGTGTCCTCGTCCCCGCGCGTACCTCGCCGACGAGGGGTTACTCGACGCCGTTCGGCGTCCAGATGTCACCGACCTTCGACAGCATGACCAGCGCCCCGGAGCCCAGGTAGGTGGATGCGACAGCATCGCCCGCGCACAGGTCCACCGAGTCCGCCGCGTACACCGCCGACGAGGTGATGCGGTCTTCTGCATCACCGAAGAGCAGCGCGAACGAGCCGTCGGCGACGGGAAGCGTGCCATCGGCCAGCTCGAAATTGCCCGCGTCGATGCCGGTGCTCTCGGCGAGCGTGTCGACCGTGTCAGCAGGGCAGGCGATGACGGCGCCAGTCGCACCGCTTGGCAGGAGCGCCCCGAAATCGAGCGTCCCACCCATCTCGTTCTCCGTCAGCGCGTCCGCAATCGCCGTGCCCGGCGCCTGCATCCCCTCATCAGGCGCGACGTCGCCATCCTGCCCGCCGCCCGCGCATCCGCTGAGCGCCAGCAGCGCAGTCAGGGCAGCGGCGGCAGTGAGCAGTTTCGAACGGTGATCGCGGAGCATTCGCAAGGGTTCCCATCGACGGAGCGTGCACCTGGCCGTCGGCTCGGAACGCTCGCCGCGGGTTCCGACGAGGCGCGGCGCCCGAGCTTGCCAGCGCCCGACGATTGTCCCTCGCGAGTTCGAGGATGAGCGTCAGCCGGTCCGCGTGGCCGTGCATTCGGCGGTCGAGCCGCTGCACCCGTCATCTCGGTCGCCGGCTGCGCTTTCGGGCTGGCAGAGTCACCTCGTTGAGGGAAACTTCCCACAAGACAGAGAGTTTCCCATCCCGAGTCGCGCCCGCGTCCGGTATGGGCATGGCACCGGAACGAAGATCGACGCGAGGACCGGGGCCTCGAGTCCGGGGCAGGCCGAAGGGCCGCGGAACGGGTCACCCGAGCCAGGGCGCGGGCAGAGGCTTCGGTGCTAGGACGTGTGGACGGGGCACTCGAGGGCCCCATCGTCTTCCGCGTCGGCGACGCGGGGAAGCGGCGTCGGGAGAGCGGGTGCTGCGGGCGTCTTCGGGGCTGCGCGCTCGACGGTGATGCCGAACAGCAGCTCGATGGCGTCGAGGTACTCGTCGCCGCGGCCGGCACGGGCGAGCTCCTTGGCGCGCACTGACGGGCTGTGCAGGAGCGTGTTCGCGAGGCGACGCAGGGCGGCTTCGGCGACCCCGGCATCGTCCTTGCTGGCAACGCGCTCGGTCTCTGCGCGTGCGATGTCGGTGATGTGCGAGCGGAGCGCGGCGATGCCCTCGGCAACGCTCGTCTCGGCCTGCTGCTCGACGAACTCGCTGGCGGCGCGCGAGACGATGCAGCGGGCTTCATCTGCTGCGCCGAGCTCCTCGAGGGGAGCGTGGATGCGGATGGTCTCGAGGTCGAGCACCGAGACGCCGTCGAGGCGCCCGACGGCCGGGTCGACGTTTCGGGGCATGCCGAGGTCGATGATGAGCGTCGACTCGGCGCAGCCGGGCGCGAGGCGGGCTCCGAGTATGAGGTCGTAGTCGATGACCACCGTGTCGGCAGTTGAGCAGGTGACGACGAGGTCGGCGTTCGACAGGTACTCGGGGAGGTTCTCGCGGTCGATGACGAAGACCCCGTCTCGCTCCGCGAACTTGTGGGCGCGGTTCGAGGGGGAGTAGACACCGACGCGCGTGACGCCGCGGTCCTGGAGCGCCTTCAAGGAGGCGGCGGCGTACGAGCCGGTGCCGACGAGCACAACCTGCGCTGTGCTCCAGTCAGCGATCTGAGACGCCGCGAGCTCGAGGGAGAGGCGAACCAGCGAGCGGCCGGCGCTCTGCAGCTTCGTGCCCGACTTGATGCCGCGCGACGTGGTGGACGCCGACTGGAAGAGGCGCTCGAGCTGGGAGGTCGACATTCCGGCGGCGCGCGATTCCTCGAGCGCTCGGCGAACCTGGCCGGAGATCTCGCCCTCGCCGACGACGACGGATTCGAGGCCGCTCGAGACTGCGAAGAGGTACTCGGGCACCTGGGTGTCGTGGATGACGGCCATGTTGGCGCGGAGCGTCTCGACCGAGACGTCGAGTGCCGATGCGATGGTCGGCATGAGCTCCGGGGCGACGGGCTGGGCCGTGTCGATGTCGAGGTAGATCTCGAAGCGGTTGCAGGTGGCCAGCACGATGGCTCCGTCGACACCGGGGGCGCCGCGGAGCGCGGACTCTAGTTCGCCGTCCTCGCGGGCCGCGAGCTTTTCAAGAACTGGGAAGCTCGCGGTGCGGTGATTGGCACTCAGACACAGCAACACGATTACTTATTGTAGAAGTTCTTGGCGCATCCGCTTCTGAGCCATACCTTCCCTTAATCTGCTTGCGGTCCGGGAATAGGTCGAGATGCGCGCGGTGGCAGGCTGTGTTCCCCGCTCGAGTGCCGGGTAGAGAATGGTGTGGTGACCGAGACAGCTCCCGCACCCCTCCCACTCAGCGATTCGCACCCCCTCTCTTCCGGCCTCACGGCCGACGCGCCGCTCATCCGGGCGGCACGCGGCGAGCGCCCCGAGACGCTGCCGGTGTGGTTCATGCGGCAGGCGGGGCGTTCGCTGCCGGAGTACCGCGAGCTGCGCACGGGGATCGAGATGCTCGATTCCTGCCTCCGCCCGGAGCTCGCCGCGGAGATCACGCTGCAGCCCGTGCGCAGGCACGGTGTCGACGCGGCGGTCTTCTTCAGCGACATCGTGGTGCCGCTCAAGCTCATCGGCGAGGCCGTCGACATCGTGCCGGGCACGGGCCCGGTCTTCGAGAACCCGGTGCGGACCTCGAAGGAGGCGCACGAGTTCGCGGCCCGCGTTCGGGAGCGCATCAGTCCGGAGCTGTTCGCTCCCATCTCGGACGCGGTGTCCCTAACGGTCGCGGAACTCGGCGCGACCCCGCTCATCGGCTTCGCAGGCGCCCCGTTCACGGTCGCCGCGTACGTCGTCGAGGGCGGCCCGTCGAAGGACCATCTCCGCACACGCACGCTCATGCAGGCGGACCCCGAGGCGTGGGCTGACCTCTCCGGCGCGATCGCCGAGCTCTCCGCCGCCTTCCTGGAGGCGCAGGTCCGGGCTGGCGCGAGCATCGTGCAGCTGTTCGACTCCTGGGCGGGGTCGCTGAGCCGCGACCGGTACCAGACGTCGATCGCCGCCTCGAGCGGGCTCGCGCTCGAGCGCGTGAAAGCCCTGCGGACCCCCGGCGGTGAGCGTGTTCGCACCATCCACTTCGGCGTCGGCACGGCCGAGCTGCTGCCGGACATGCACGCGATCGGCGCCGATGTCATGGGTGTCGACGACCGCATCACTCTGGATGCGGCCTCGCGTCGACTCGGAGGCAACGTGCCGCTGCAGGGCAATGTCGACCCAGCCGTGCTCGGCGCGGGTGACGCGGTGCTCCAGGCGCACGTGCGCGACGTGGTCCGACGCGGCAACTCCGCGCCAGCCCACATCCTCAACCTCGGCCACGGGGTCCCCCCTTCGGCAGACCCTGCCGTCCTGACCGGACTCGTGGAGTTCGCGCACTCCTTGCCGAATGGCGGTCGGGTCGAGTGAACCAGCGACACCCGGCGCAGCCCGAACTCCTCGTCATCGGCGGAGGCATCGCCGGGATGCTCGCCGCGAGGCGCGCCGCGAGCCGCGGCGTCCGGGTGCTTCTGGTCGAGGCCCGAGACCAGCTCGGCGGAATGATCCGCCGTGCCCACCTCGGCGACCTGCCGATCGACATCGGCGCTGAGGCGTTCGCGACGAAGGGTGGCGCCTTCGCGGCACTCCTCCAGGAGCTCGGGATGCTCGACGACGTCGCCGAACCGCGCGCGCTCGGATCCTGGGTGGTGACAGACGGCACGGCCGCGCCCATGCCGGCGGGGGGACTTCTCGGGATTCCCGGCGAGGCGTCGCTGCTCGACGCCGAGGCTCGGGCGGCCGTGCACGCGGCGGTCGGAGACGCAGGCATCGCCGAGCTCGAGCGCGATCGGCGGCTCGATCCGGAGATCGGTGCCGACGCGCGCAACCTCGAGGCGCTGGTCCTCGCCCGCATGGGGCCGATCGTGCTCGGACGGCTCGTGGCGCCGGTCACTCGCGGCGTCTACTCGCTCGACCCTTCGGACCTCGACCACCGAGTGCTCGTCCCCGGCCTCGCCGATCGCCTCCTCGAGCACGGCTCGCTCGCAGGCGCCGTCGCAGCGCTGCGCAAGAGCGCGCCCCCGGGTGCTGCCGTGCGCACCGTCACAGGCGGGATGCACCGGGTCGTGGCGCTGCTCGAGCGCGAGCTCGCCGAGCTCGGCGTCGAGGTGCGCCTCGGCACGCGCGTCGTGGTCATGCGGGAGCACGCGGGGCTGTCTTCCGGCGACGAGTCCTGGAGCGTGGAGCTCGAAGACGGGGCGAGCGTGCTGGTGCAGCGCATTCTGTCGACGGTCGCCGTCCCGACATCGGAGCCGGCGTCACCGGGCGAACGCCCCGTGCCGGCCGAGGTCGTCGCCCTGCTCGTCCGCGCCCCGCAGCTCGATGCCCGACCGCGTGGAACCGGAGTGCTCGTCGGCGACCCGAGCACGAGCATCCGCGCGAAGGCGCTTACCCACGTCACTGCGAAGTGGGCCTGGCAGGAGGCGGCGGCAGGCGCGGGGATGCACGTGCTCCGCCTCTCGTACGGCCCCGAGGTGAGCGGGGGAGCCGAGCCGCTCACCGGTGGACTCGACGACGATCAGCTTCTCGCCCTCGCCTGCGCCGACGCCGGTCGCCTGCTCGGAACCGCCATCGCCGCCGACGATGTCGTGGCCATGGCGAGGCAGGTGTGGCATCTTCCAGCTCCTGCGGCACGGCTCGGCCGCGCTGAGACGCTGCGCGGCGCACGCTCGGCGGCGGAGGCGTCGGTCGGTCTCGCGCTCGCGGGCACCTGGATCGACGGCACGGGGCTTGCGAGCGTCGTGCCCGGTGTGCTCCGTGCGGTCGACGGGCTGTTCCCCGCGGACGCACAGGCTTAGCGCGAGTTGAGATGCCGAGCGGGGCTAGGCTTGATTCGTGGCTTCACAGCGCCCGATCGACCGGTCGCGGGCGCACCGGCGAACGATAGGAGTTTTCATGAAGAAGTTCGTGTTTGTGCTTGGCCTCGGTGCCGGGTACGTCCTCGGGGCTCGCGCGGGACGCAAGCGCTATGAGCAGATCTCCTCGGTCGCGCACACGGTCTGGGACACCAAGCTCGTCCGCGCCAAGCGCGCCGAGGTCGACGAGATCTCCCGCAAGCTCGCTCCGAAGGTCGCAGACGCGGCCGTCAGCGGCGCGAAGCTCGTGACCGCGCAGGTCACGAAGGCGGTCAAGGACAACGGCAAGAAGGGCTCCTCCTCGAAGTCGAAGCCACCGGCCCCCACCGGCACGGTCGGCAACCCGAGCAGCGACGCATCCTAACCAGCACTCCCAGCAGAGAGCGACACACTCATGTCTGAGTCGTCAGAAAAGACGCCGATCCGCGGGCCCTTCCCCGGCATCGGCCGCACGAGGGCCAACCCGAAGTCGAGGGCGAGCCTCGGCACGCTCGTGACCGACGTCCCCAAGCTCCTCACGAAGCTCGTGCGCGACGAGGTCGAGCAGGGCAAGCGGGAGCTCATCTCGACGGGCACGAAGTACGGCATCGCGGTCGGCCTGTTCGCCGCCGCGGCGTTCTTCGCGCTCACCCTGTGGGCAGTGCTCGTGACCGCTGCCGTCCTCGGGCTCAACACGGTCTTCGCGCCGTGGCTCTCCGCGCTCATCGTGGCAGGCGCGTTCCTGCTGCTCGTCATCGTGCTCGGCCTCGCCGGCTACGTCGCGCTCAAGCGCGCGGGCAAGCTCGCGCCGGAGCGAACGATCGCCAGCGTCAAGCAGGATGTCAACGCAGTGAAGGGGCTCGGACAGTATGAGTGAGCAGAACGGCGAGGCGACCCTCGCGAAGAAGGAAGACAAGCGCAATGACGGCCAGCTGAAGGCCGATATCGAGAAGACCCGGCGAGAGCTGGCGGCGACGCTCGACGCGATCGAGGTGAAGGTCGACCCGCGCATCCGCGGTCGCGAGCTCCTCAACTCCACGCGGCACAGCATCCAGCGCCTGAAGGAAGACAATCCGCTGCTGCTCGCGGGTCTCGCGACCGGTGCAGCGGTTGCCGTGGCCGGCGGCATCACGGCCGCCGTCACGCTGTACCGCCGCTCGCGCTGAGCTGCCCGGCGCTCGTCACGCGCACCCCGAATCATTCCTCGACATTTCGTAGAATAGGACCATGACCCACTCGAACGAGGTCCCGGCTTACGCGGCCGAGCCCAACGCAACGTCAGCAGTCCCCGCAGAGCAGGCAGAGCAGGCCGCTCCAGAAGCGCATGCGGGCAACGAAGAGCAGGGTGGGGGCACGACGCTCACGGAGTACACGATGATCTCCGTGTTCCGTCGCGAGACCCTCAACGAGCTCGTGCTCTCAGGGCGAGACGCCATCAAGGCCGTCGACGAGCTCGATGGCATCGTGGCCGAGCTCGCAGAGAACGGCGTCAAGGTTCGCGGCTTCTACGACGTCTCCGGGTTCCGACACGACGGCGAGCTCATGGTGTGGCTGCACGGCGAGGCGCCGGAGAGCCTGCAGTGGGGTCTTCGACAGATCCGCCGCAGCGAGCTCATCGCACCGCTGACCCCGTCGTGGCAGATCGTGGGCGTGCATCGTGCGGCGGAGTTCAGCGCACGCCACATGCCCGCGTACATGCTTGGCAAGGAGCCGCGCCAGTGGGTCACCGTGTACCCGTTCGTGCGCTCCTACGAGTGGTACCTGCTTCCAGAGGATGAGCGTCGCCAGATGCTCGCCGAGCACGGGCGCGCAGGCTCGTCCTACACGTCGACGCTCACCAACACGGTCGCGGCCTTCGGCATCAGCGACTACGAGTGGCTGCTCGCCCTCGAGGACGACAACCTGCTCAACCTCGTCGACATGATGCGCGATCTGCGCCAGACGGACGCTCGGCGGCACGTGCGCGAAGAGGTGCCGTTCTACACGGGTCGCTTCGTGCAGACCTCCGAGATCGTCGAGGTGCTGCAGTGACCGACGTCGCCCCGCGGCAGACCGGCGAGCGCACTCCCGGACGCAAGCCCAACCCCGCGACGTTCACGCGCGTCGAGGTCAACGCGGCCGTCAGCGCAGCCTCCGACGCCGCCAGGTTCGGGCCGGAGCACACGACCGAGCCCGTCGCGTACGACGGCATCCTGCTCGCCTCCTTCGGCGGACCTGAGGGGCAGGACGAGGTCATCCCGTTCCTGCGCAACGTCACGGCCGGTCGCGGCATCCCGGACGAGCGCCTCGAGGAGGTGGCCCACCACTACCGCCACTACGGCGGCGTGAGTCCCATCAACGAGCAGAACCGCCAGCTGAAGGCGTCCATCGAGCGAGAGCTCGAGCGCCGCGGCATCGACCTGCCCGTCTTCTGGGGCAATCGCAACTCCGAACCGTACTTCAACGACGTGCTCCTCGATGCCCGCGAGGCGGGCTGCTCGACGCTCATCGCGATCGCCACGAGTGCCTACTCGTCGTTCTCGAGCTGCCGCCAGTACCGCGAGGACTTCGCGGATGCGCTCGAGGACTCGGGCCTCGGCGGTCAGCTGACCATCGACAAGGTGCGCGCCTTCTTCGACCACCCCGGATTCGTGGCGCCCTTCATCGAGGGTGTCCGCGACGCGGTGCTCAGCCTCGCGCAGGAGCACAGCGAACTCGACCTCGCCACCGAGGTCGAGGTGCTCTTCACGACGCACTCGGTGCCCATGGCAGACGCCGAGAACTCGGGCCCTCCCGGCGCCGGCTTCGGCGAGAGCGGCGCGTACGCAGCTCAGCACCTCGCTGTCGCCGAGGTCGTCGCCCTTGCGGCGCAGCAGGAGCTCATCGAGGACACCACGCTCGCCGGCCGGGTGCCGGAGCAGCTCTCCTGGCAGCTCGTCTACCAGTCGCGCTCCGGACCGCCCTCGCAGCCCTGGCTCGAACCCGACATCAACGACGTCATCGAGGAGCTGCCCTCGAAGGGCGTCAAGGCGGTTGTCGTCGTGCCGATCGGCTTCGTCTCCGACCACATGGAGGTGCTCTGGGACCTCGACAACGAGGCGAAGGACTCCGCGGCGGATGCGGGACTCGCGTTCCGCAGGACCCCCACGCCCGGCATCCACGCCAAGTACGTCGAGGGCCTCGTCGACCTCGTCCTCGAACGTCGCGACGCGATCCCCGTCGGAGAGCGCCCGGCGATGACCACCATCGGCCCCTGGTTCGACGTGTGCCGCCCCGGCTGCTGCGCGAACAAGCGCCTCGGCTTCAAGCCGGCGGTGTCCGGACTCCTGCCGTGACGCTCCGGATCGGCACGAGGGGCAGCGCCCTGGCGGTCGCGCAGACCTCGACCATGGCGCGGGAGCTCGAACGCATCACGGGCGAGCCGACCGAGCTCGTGCGCGTGACGACACACGGCGACGTGACCCGCGCGGCGCTGTCGTCGCTCGGCGGCACGGGCGTGTTCGCGAGTGAACTCCGCGACGCACTCCTCGCAGGTGAATGCGACCTCGTCGTCCACTCCCTGAAGGACCTCCCGACGGCCAAGGCCCCCGGCCTCACCGTTGCCGCCTACCCGGTGCGGGAAGACCAGCGCGACGCGCTCTGCTCGCTCGGTGGCGCATCCGGTCTCACCCTCGAGCAGCTGCCGCACGGCGCGAAGGTCGGCACCGGCTCGCCACGTCGCGTGGCGCAGCTGCTGACGCTGCGGCCAGACCTCGAGATCCGCGACATCAGAGGCAACGTCGAGCGGCGACTCCGCTTCGTGACCGACGGTGAGCTCGACGCCGTGGTGCTCGCAGCGGCGGGCCTGGAGCGCCTCGGGTTCGCAGCGGCGATCACCGAGCGCTTCGACCTCGAGACCTTCCCGAACGCCCCAGGCCAGGGATGCCTCGGCATCGAAGTTCGCGACGGCGAAACTCCTGCCGGCGTCTCCCAGCTCGATGACCCGACGGCGCGCGCTGCGGTCCTCGTCGAACGCGGCATTCTCGCGACACTCGAGGCCGGTTGCGCCGCCCCCGTCGGCGCCTCCGCGCGATACGCCGACGGAAAGCTCGAGGCGTGGGCTACCGTGTATGCAGTAGACGGATCTTCGCGGGTGTCCAGCAGACGTGCCGTGGAGGTCTCCGACCCCCGCGCACTCGACGCCGCCCAGGCAGAACTGGTCACGCTCATCTCGACGGACCTCTTCGATCAGGGTGCGCTCGCGCTGATGGCCTGAACGGAGGAGCCACGATGGATGCACCGCTGAAGGGCTGGAAGATCCTCGTTCCCCGTGGAGGCGTCTGGGGCGGCGACGTGGCCGAAGCTGTTCGGGCCCGCTCCGCCTTCCCGATCACTGCCCCCCTCATCAACTTCGCGAGCCCCAACGAGAGCGACTCGAGGGTGCTTGCCGAGAAGATCCGACTGCTCGAGAGCGGTCACTACAACTGGGTGGCCGTCACGAGCGCCACCGCAGCGGACGTCATGCACTCGCTTGGCGTGAAGGTGCCGGACCACACGCTCATCGCAGCGGTGGGGGAGACGACGGCCGCGTCGCTCACGACGGCTGGCTACCGAGTCGACTTCGTCCCCACGCACGACAACTCCGCGAAAGGCCTGCTGCTCGAGTGGACCGAGGCGGCGCGCCACCAACCTCCCATCTCCGTGCTCTGGCTGCGTTCGGAGGTCGCACGTCCCACGCTTGCTGAGGGGCTCGCGAGGCGCGGGCACCTCGTCGACTCGGTCGTCGCGTACCGCACGGTGGGCGTGCCCGCCGCGGAGAGCATCCAGTACGACATCCGCAACAGCCGGATCCGAGCGATCCTGGTGACGAGCGGATCCGTGGCCGAGCAGGTCGACAAGCAGTTCTCGCCCATCCCCGACGAGATCTACATCGCCGCGATCGGCCCGCGCACCGCGAAGGACGCCAGGCAGCTCGGCCTCCGCGTCGACGTCGTGGCGAAGCAGCGCTCGGTCGCGTCGCTGCTCGACGGCCTCGAGTGGCTCGCGAGCGGCAGCGACATGCCAGTGACCGAGGCGATCGATCTCAAGGCGGTCCGGGCGTTCGAGGCCGAGCTGCAGGCAGAGCACGACAACCAGCCCGTGCCGAAGGAAGACATCCCCGCGCTCGACGAGGGTCGCGGTCAGACTCCCGGCGACCGCTGAGCTGCTCGATCGCAGCACGGCGCCGGAATCGGAATGAAGGCAGGGTCGGATCGCGGTCGCGAAGCCGACGCTGAACGTTGAGGAAGGACACGATCGCATGATCTCCCCGAGCCGCAGGCCCCGCCGTCTGCGCCAGAGCGACGCCGTGCGCCGCCAGGTCCGCGAGGTGCGAGTGCACCCGAACGACCTCATCCTGCCCCTGTTCGTGCGCGAGGGGGTCAGCGAGCCCATCGACATCTCGTCGATGCCCGGCGTGCAGCAGCATTCGCTCGACTCGCTCCGTCGCGCCGTCGATGAGGCGGCGGGGCTCGGTGTGGGCGGGGTCATGCTCTTCGGCGTGCCGGAGACACGTGACGCGGTCGGTTCGGGCGCCACCGACCCGAACGGTATCCTCAACGTCGCGGCGCATGTGCTCGCGGAGGAGTTCGGGGATGCCATCGTCGTGCAGACGGACCTCTGCCTCGACGAGTTCACCGACCACGGGCACTGCGGGGTGCTGGATGCCGCCGGCCGCGTCGACAATGACACGACGCTCGAACGCTACGACGCGATGGCGATCGCCCAGGCAGACGCGGGCGCCGCGATGCTCGGCATGTCCGGGATGATGGACGGCCAGGTCGCCAGCGCGCGCGCGGCCCTCGACGCGGCCGGGCACACCGACGTCGCGATCGTCGCCTACTCGGCGAAGTACGCGTCCGCCTTCTACGGCCCATTCCGCGAAGCCGTGGACTCGCAGCTCCAGGGCGACCGCCGCACCTACCAGCTCGACCCGGCGAACCGTCGCGAGGGCATGCGCGAGGCGCTCATCGACATTGACGAGGGCGCGGATGTGGTCATGGTGAAGCCTGCGGGCTCGTACCTCGACGTGCTCGCCGACGTCGCCGCGGAGTCGATCGTTCCCGTCTGGGCGTATCAGGTCAGCGGCGAGTACGCCATGATCGAGGCGGCCGCCGCGAACGGCTGGATCGACCGCGACCGCGCGATCGCCGAATCCATCACCTCCATCCGCCGCGCTGGGGCCGACGCCGTGCTCACCTACTACGCGAGCGAGCTCGCCCGCACCCTGAACCTGCAGGCGGGCACTGGAGTGTCGGCGGCCCATGGCAGAGTGGACGCACGATGAACCACGCAGCCTCAGCAGCCCTGTTCGCCCGCTCCCTCGACGTCACTCCGGGCGGTGTGAACTCCCCGGTCCGTGCCTACGGCTCGGTCGGCGGCACCCCTCCTTTCGCAGCTTCGGCCACGGGCCCGTACCTGACCGACGTCGACGGCAACGAGTACGTCGACCTCGTCAGCGGATGGGGCCCCATGCTGCTCGGGCACGCGCACCCGGCGGTCGTCGCCGCCGTGCAGGACGCCGCGGCCCGCGGGCTCTCGTTCGGCGCGCCGACTCCGGCTGAGACCCAGCTCGCAGAGCTGGTCGTCGAGCGCATCGCCCCGATCGAGCAGGTGCGTCTCGTCTCGACGGGCACGGAAGCGACCATGACGGCGCTTCGCCTCGCTCGCGGGTACACGGGCCGCGACCTCATCGTGAAGTTCGCCGGCTGCTATCACGGGCACTCCGACGGTCTCCTCGCGGCGGCCGGTTCTGGGCTTGCGACGCTCGCGCTCCCCGGTTCTGCCGGGGTGCCAGAGGCCATCACGTCGCAGACCATCGTCGTGCCGTTCAACGACCTTGAGGCCGTGCGTGCCGCGTTCACCGAGCATCCGGGCGAGATCGCCGCCGTCATCACGGAGGCGTCGCCCGCCAACATGGGCGTCGTGCCGCCTGAGCCCGGCTTCAACCGCGCGCTCGCAGAGCTCTGCTCGGCCGAGGGTGCACTGCTCGTCTGCGACGAGGTGCTCACGGGCTTCCGCACGGGCCCTGCCGGCTGGTGGGGTGAGGAGCAGAAGAGCGAGGCCTCGGGTGGGTGGCAGGCCGACCTCTACACGTACGGCAAGGTCATCGGCGGCGGCATGCCCGTCGCGGCGCTCGGCGGCTCACGCGAGATCATGAGCCACCTCGCCCCTCAAGGCCCCGTCTACCAGGCGGGCACCCTCTCGGGGAACCCGGTTGCGGTTGCGGCCGGCATCGCGACGCTCGCGCTTGCCGACGCCGACGTGTACGCACGGGTCGACGCCGCCGCGGAGCGCATCCGCACTGCCACGTCGGAGGCGCTCACGGCAGCCGGAGTCGCCCACTCGGTGCAGAACGTCGGCAACCTCTTCAGCTTCACCTTCGGCGACGGCGCGGCGCTCGGCTGGACCGGCACCGGAGGAGGCCCGCGCAACGAAGACGAGGTCAAGCGCCAGGAAGCCTGGCGCTACCCGCCGTTCTTCGCCGCCATGCTCGACGCTGGGGTCAACCTGCCGCCGAGCGTGTTCGAGGCGTGGTTCGTGTCGGCTGCCCACGATGACGCGGCCATCGAGCGAGTCCTCGCGGCGCTGCCCGCCGCAGCGAAGGCCGCGGCAGACGCCGTGGCACCAGAGTAGGGGCGCGTGGAAGAGCTCTCGGAGTGGGTGCTCGGCCTCCGCGGCTCCGGGTGGAGCTTCGCGGTGGCCGCGCTCGTGCTGCTCATCGGCGGCGTCGTCACGTTCCTGCCCAGCCAGTCGCTGGTCGTCGCGCTCTCCGCGCTGACGGCCGGGGACCAGGGCTGGACGGCGCTCATCAACCTGTTCGGCCTCTTCGTCTTCTGCGTCGCCGGCATGGTGCTGGGCGACATCGGCACGTACTGGCTCGCGCGAGGCATCGGCTTCGGCAAATGGAGTTGGATGAACGGGCGACGGCTCACCGCCGTGCGCACACGGGTCGGCGACCAGCTCAAGACCCGGCCGAAGTGGGTCATGGTGACGGTCAGGCTCCTGCCGATGGGCCGCATCGCGACCGTGCTCGCCGCATCCGACGCCCGCATGCCCATGCCGCGGTTCCTGCCGCTCTCCGTGCTGGCCAGCGCCGTGTGGGTCGGCTACGCGGTGCTCATCGGCGCGGCGTTCGGTTCGTGGAGTCAGAGCAACCCGCTCCTCATGATGGCGCTTGCCGTGGTCACCGCCATCGCCCTTGGCGTGCTCGCGCAGCTCGTCAACGGCTGGTTCGAGAAGCTCGCGGAGCGCCGGAAAGCGCACCACGTCGCCAGCTGAGCCCGTCCCTGAAACCCATCCCGAAAGAGGCCACTCGGTGAGCGAGGCCCGTGGTCTGCCTGGCCGGCGGCCGGGCAGGGCGGGTGCGCTGCTTAGGCCGCGTCCGCCTTGCCGCGAAGCTCGGCGAGCTCACGCCCGGACTGGGTTGCCTTCGTCTCGGCGTCCGACTTGAGGTCGGCGGCGAGGTCAGCGAACTGGTCGAGTGCCGGGTTCACGCCGACGAGCGTGAAGGGGCGCTGGACGACGCGGAGGTCAAGACCCCAGACGTCCTCGAGCAGACGCGTGAGGTACGGCGTGGAGTGGTCCCAGCCGGCCTTCGGGGTGCCTTCGTCGTAGTTGCCACCGAGGACGGTCGCGAGCGTCGCCGGCTTGCCGTTGAGGGTCGTGCTGCCCGGGTTGGTGCGCGGGTCTGTGTAGGCGAGGTCGAACCAGAGCTTGAAGTGCTGGGAGACGCCGTAGTTGTAGAGGGGGACGGTGAAGAGCAGGGCGTCGGCGTCGATGAGCTCGTCGGCCAGCTGCGTGGCGAGGGCGACAGCGGCGCGCTGCTCCTCGGTGCGGTCCTCTTCCGGGGTGAAGCCTGCGTAGACGGCGTTCTGCCAGGCGTCGGCGGGGATGGGGGAGTCGACGAGGTTGCGGCGGGTCACGACGGAATCGGGGTGGGCTGCAACCCATTCGGCCTCGACGAGGTCGCCGAGCGCACGGCTCGCGGAGGTGGCGGGCATGAGGCTCGCGTCGATACGCAGCAGGGACATGGTGCTCCAATCTGACTCACAGAGTCACTCTGAAAACCAGAGCGACTCTGTGGAGGTTAGCACGGGTACACTGACGGCATGGCAGAGAACGTGCAGGTGCACAGCGCGGCAGCGTGCGACGGCGCCATCTCGCTTGCCTTCACCCTGCTCGGCAAGCGCTGGAACGGCATGATCATCGACGTGCTCGGCTCCCAGCCGCTGACCTTCGTCGCCCTGCGCCGCGCTGTGACCGGCATCAGCGACGCTGTCCTCTCCGATCGTCTCAGCGAGCTCGCGGCCGCGGGCCTCGTGGAAAGAACCGTCAGCAACGGGCCGCCTGTCTCGGTCAGCTACGAGCTCACGACGGCAGGCAAACGCCTCATCCCGGTGCTCAAGCAGCTCGGCACGTGGGCGTCAGAGAACCTCGAACCGGCACGCTTAAGCTGACTCGCACCCCGGGGCTATGGCCCCGAAGCGGGCCGAACGGGTCACAGGTCGCCGCGGACGCGCACAACCGTCCTGCCACGCACCTTGCCGTCCAGGATGGGCTGCGCGTGGTCGAGCGCCTCTTCCAGGGCGATGACCTCCGTCATCGACTCCAGCAGCTCGCTGTCGAGCTCGAGGAGCCGGTTCCACGCCTCCGCCCGCACCTCGACGCTCTGCACCACCGAGTTGATTCCTCGCAACGTCACGCCCCTGAGGATGAACGGCATCACCGTCGTCGGCAGGTCGGTGCCCTGTGCGAGGCCGCATGAGGTGACGATCCCCTCGCGTCTCGTCCGGGCGAGCACGTTGGCGAGTGTCGTGGAGCCGACCGCGTCGACGGCGCCCGCCCAGCGTTCGGTCTGCAACGGCTTGCCCACCGCATCCGACAGCTCGCGCCGGTCGATGATCTCGGCCGCGCCGAGCCTCCGCAGGTAGTCACCCTCCTGGTCCCCGCGGCCCGTGGAGGCCACCACTCGGTAGCCGAGGCCCGCCAGCAACGCGATCGCGACGCTGCCCACCCCGCCGGCCGCGCCGGTCACGAGCACGTCGCCATCACCAGGCTCGACCTGCTTCTCCAGTGCGAGCACCGAGAGCATCGCCGTGTAGCCGGCCGTGCCGATCGCAGCACCGTCGATCAGCGACATCGCCTCCGGCAGGTGGATGAGGGACTCGTCGTCCATGAGGCACAGTTCGGCGAGGCCACCGTGCCGGGTCTCGCCGAGCCCAGCGCCGTTCAGCACCACTCGATCGCCGGGCACGAAGTTCTGGGTGCGGGACTCGCGCACGACCCCGACGACGTCGATGCCGGGGACAAGCACATCCGCCCGGCTCACGCCGGGCTTCCCCGCGAGCAGCAACGCGTCCTTGTAGTTGAGGCTCGTATAGGCGACGTCGACCAGCACCTGGTCACGCCGCAGGTGACCGCCGCCGAAGAGCTCATCGTCGAGCTCGTCGAACGCGACATCGATGCGAGGCTTGCCCGCCGCGTCAGTGGACTTCGTCGTCAGGTATCCGCGAACCATGGCGCCATCGTAGGTGGCCAGTCTCCGAACTCCACCTCTGCGACACTGGCTGACATGATCACGGTTCGCACCTTCCCCGAACTCAGCGCGGCCGAGCTGTGGGGCATCCTGCACCTGCGCTCGAGCATCTTCGTCGTCGAGCAGGACTGCGTCTACCTCGACCCGGACACCGCCGACTTCGCAGAGGGCACCCAGCACGCGTTCGTCGGCGACGACCCCCTCTACCCCCACAGCTACGCGCGCCTGCTGCCGCTCGGCTGGCCGGACGAGCACCTCCCGACCGACGCGCGCGCGATCGGCAGAGTCGTCACCGCCGAGAACTCAAGGGGCCTCGGATACTCGGCCCAGATCATCCGTCACCTCATCGAGATCGCCGACAGCGAGGGGGTCGCAACGGCCCTCAACGGGCAGGCGCACCTCGAAGCCTGGTACGCGCGATTCGGCTTCGAACGGTGCGGCGACACCTTCATCGAGGACGACATTCCCCATGTCCCGATGGTGAAATACACATCGAGCCCCCACTCATGATTTACTCGCTCGTAACAAGCATGAATCAGTTCGTCGCAGTGCCGCGGCTAACTTGAGATCCGGGCGCCGCTGCGCGGCGCTCGCTCTCTGCTTACGTATAAAGGAGCACCATGAGTAACCTTGCCAAGTCGTCTCCCTCCAGGAAGCTGCGCATCACCACAGGAATCGCCGCCATGAGCGTCGGCGTGTTCATGCTGGCCGCGTGCTCTTCGACGACAGATGGTGGCGAACCAGCCGCGGACGGCGACGCCGCTGCCGCGGTCTGTGGCCCGGACACGGCTGAGACCGTAACCGAGGTCTCGCCCGTCGAAGCCCCGACCGCTCAGGAGCGCTCCGAAGCGCTCAAGATCGGCTCGCTGCTTCCGCAGACCGGAACCCTCGCCTTCCTCGGCCCGCCCGAGATCGCGGGCGTCGACCTCGCCGTCGCCGAGATCAACGCATCGCCGTCCGGCGTGCTCGGCGGCAACATCAGCGTCGTCCACCGCGACTCTGGCGACACGTCGACCGACATCGCCACGCAGTCGGTCACCGACCTGCTCAGCCAGAACGTGTCCGCCATCGTCGGCGCCGCATCGTCCGGCGTCTCCATGACGGTCATCGACCAGATCACCGGCGCGGGCGTCGTGCAGGTCTCCCCGGCCAACACGTCGGCCGAGTTCTCCACGTACGCAGACAACGGCTTCTACTTCCGCACCGCCCCCTCGGACATCCTCCAGGGTCGCGTCAACGGAAACACGATCGTCAACGACGGCAACGCATCCGTCGGCATCATCTACCTGAACGACGCCTACGGCTCGGGCCTGTCCGAGAGCATCACCACGGCCGTCGAGGCCGCCGGCGGCGAGGTCGTCGCCTCTGAGGCCTTCAACGAGGGCGACAGCCAGTTCTCGGCACAGATCGACGCCGTCACGGCAGCCGACCCCGACGCGATCGCGCTCGTCGCGTTCGACCAGACGGCGACCATCGTCCCGCAGCTCATCGGCACCAAGGGCTTCCCCGCCGACAAGCTGTACATGGTCGACGGCAACATGGCCGACTACTCCGCTGACTTCGAAGAGGGCACGCTGAACTGCGCCAAGGGCACCATCCCCGGCGTCGTCGCCTCCGACGACTTCCGCGCGAAGCTCCTCGGCATCGACCCCGACCTGAAGGACTACACGTACGGCGCTGAGTCGTACGACGCCGTCATCCTCGCTGCCCTCGCGGCGCAGGCCGGTGGGGCAGCTGACCCGACCACCATCAAGGACAACATGCAGAAGGTCTCCGTCGATGG
Organism: Pseudoclavibacter sp. JSM 162008; assembly: GCF_041366455.1. Lineage (NCBI taxonomy): Bacteria > Bacillati > Actinomycetota > Actinomycetes > Micrococcales > Microbacteriaceae > Pseudoclavibacter > Pseudoclavibacter sp. JSM 162008. The sequence goes on from NZ_JBEWYX010000005.1 coordinate 76,538, forward strand.
TGAGAAGTGCACCACTTACGCCGACTGCGTCACGCTCCTCGAAGCTGGCACCGACATCGACTACGACGGCGTCTCCGGCCCGATCTCGTTCGACGAGAACGGCGACCCGTCAGAGGCCACGATCGGCATCTACCAGTACGGCAGCGGCAACACCTACTCCAACATCGGAGAAGAGGCTGGCCAGCTCTAAGCTGACTCGCTGAACGAGGGCCCGGGATGCACGCATCCCGGGCCCTTCCGTGTGCCCAGGAGGTGCATCCGCTCACCCCTGCCGTGCCGTGCCCTGCTCGCTTGCCACCACCGCTCCGCCACCGCTGCCAGCCGAATGGCCCCTCTGGTGCGCTGAGAAGGGCGATTCGGCTGGCAGCGGTGGGTCGTGATGGGTCGGTGGTGGAGCGCGCACGCAGAAGGGCGGGACGGACCAGCTCGCGCTGGTGTCCGCCCCGCCCTTGCGAGGGTGGATGCTGGCGGCTAGTGGGCCGCGTCGCCGTCCTTCGCCTGCTCGTCCGCGGCGAGGGTGCCGAGGTAGAGGGCGATGACCTTCGGGTCGTTGAGCAGCTCGCGGCCGGTTCCCGTGTACGCGTCCTTGCCCTGGTCGAGCACGTAGGCGCGGTCGCAGATCTGCAGGCAGCGGCGTGCGTTCTGCTCGACCATGATGACCGAGACGCCAGCGCGGTTGATCTGGCGCACGCGCAGGAACGTCTCGTCCTGGCGCACTGGCGAGAGGCCCGCGGAGGGCTCGTCGAGCAGCAGTACCGACGGGTCCATCATGAGGGCGCGGGCCATGGCGACCATCTGGCGCTCACCGCCCGAGAGCGAGCTGGCGCGCTGCTTGCGACGCTTCCCCAGCTCGGGGAAGAGGTCCGCGACGAACTCGAAGCGCTCGTTGAAGACCTTGGGTCGCAGGAAGAGCCCCATCTCGAGGTTCTCCTCGATGGTGAGCGACGGGAAGACGTTGTTGTTCTGCGGCACGAGGCCGACGCCCTTAGCGACGAGCTTGTCGGCGCGCAGGCCGGTGATGTCCTCGCCCTTCAGCATGACGCTGCCGCCGCGGATCTTGATCTGCCCGAAGATGGCCTTGAGCACCGTCGACTTGCCGGCTCCGTTGGGGCCGATGATGCCGATGAGCTCACCGGGGTAGGCGTCGATCGAGCATCCGTTGAGGATGTTCACGCCGGGCAGGTAGCCGCCGACGAGGTCGATGGTCGACAGCACTGCGTCGCCTCGCGGCGCGGTCGATGCCGGTGCAGCGGATGCGGTGGGCTGCGTCTCGCTCATTTGCCGTCACTCTCCTTCGTCTCGGGCGCTGTCTCGGCCTTGGTCTCGGCGATCTCCTCGGCGATCGAGGTCGTCCCGAGCACCTCGGCCTCGTACTCGGCGGCCGCCTCGACGCCTTGTTCCTCGGCGATGCGCTCGACTTCCAGTTCCTGGATGTCGAGGTCGCCGAGGTCCTGGTCGTGGTGCGCGCCGAGGTACGCGTCGATGACGGCCTGGTCCTTCATGACCGTCTCGGGTGGGCCCTCTGCGACGATCTGGCCCTCGGCCATGACGACGACCCAGTCGGAGATGTTGGTGACCATGTGCATGTCGTGCTCGACGAACAGCACCGTGGTGCCGTCGTTCTTGAGCTCCTTGACGTGGCCGAGCAGCGACTGCACGAGCGCCGGGTTGACGCCGGCCATGGGCTCGTCGAGCATGATGAGCTTCGGGCTGCTCATGAGCGCGCGGGCCATCTCGAGCAGCTTGCGCTGTCCGCCCGAGAGGGACGCCGCGTAGTCCTCGCGCTTCGCGTCGAGCTTGAAGCGAGCAAGGAGCTCGTCTGCCTTCGCCGTGATCTCGGTCTCGCGCTCGCGCCACAGCGGCTTGAAGAGCGCGCGCAGCATGCCCTCGCCGCCCTGCTGGTCGGCGCCGAGCAGCATGTTGTCGAGCACCGTCATGCGGCCGAGCGACTTCGTGAGCTGGAAGGTGCGGACCATGCCGGAGCGCGCCACCTTGAAGGCTGGCACGTTCGCGAGCGAGGTGCCATCGAACGACCAGGTGCCTGTGTTCGGCTTGTCGAAGCCCGTCAGCAGGTTGAACATGGTCGTCTTGCCTGCACCGTTCGGACCGATGAGCGCGGTGATCTTGCCGCGCGGGATCTCGAGGTGCTGCACATCTACTGCCGTGTTGCCGCCGAACTGGCGGGTGACGCCGTCGGCGATGACGATCGGGTCGACCTTCTTGCAGCCGGGTCCGACCTTGCCGTCGACGAACTCGTGGGTGGGGAGGATGCCCGCTGGTGGGCTCGTCTGCTCAGGCACTGAAGCTCAGCTCCTTCTTGTTTCCGAAGATGCCCTGGGGTCTGAAGACCACCAGCAGCATGAGCGCGATTCCGACGATGATGAAGCGGAGCTGGGCGCCCTGCGTCATGGAGAGGAAGGTGATCGCCCCGGATTCGATGAGTCCGTTGATCACGCCCTGCGTGAGGGAGAGGACCACCCAGAAGATCATGGCGCCCACGATGGGGCCGAAGATCGTCGCGGCTCCACCGAGGAGCATGATCGTCCAGATGAAGAACGTGAGGCCCGTCGTGTAGTTGGCGGGCTGCACGGCTCTCGGCAGGATGAAGATGATGCCGGCCAGCGAGCCGAGGAGACCTCCCGTGATGAGGGCCTGCATCTTGTAGGCGAAGACGTTCTTGCCGAGGCTGCGCACGGCGTCCTCGTCCTCACGGATGCCGCGGACCACGCGACCCCAGGGGCTGCGCATGAGGGCCCACACGAGGAGCGTCGCGAGGAGGACGATGCCCCAGCCGACGATGCGGGTCCACCAGTCGTACGCGTTGTACGTGAAGGGACCGAAGCCGTAGGTGCCGTCCGGGATCGGGTTGATCGCCGCGAAGGTGCCCTTGAAGCCGTTGAGGCCGTTGGCGGCACCCGTGACCGAGGTGAGGCCCGTCGTCGTCACGATGTACCGGAGGATCTCGGCGGAGGCGATCGTCACGATGGCCAGGTAGTCAGCTCGCAGCCGCAGTGTCGGGACACCCAGGATGAACGAGAAGATCACCGAGACCACGATGACGCACAGCACGGCGGCCCAGAGCGGCCAGCCGAGGCTGATCGTCGGGATCGCGAACGCGTACGCGCCGATCAGCATGTACGCGGCCTGACCGAAGTTGAGGAGGCCGGTGTAGCCGAAGTGGATTCCGAGGCCGATCGCGGCGAGCGCGTAGGCGGCGGTGGTGGGGCTGAGGAGCTCGCCGACGGCGTTGCTCAGGATGTTTGACCAGTCCATGTTCGTCTCCTAGCCGACTCGCTCGCGGCGGCCGAGAATGCCCTGGGGCCTGACGAGCAGGACCAGGATGAGGATGAGGAGCGCCGCCGCGTACTTGAGGTCGGCGGGGATGAAGAGGGTCGAGAGCTCGACGAAGATGCCGACGACGAGCGATCCGACGAGCGCGCCATACGCGGAGCCGAGGCCACCGAGGGTGACGGCGGCGAACATCAGCAGCAGCACCTGGAAGCCCATGTCCCACGACGACTGGCGGTACAGGGCGAGCATGACGCCGGCGAGGGCGGCGAGGCCACCTGCCGTGGTCCAGACGATGCGGATGATGCGGTCGACGTTGATACCGGATGCGCTCGCGAGCGACGGGTTGTCGGAGACGGCTCTGGTTGCCTTGCCGACCCTGGTGCGGGTCAGGAACAGGGCGACGAGCAGGAGGGTGACGATCGAGATGCCCATGCTCAGCAGCGAGCCTGTCGTGATGCGCACGGGGCCGAACTCGACGGCCCCGCTGAGACCCACGGAGCTCATCGGGAGGATCGCTCCGCCGAAGAACAGCTGGTAGATGTAGCGCAGCGCGAGGCCGAGGCCGATGCTCACGATCATGGCGGGCACGAGGCGCACGCCGCGCTTGCGCAGTGGCTTCCAGAGCGTCGCATCCTGAACCCAGCCGAAGGCCGCGCCGAGGAGGACGACGATGATCATCGCCACGAAGATGTTGAGCCCCATGGAGACGGAGAAGAGCCAGGCCATGAGGCCACCGAACGTGACCAGCTCGCCGTGCGAGAAGTTGTTCAGCCCGGTCGTGCCGAAGATCAGCGTGATGCCGATCGCGCCGAGCGCGATGAGCAGGCCGAAGTTGAGCCCCGCGACGAGGCGCTCGATGAGCTGCGAGCCGAAGTTGCTGCTCTGCCTCGTGTCCTCGCCGAGCGCGAAGAGGCGACCGACGTTGGTCGTCGACCACTCGTCCTCCGTGACCTCGGCCGTCGCCCCGTCTTCGTTGCGGAGGTCCACGCCGTCCGGCAGCGTCTCCGTGTCGAGCGTCACCGTGTAGTTGCCGGGGCCGGGGACGGGGACGCGCCAGCGTCCGTCCTCACCCGACTCCACCGTCTCGGTGTAGCCGTCGCCTTCGACGGTGAGCGAGACGCCCTCGACGGGTTCGCTCTCGAAGTTGAGGATGCCGCTGATCGAGTACGCCGACTCCTCCGGGGGCTCGGACTCCGCGTTTGCGGGTCCGGCCATCGAGAAGACGCCGAGGAACGCGAAGAGCGACATCGCGAGGGCCGCGAGCATTCGGTGCGTTTGGGTGAGCCGGGAACGCCCGGCGGTCGCTGAGCGCGATCCGGCTGGCGGAAGCGGACTGAGGAGAAGGGGCACGGAGTACCTCCAGTGCGAGTCGGGCTGGGCACGACGACTGAACGAGATTCTGGAACTGCTATTGCTGCGAGCGAGGATTCGCCACTCTGCGAATCTACGGATGATTTGTATCGGCAATGTTTCTTTGCCGCTACACACGATAGCGGTGCGGGCGTGCCGCTGTGCGCCGTGAGCCGCGCGAACGCGCAATTTTGTTCTACGTCACCACAAATGTGGCGGTCCGGCGCGTTCCAGTGTGCCGCCGCCGCCAAGATCGGGGATGTCTGAAGATCGCCCACGTGCTCGGCGTGTCACCGACCGGAAGGTGGTCCGTCAGGTCGTCGAGAGGGTCGGCGGATGCGGCCGACTCGGCCCTGGCCCGATCCTCCGGTCAGGAAACCGCCCTGTCTGGGACCGCCGCGAGCTGGTGCTCGGCGCAGAGCAGCTCGTTCGCGCCGCAGTCTTCGCAGGCGACGAAGCGCTCGCGGCACGAGGCGTCGCTGCAGTTCTGCGTGCGGTGCGTGGGCGCCGCGCACTCCCGGCAGCGCCCGAGAATCTCGGTGTTCGGCCCGAACTCGAGGTGCTCGCGCGCGTCGAAGACGGCGAGCGATCCCTTCCAGAGGCCTTCGTCGCCGAACTGCTCGGCGTAGCGGACGATGCCGCCGTCGAGCTGGTACACCTCGCTGAAGCCGCGCTTCATCATGAGCGCGGAGAGGACCTCGCAGCGCACGCCTCCCGTGCAGTAGGTGACGACGGGCTTCGACTTCAGCTCGTCGTACTTGCCGGACTCGAGCTCGGCGATGAAGTCACGGGTTGTGCCCGTCTCTGGCACGACGGCGCCCTCGAAGCGGCCGATCTGGGCCTCGATGGCGTTGCGTCCGTCGAAGAAGACGACGTCGTCGCGCGACTCGACCAGTGCGTGGAGTTCGTCAGGGGCAAGGTGGGTGCCGCCGCCGACCACGCCGTGCTCGTCGACCTCCAGTTCCCCGGGCGCCCCGAAGCTCACGATCTCGTCCCGCACCTTGACGCTGAGGCGCGGGAAGTCGAGGCTCTGTCCGTTCTCATCGAGGCCGGTGCCCTCCGACCACTTGTAGTCGGCGTCCTTGAATGCCGCGTACTCGCGGGTGGTGCGCACGTACCGCTTGAGCGCGTCGAGCTCCCCGCCGAGGGTGCCGTTGATGCCGTCCTTCGAGATCAGGATGCGCCCGCGCAGCCCCAGCGACGCCGCGAGGTCTCGCTGCCAGAGGCGGATCGCCTCCGGATCGGCGAGGGGCGCGAAGGCGTAGTAGAGCACGATCTTGGGGACAGCCATGCGGTCGATTTTAGGTGAGCGGCGGGGCTCCGAGCGTCGAGGGGGCGCGGATGTCGGTGGGTCTGCGTACCCTTGCCGCATGCCAGATCGGGTCATGACGCTCTATCGGCCGGCGCTGCCGGTCGATGTCGTGCAGACCCTGTCGCCGCTCATGCGGGGCCGGCGCGACCCGACCTGCTGGATGCACCCGGTCTCGAGGGACGTGTGGCGCACGTCGCACGCGCTCGCGGGCGGGGCGACGACCGTCTTCCGGCAGGCGCGGGACGGGGTCCGCATCGTGTCGTGGGGCGAGGCCGCGGAGATCGCGGTCGACGAAGCCCCGGTCCTCCTTGGTCGCGATGACGACTGGAGCGAGCTGCGCCTCGAGGCGCTCCCCGAGCTGGCGGATGTGCGGCGTCGCAACGAGGGGCTCCGGCTCCCGAAGTCGGGGGCGGTCTTCGAGGCGCTCAGTGCCGCCATCATCGAGCAGAAGATCACGGGCCTCGAGGCGCATCGAGCGTGGGACATCCTGCACCGCGACTACGCGGATGCCGCGCCCGGCCCGGCCGGCCTTGTGCCGCGCCACCTGCGGCTTCCGCTCACACCGGAGCAGTGGCGGCGCATCCCGAGCTGGGACTGGCATCGGGCGGGCGTCGATCACTCCCGGACGGGTACCGTCATCCGCTCCGCGACGGTCGCGTCGGCGCTGGAGCGCACGGCGAGCCTGCCAACCGGGTCGGAGGAGCCACTGCGCCGCCTCCGCTCGATCGTCGGCGTCGGCGTGTGGACGGCAAACGAGACCGTGCAGCGCTCGCACGGTGACCCGGACGCGCCGAGCTTCAGCGACTACCACATCCCCAACATGGTGGGGTGGGCGCTCGCGGGCTGCGACGTCGACGACGACGGCATGCGGGAGCTGCTCGAGCCGTGGCGGGGGCATCGCGAGCGGGTCGTGCGCCTCATCAAGCTGGCTGGCAACCCGCGCCCGAAGCATGGCGCGCGCATGACCGTGCAGGACCACCGCTTCCACTGACGGGGGTCGTTCGCCCACGGCTGACGCGGTTTTCAGCAAACTTTCTGGCACTCGGCCTGGTCGAGTGCTAATTTTCTGAGCAAGGAAGTTGACACCAGTCGACTCAATTTCACCGCAGTCGCTCACGATCGTGAGAGTGCGTACAAGGAAGGGAAAACGACATGGCACGCGTCTTCGATCCGTTCCAGGAGATGGAACGACTTTTCCAGGGAGCGCCGAACAGTCCGCGTTCGATGCCCATCGACCTCTACCGTGAGGCCGACCACTACATCCTCACCGCCGACCTGCCCGGCATCGACCCCAGCTCGATCGACGTCGACCTCGACGGCCAGCAGCTCACGATCCGCGCCGAGCGCAGCACCGTGAACGCCGAGGGTGCCAAGTGGCTCGTGCGTGAGCGCAACGGCGGCAGCTACCTGCGCCAGTTCACGCTCGGCCAGGGCCTCGACACCGAGCGCATCGCCGCGAGCTACGAGCACGGCGTGCTGACCGTGACGGTTCCCGTCAGCGAGCGCGCGAAACCGCGCAAGATCGAGATCGAGACCGGCACGAAGGTCGAGACCATCCAGGCGTAGCCGACAGGCGACGCAGCAGAAGGGGGGCAGTGCGATCTCACACTGCCCCCTTCGCGATGTCTCAGACGGAACGCAGGCCCTTGCCTGACTCCTCGGAGTCCCGCGCGAGTTCCGCGGCCGCCGCGAACCGGGCTCGAAGCGCCGCATCAGGCGCCGGCTCCAGGTGGGCGATGGTCTCGACGGGCCAGTCGGGGCGGCTGCCGGTCGCGATCCAGGCGGCCTGGCGGGCTGCGCCGTCGGCGACGTACTCGCCGGGCGCGGGGATCTCGACGGGAACCTCGAAGAGGGTCGGGGCGACGGCGCGCACGCCCTCGCTCAGAGCGGCGCCGCCGATGAGCATGACGCGCTTCGCGTCGACGCCGAGCGCGCGGTGCGCATCGAGGGCCTGTGCGAGGCTGCCGAGCATGCCCTCGACCGCGGCGCGGGCGAGGTTCTCGCGTGTGAAGGATCCACGCGTCATGCCGAGCAGGGATGCTGTCGCGTCCGGCAGGTCAGGAGTGCGTTCGCCGTCGAGGTACGGCACGAACGCGAGCCCGCCGGAGCCCACGGGGGCGGACGCGGCCAGCCGGCCGAACTCTGCGTGGTCCACGCCGAGCACGGTTGCGGTCGTGTCGATGACGCGCGCCGCGTTCAGCGTGGCGGACAGGGGGAGGAACTCGCCCGTCGCGTCGGCGAATCCCGCAAGACCGCCGTTCGGGTCGACAACCGGCCGCTCGGCGACCGAGAACACGGTGCCGGAGGTGCCGATGGAGACGACCACGTCGCCGGCACGGGCGTTGAGACCGAGCGCGGCACCCGCGTTGTCACCGGCTCCCGCGGCGACGAGCACGCCAGCCGGGGTCTTGCCGGCGACCTCGGACGGGCCGAGCACGCGCGGGAGGATGACGTCGTGGCCGAGCGCCGCGACGAGCAGCTCGCGGTCGTAGTCGCCGGTGAACGGTGACCAGTAGCCGGTTCCGGAAGCGTCGGAGCGGTCGGTCGTGAGCTTCGTCAGGTCGGGGCCGAGGGGGCTCTCGTCGGCGGGGCCGTAGCCGAGGAGCCGCCACGTGAGCCAGTCGTGGGGGAGTGCGACGGCGGCGACACGCGCCGCGTTCTGTGGCTCGGCATCCCGAAGCCAGCGGAGCTTCGTGATGGTGAAGGAGGCGACCGGTACGAGGCCCGTGCGCTCGACGAGCGTCTCCTGCCCGAACTCCGCGATGAGGTCACGGGCGGCAGCCGCGCTGCGCGTGTCGTTCCAGAGCAGCGCGTCGCGCACGATGTGGCCATCGGTGTCGAGCGCGACCATGCCGTGCTGCTGGCCGGCGACGGACAGCGCTGCGACGTCCTCGAGCCCGCCAGCCGCTGCGGTCGCGTCCTGGACGGCGGCCCACCAGTTCTCCGGGTCCACCTCCGTGCCGGGGGCGTGCGACGCGCGACCCTGGCGGATGAGCTCGCCCGTCACGGCGTCCCGGATGACGAGCTTGCAGCTCTGCGTACTCGAGTCGAAGCCGGCGACGAGCATGGTGGTCTGCTTTCTGTAGTGCTGGGGTGGGGTGCACGACAGAGCTGGGGCGGATGCATGCGCGTCGTTGGACGTGCGTGCATCCGCCACAGCTCTGTCAGGGGGACGGGGGAGTCCGTCGGGCGAGGGGCGGGACTAGCCGCGGGCGCCCATGAGGTGCTCGAGTGCGAGCTGCTGCAGGCGCACGAAGCCGAAGCCCTTGCCGTTGAAGTACGCGTTCGCGTCGAAGTCCTCGTATGCGGAGCGGTCGGCGAGGAAGTCGTCGTACGTCTCGCCCTCGCCGAGCGTGTTGGTGGAGAGCTCGTCGACGCGGGACGCCGCGAGAGCCTCCTGCACCTCGGGGTCGGCGCGGAATGCCGCCGCGCGCTCCTTGAGGAGCAGGTAGGTGCGCATGTTCGCCGCTGCCGACTCCCACACGCCCGTCTCGTCCTCGGTGCGCGAGGGCTTGTAGTCGAAGTGGCGCGGGCCCGTGTAGGTCTGGCCGCCGTTGGGGCCGCCGTTCTCGAGCAGGTCGACGAGCGCGAACGCGTTCTGCAGGTCGCCGTGACCGAACACGAGGTCCTGGTCGTACTTGATGCCGCGCTGGCCGTTGAGGTCGATGTGGAAGAGCTTGCCCTGGTAGAGGGCCTGCGCGATGCCGGCGGCGAAGTTGAGGCCAGCCATCTGCTCGTGTCCGACTTCAGGGTTCACGCCGACGAGCTCTGGACGCTCGAGCGTCTCGATGAAGGCGAGGGCGTGGCCGACCGTGGGGAGGAGGATGTCGCCGCGGGGCTCGTTCGGCTTCGGCTCGATGGCGAAGCGGATGTTGTAGCCCTTGTCGGTGACGTAGTCGCCGAGCAGGTTGACGGCCTCGCGGTAGCGCTCGAGGGCCTGGCGGATGTCCTTCGCGGAGTCGTACTCGGCGCCCTCACGGCCGCCCCACATGACGAACGTCTCGGCGCCGAGCGAGGCGGCGAGGTCGAGGTTGCGGAGCACCTTGCGCAGCGCGAAGCGGCGCACGTCGCGGTCGTTCGACGTGAAGCCGCCGTCCTTGAAGACGGGGGCGGAGAAGAGGTTCGTGGTGACCATGGGAACGACGAGGCCCGTCGCGTCGAGTGCTCCGCGGAGGCGGGAGATCTGGGAGTCGCGCACCTCGTCGGTCGAGCCGAACGGGAAGAGGTCGTCGTCGTGGAACGTGAGTCCGTAGGCGCCGGCCTCGGCGAGCTTCTCGACGACGTGCACGACATCGAGGTCGGCGCGCGTCGGGCCGCCGAACGGGTCGGTGCCGTTGTAGCCGACGGTCCACAGACCGAACGAGAACTTGTCTGCGGGGGTGGGGGTCAGAGGCATGAGGGTCCGTTCCAGATATCGTCGTTGATAAGTTCTAGAGAGCAACATATAGCATTCTGCGGTCGCAGATCCACCATCAGTTGTCGTTGAGATGCATCTCAGCCGCCTGCGACCGCCAGTTTTGTCACGAATCCGAAACGGGGTTGCACAACTGCACCCAAGTGGGTATATGTTTGGCGCGACAACTTAGGGCAAGACATTTCAGAGAGGAAATGACCTTCATGTCAGCAACGAAGAAGTTGCTCGGTCTCGCAGTCGTTGGAGGCCTCGCACTCGGCCTCACCGCCTGCGACGCGCCAGCAGACCCAGCAGCAACCGGCGAAGCAGGAGCAGCAGTCGAGGTCGAGAGCGTCGGCATCTCCATGCCGACCCGCGAGCTCGAGCGTTGGATCAACGACGGCGCGCAGCTCCAGAGCAAGCTCGACGAGGCCGGCTTCACCACCGACCTCCAGTACGCCGAGAACGACCCGGACACGCAGATCTCGCAGATCCAGAACCAGATCGCCTCCGGAGTCGACGTGCTCGTCGTCGCCGCCATCGACGGCTCGGTGCTCGCACCGGTCCTCCAGGACGCGGCTGACGAAGGCATCACGATCATCGCCTACGACCGCCTCATCAACGACACCGAGAACGTCGACTACTACGCGACGTTCGACAACTACGCGGTCGGCAAGCTGCAGGGCGAGTACATCGTCGACACGCTCGACCTCGAGAACCAGCCGGGCCCGTTCTACCTCGAGCCGTTCGCCGGCAGCCCCGACGACAACAACGCGAAGTTCTTCTTCTCTGGCGCATGGGATGTCCTCAAGCCGTACATCGACGAGGGCAAGCTCGAGGTCGCCTCGGGCAAGGCGCCCGCGTCGAACGACGACTGGGCCTCAGTCGGCATCCAGGGCTGGGAGAGCGCTGGCGCTCAGGACGAGATGGAGAACCGTCTCGCCTCGAACTACAGCGACAAGAAGGTCGACGTCGTCCTCTCCCCGAACGACAGCCTCGCCCAGGGCATCTCGGAGGCGCTCGTCTCCTCCGGCTACACGCCCGGCTCCGAGTGGCCCATCCTCACGGGTCAGGACGCTGACAAGGCCTCCGTCGTGAACATCCTCGCCGACAAGCAGTCCATGACGGTCTGGAAGGACACCCGCCTCCTCGGCGACCAGGTCTTCGCCATGATCGAGTCCCTCAAGGCCGGCACCGAGGTCGACGTCAACGACACCGAGAGCTACGACAACGGCGTCAAGGTCGTCCCCTCGTACCTCCTCGACCCCGAGGTCGTCACCAAGGACAGCGTGCAGGAGAAGCTCATCGACAGCGGCTTCCTCAAGGCATCGGACGTCGGACTCTAACGAGTCACCGACACACACACGGAACGCGCTCGGGCTGGCTGTGCCCCCACACCAGCCCGAGCGCGCTTCCGTGACAGCTCGCGCCTGAACGCGCAGAGCAACACCGAGCGTTGCAGCTCGGAAAGCGAGACGGAGCAATGGTGCAAGACGACAAGATCCTGAAGATGTCGAACATCGTGAAGGAATTCAGCGGTGTGCGGGCCCTCTCGGGCGTCAACATCGAAGTCCAACGCGGCGAGGTGCACGGCATCTGCGGCGAGAACGGCGCTGGCAAGTCGACGCTCATGAAGGTCCTGAGCGGCGTCTACCCCCACGGCACCTTCGAGGGGACCATCGAGTTCGATGGCCGCGAGGTGCGGTACAAGAACATCAACGACAGCGAGCACGACGGCATCGTCATCATCCACCAGGAGCTCGCCCTCAGCCCCTACCTGTCGATCGCGGAGAACATCTTCCTCGGCAACGAGGTGCAGCGCTTCGGCATCATCGACTGGGACGAGACCAACCGCCGCGCGGCAGAGCTGCTGAAGCGGGTCGGCCTCAACGAGAACCCCGCCACCGTGATCCGCGAGATCGGCGTCGGCAAGCAGCAGCTCGTGGAGATCGCCAAGGCGCTCTCCAAGGACGTGAAGCTCCTCATCCTCGACGAGCCCACCGCCGCCCTCAACGACGAAGACTCCGCCCACCTGCTCGGCCTCATCGAGCAGCTGCGCGAGCAGGGCATCACCTCGATCATCATCTCCCACAAGCTCAAGGAGATCCGACGCATCGCAGACCGCGTCACGATCATCCGCGACGGAGCCACCATCGACTCCATCGACATGAGCGAAGAGGACGCGACCGAGGGGCGGATCATCCGCGCCATGGTCGGCCGAGAGCTCAGCTCCATGTTCCCGCCCCGCGACGCGGTCATCGGGGAGGAGAAGCTGCGCGTCGAGAACTGGACCGTGCACCACCCCGCCGACCCGAGCCGCAAGGTCGTCGACGACATCTCCTTCCACGTGCGCGCCGGCGAGATCATCGGCTTCGCGGGCCTCATGGGTGCGGGCCGCACGGAGCTCGCGATGAGCATCTTCGGCCGCAGCTACGGCACCAACATCTCCGGCGAGGTGTACAAGTCGGGCCAGCTGATCTCGACGAAGACGATCGACGAGTCCATCAAGAACGGCCTCGCCTACACCACGGAGGACCGCAAGCACCTCGGCCTCAACCTCATCGGCGACATCCAGGCGAACATCTCCGCCGCCGCCGCCAAGAAGGTCGCCCGCTGGGGCGTCGTCGACGGCATCAAAGAGAACGGCGTCGCCGAGGGCTACCGCAAGTCCATGAACATCAAGACGGCAAGCGTCGCGACGCTCACGGGCAAGCTCTCCGGAGGAAACCAGCAGAAGGTCGTGCTCAGCAAATGGCTGCAGACCGACCCGGACGTGCTGTTCCTCGACGAACCCACGCGCGGCATCGACGTCGGCGCCAAGTACGAGATCTACGGACTCATCAACAAGCTCGTCGAACAGGGCAGAGCCGTCGTCGTCATCTCCTCCGAGCTCCCCGAGCTGCTCGGTCTCGCCGACCGCATCTACACGATCTCCGAAGGCCGCCTCACCGGCGAAGTCACCAAGGAGAACGCAACCCAGGAACTCCTCATGCAGTACATGACCGCTGGAAAGGACGAGTCGTGACCACCACGAACACCGAGGCCGCGAGCGAAGCAGGCACCCGCAAAGTCAGGATGTCCGTCGACGTCCGCCAATACGGGATCCTCGGCGCACTCGCCGTCATCATCATCCTGTTCCAGATCCTCACCGGCGGAAAGCTGCTGCTCCCCGCCAACATCAACAACCTCATCCAGCAGAACGCGTACGTGCTGATCCTCGCGGTCGGCATGATCATCGTCATCATCGCCGGCCACATCGACCTGTCAGTGGGATCGGTCGTCGCCGTCGTCGGCGCCATCACGGCCATCGCCATCACCCAATGGGGCCTGCCGTGGTTCGCGGCCGTGCTCATCGGCCTCGCAGCCGGGGCGGTGATCGGCGTCTGGCAGGGATTCTGGATCGCCTACGTGGGCATACCCGCGTTCATCGTGACGCTCGCCGGCATGCTCCTCTTCCGAGGCCTCACGCTCGTGCTCCTCACCGGCGGCACCATCAACGCCCTCCCCGACGAGTTCGTCGCCATCGGCAAGGGCTCCCTGCCCCAGTCCATGGGCACCATGCTCGGCGGACACGACGTCGTCACCATGCTCATCGCGCTCGTCGTCGTCGCAGCCGTCATCGGAAGCCAGCTGCGCACCCGCGCCCGCCGCAAGAAGCTCGACCTCCCCGTCGAGCCGGGGGCCGCCCTCATCGCGAAGCTCGCGATCGTCGCGGTCGCCGTCCTCGCCTTCGCGTGGCTCCTCTCCGCGCACAAGGGCCTGCCGATCATCCTGATCATCCTGGCCGTGCTGATCATGCTCTACACGTTCATCCTCCAGCGCACCGTCTTCGGCCGGAACGTCTACGCCATGGGTGGCAACCTCTTCGCGGCCAAGATGAGCGGTGTGCGCACCGAGCGCGTAAACTTCCTCATCTTCGTCAACATGGGTGTGCTCGCCGCCCTCGCTGGCATCGTCACGACCGCCCGCGCAGGAGGCGCCGTCGCCTCCGCCGGAAACACGTACGAGCTCGACGCCATCGCCGCTGCCTTCATCGGCGGCGCGGCCGTGACCGGTGGAGTTGGTACGGTTATCGGCGCAGTCATCGGCGCGATGATCATGGGCGTCCTCAACATGGGACTTTCGATCCTCTCCGTCGACTCGGCGTGGCAGTCGGTCATCAAGGGCCTCGTGCTGCTGCTCGCAGTCGCCATCGACGTCCTCGGCAAGCGCCGGGGCGGACGCAGCTGATCAGTGCTCCGCCGCCCGCGCCCACCCGGCGCTGGCGGCGGAGCGGCTCGGCCGAGCGCCGACGTGCACGAACCAGGACAGCAGAAGACCAGCATCACCACGACGACGAGCGAGAGAAGAGGACGCGCATGCCCACCGATCGCGTCGCGTCGTCGAACCTCTCCCTCATCCTCGAGCGCCTCCACCGCGGCGGCCAGGCCTCCCGAGCCGAGCTGACCCGCGAGACAGGCCTCAACCGCTCCACCATCGCCGCGCTCGTCGCAGAGCTCGCGGATCGGCGCATCGTCGAGGAGCAGGAACCGGTCGCCACGAACCTCGTCGGACGGCCCAGCCCCGTCGTCAACCTGTGCGACAAGATCGTCGCCGTCGCCGTCGTCCCCGAAGTGGATGCGCTCAACGTCGGCGTCGTGAGCTTCCGCGGCGAGCTGCTGAAGCGCATCCGCTTCGAGACCGAGAAGCCGCCGACCGCCAAAGAGGCCGTCGCCATCGTCAAGGCGCTTGTCGAGGGCCTCAGCGAGAGCCTCGACACCCTCTACGAATGCGTCGGCATCGGCGTCGCCGTGCCCGGCCTCGTCCGCGCCTCCGACGGCTTCGTGCGCTGGGTGCCGCACTTCGAGTGGCGCGACGTGCCACTCGCCGAGCAGCTGCAGCAAGCCACGGGCCTCCCCGTCCTCGCCGCGAACGACGCCAACCTCGGCGCCGTCGCCGAGCACATCTTCGGCGCGGGCCGCGGCATCAGCAACATGCTCTACATGAACGGCGGCGCGAGCGGCATCGGCGGCGGCATCATCGCCGACGACCGACTCCTGCACGGTGTCGCCGGGTACGCGGGCGAGTTCGGCCACAACCTCGTCGCCACCCCCGCGGCGCTCGGCAACTCAGGCGATGACGAACTCGAACGCGTCGTCAGCAGGCGCCGACTCCTGGCCGCGCTCGGCACGAAGAGCGCGAGCGACGACGAGCTCGAGCGCATGCTCCAGCAGAGCATCGACCCCGCAGTGAAGCTCGAGACGCACCGCCAGCTCGGCGTGCTCAGCGTCGGCGTGCGCAACATGATCAACATCCTCAACCCCGAACGCGTCGTCCTCGGCGGGTTCCTCGGCGTGCTCCTCGACCTCGAACGCGACTACTTTCTCGAGATCCTCGCCGAGCACACCCTCGCCCCGAACTACGGCGAAGTCGAAGTGGTGCGCGCCGGACTCGGCAGCGACCTGCTCTTCATCGGCGCCGCGGAACTGCAGTTCCAGGCGCTCATCGAACGCGCCCACCTGCACCGCTGACGCGGCGCGGCTCTGCGCCGCGCGCTCGGCCACGGCGCCTCGCCCGCTTCTCGGGATGGGTTTCTCGCTCTATTGCGGGAAACTTCCCCCAACGAAGCGAGATTCCCATCCCGAGATTGCGTGATCCGGCTCCGAGGCGGATCCGTCATCGCGCCCTGCGACTCGGGATGGCATGCACGCATGCGGATGGCGTGCACGCCATCCGGAAGCGCGAAACCCATCCGCAGACGGCATTGGCGGCGTCCGCCCCGGTGCGGCCGCGCGCTTGGCCACGGCGCCTCGCCCGCTTCTCAGGATGGGTTTCTCGCTTTATTGCGGGAAACTTCCCCCAACGAAGTGAGGTTCCCATCCCGAGGGCGGCGGACCGTCGGGACTGGAGGCCGAAAACCCGGCCGACACTCCCGACTAGGCGGGGTTGCGGACCTCGGGGAACGCGATGACCTGGCCGGAGTAGCAGAAGCCGCCGCCGAATCCGAGGAGCAGGGCCGGCCCACCTGGCTCGGCGACGCCCGCTTCGACCTGCTTGGCGAGGGCGATGGGGATGGATGCGGCTGAGGTGTTGCCCGAGTAGACGACGTCGCGCGCGACGACCTCGTCGGCCAGGCCGAGCTGCTTGCCGAGCGCGTCGATGATGCGCAGGTTGGCCTGGTGCGGGACGAACGCGACGAGCTCGTCCGCTCGCACGCCGCCCTTCGCGAGGGCGTCGATCGCGACGTGCTGCGCCTGGGTGATGGCCCAGCGGAAGACGCTGCGCCCTTCCTGCTCGAAGCGGCCGGAGGGCTGCTGGATGCGCACCAGGTTGCCCAGCTCGGGCTGCGAACCCCAGGCGACGGGTGCGATGCCGGGCGTCTCGCTGCGCTCGAGGACGACGGCGCCTGCGCCGTCGGCCATGAGGATGGCGGTGGTGCGGTCGGTCCAGTCCATGAAGTCGCTCATGCGCTCTGCACCGATGATGAGGGCACGGCTCGCGGAGCCCGCTTGGATCGCCTGGTCGGCGACGGCGAGGGCCTGCGAGAAGCCGGCGCACGCGGCGTTGAGGTCGAACGCGACTGGGTGCGTGGCGCCGATGCGCGTCGCCACCTGGGCGGCCGTCGACGGCGAGCGGTCCATGGCCGTCATCGTGGCGACGATGACCATGTCGATGTCGGTGCCATGCACGTCCGCCGAGAGCAGCGCCTTGACGCCGGCGGCTGCCGCGAGGTCGGTGACGCTCTGCCCCTCTGCGGCCAGGCGTCGCTCGCGGATGCCGACACGCGAGGTGATCCACTCGTCGCTGGTGTCGAGAGTCAGCGACAGCTCGTCGTTGGTGACGACGCGCTCTGGCGACTCGTAGCCGACTCCGACGATGCGCGAGTGCACTGGCTGAGGCTGGGAGAAGGAAAGCATGATCAACGCAGAATCCTACCCTCCGGTCAGTGATCGTCTCTGTGGGTGGTGTTCGGAGCGTGGGGGCTCACCGGATTGCGCGCCGGAGCGGCAGGCGGCGGGCCAGAACGCGGCAGCTTGGCAGCCCGGTAGCGCGTCCGCGCGTCAACCGCGGGGCAGTGTCCCGATCTGGTCACCGGCCTCGTTGAAGACCACGAGCGAGTCGCCGTCGACCTCGGCGGTGCTCGCACCGAGCAGCCAGGTGTCGACGCCCTCGCAGAACATCATCGTCGAGGCGAGCGCCCCGAACTCGACCGTGCCGTCGGTCTCCGTCCACTCGCCCATGAGTCGGTTGCAGCCGTCGTTGCCCGTGACCTTGCCGTCGTCGGCGAGGTTGAGGCCCGGCTCGCCCTGGCCGCTCGAGTTCGGGGTGCCCCAGGTGCCGGCTGCGGATGCGGCGGGAGCCGCACATCCGGTGAGGAGCAGGAGAGCCGCTGCCGCGACTGCGATGCTGACGCCGATGGTCTTCACGAGGACTCCGATGCTCAAGGGGGATGGCCACATCGTAGCGATTAGGCGCGGACGATCGGAGGGCCCCTCGCGGGCATCGTGTGACGGAGCGGACGCACTCCTCGGGCGCGCAGGCCGTGCGGTTCACCGCGGAGGAACCGCCCTCCCAGGGGCACACGAGCGAGCGGATACCCTGTCGGCATGCCCGAACTGACCCCAGAACAAGTGGTGGCCCTCAAGGAGCTCGCGATGGGGTGTGCTCGCCGCGGGGACAGCCAGACGCTGCTGGAGCTCATCGACCAGGGCATGCCCATCGATCTGCAGGATGCGGCCGGCAACACCGCGCTGATGCTCGCCGCGTACAGCGGTCACGCGGGCACGGTCGAGGCGCTCATCGGTCGCGGGGCCGACGTCGACCTGCGCAATGCGCGTGACCAGTCGCCGATCGCTGGTGCTCTCTTCAAGGGCGAGGATGAGATCGTGCGGCTGCTTCGGGATGCGGGTGCCGACCTCGACGCGGGGACGCCGTCCGCGCGCGCGACCGCGGACATGTTCGGACAGGCGCACCTGCTGGCCTGATCACCCCAGGGCGGTGGGCGAAACCTGACCGGCCGGACTGTGTCGTCGCGTTCGGTGAGCCCGGAACAAGCGCTTGCCCCCGGGCGTTCGAATGAACGTGACCACTCTGACGCCGCACGCACCCCCGAGCGATGCCCTCGATCGGGCCCTCGCGTCGCTCGAATGGACGCTCGTCGCCTCGTACCGGCACCAGCTCACGTCCGGCGAGCCGTTCGCGCGACGCCACGATGGGCCGGGATTCGTCTACGTCTTCGACGGTGTCGCGCGTCTCACGGTGCAGGGCGCGCCGAGCGAGGATCTCGCGGCGGGGGAGCTCGTGTTCTTCCCGCGCGCGCACTCGACGTCGGTGCTGGCGACGGGTGACGTCGAGTTCATCGACGTGGGTTTCGAGGCGGCCCCGCTCGCGCACGCTGCGGCCGAGACGCTGCCCGCCGCGTTGGTCGTGCGCGACTTCGCGCGGCAGGAGCCGTCGATGGTGGCCCTCATCGATGGCATGGCGTGCGCCTGGGGCCGTGACAGCGAGTCCGCTCGGCGAGGGGGCGCGACCGGGCACCCTCGCGCGGGCGACGCCGTCATCTGCAGCCGCATCGCGACGACCATCGTGTCGACGGCCCTTCGGGCCTGGAACGAGGCGGGATGCGCGCCGGCGGGCTGGCTGCGTGACGTCACCGAGCCGCGCATCGCGGCCGCGCTCGAGGCACTCCACCAGGAGCCGGGCCGCCCGTGGACGCTCGACGATCTCGCGAGGGTCGCGAGGATGTCGCGTTCGGCGTTCGCCCTTCGCTTCCAGGAGGCGGTCGGGGAGACACCCATCGGGTACCTCACGCGTGTGCGCATGGAGACGGCGAAGGGGCTGCTGCGGAGCGAGCTGACGATCGGCGCGGTCGCGAGCGGGCTGGGCTATGAGTCGCAGGCTGGCTTCAGCCGCGCGTTCCAGCGCCACACCGGGTCGACTCCGGGTCGCTGGCGGGTCGAGGCGCGGTCGGGGGCAGTCCAGCGGGGGCGCGCGAGCGCGTAGCGGGCATCCGCTCCAAGGCGTGGCCTGGACGCCGCGCGAGTGGATGCTGGCGCCCGCGGCACCCTCGCGCAGCCGACGCCAGCATCCGGAGCGACCTCAGTCGGCGCGGCCCGGGAACCGCGCGCTGCCGAAGATCAGGCCGCCGACGACCGCGGACGCCGAGGCGACGACGAGCGCGGGCGTGACGCCGATCAGGTCGATGAGGAGCCCACCGACTCCGGCGCCCAGGGTGATGGCGAGCTGGAACCCTGCGACGGAGAGCCCACCGCCCGACTCCATGCGGTCGGGCACGAGCCGGCCCATCCAGGTGCCGAGCGTCGTCAGCCAGCCGCCGAACCCGATGCCCCACGTGGTGACGGCCACCGCCACGAGCCACACTTCGCCGGGCGCGAGCGCGACGACGCCGATGGAGACGCCGATGAGCAGCGGCACGGCGAAGCGGAGCACCGCGAGGTGCCGGTCGACGAGGAGGCCGACGAGGAAGTTGCCTGCGACGCCTCCGACCCCGAACGCGACGAGCAGCGCGGCCACGCCGACGCTGTCGAGACCTGGGACGCGGTCGATGGCGAGGCGGATGTACGTGAACGCGACGAAGTGCCCGAGGACGGTGAGGATGTGCCCCGTCAGGCCGACGCGGATGCCCGGGACGCGCAGGGTGTCGACCAGCGAGCGCAGGCCGCCGCTCGACGCGGTCGGCGGCACGTGGGGCAGCGCGACGCGCAGGGCGATGGCGACCGCCACGGTCACGATGGCGACGCTCGCGAAGATGAGGCGCCAGTCCATGATCGTCCCGAGGTAGCTGCCGAGCGGCACGCCGGCGACGGTCGCGACCGTCGTCCCCGTGTTGACGAGCATGATGGCGCGCCCCAGGTGCCTGGGCTGCGAGAGGCTCGCGGCGATCGCGATCGACATGGCCCAGAAGGCGCCGAGCGCGGCGCCGAGCAGGAGGCGCGCGACGAGCAGCAGCACGAAGCCGGGCGCGACGGCCACGATCGCGCTCGAGAGCGCCGCGGCCCCGGCGAGGATCACGAGGAGGGTGCGGCGGTCGAGGCGGGGGACGAGGATGCCGATGGTCGGGGCGGTGAGGAACCCGACGAACGCGGTCACCGTGACGGTCTGACCCGCCTGCCCCTCGGTGATGCCGAGCGACGCGGCCATCGAGGGCAGCAGGCTCGGTGGCAGGAACTCGGCGAGGACGAGCACGAAGCTCGTCGCCATCATGGCCGCGATGGCGGCCCACGCCGTCTTCGCGGGAATCTGCGTCCGTGGCGCCTGCGTCGCGGGGACGATGGGGATGGTTCCGGTGGTCATGCCCTCACCCTCGCCGAAGACGGCGTCTCGTGGTTGATCGTGCGTCCGCGGGAGGTAACCGAACGTCCCGCATCCCGAGTGGCGCAGGAACTGGAAAGCGCCCGCAGGTCAGTTGCGTGCCTTGCGGGGGATGACGACCTCGCGGATGAGCAGGATGATGCCTGCGGAGATCGGGATGGCGACGAGCGCGCCGAGCAGGCCGAGCAGCGTGCCGCCCGCGAGGGCCGCGATGAGCACCACGGAGCCGGGGATCTGCACGGCCTTCGACATGACGCGCGGCGTGAGGATGTACGCCTCGACCTGCATGTAGACGAGCATCGAGATGAGCACGATCAGCGCCGAGATCGGCGACGCGAAGAGCGCGATGATCGTCATGACGACGGTCGTGATGATCGTTCCGATGAGCGGGATGAGCGTGATGAAGAACACGACGACGGCGACGATGAAGGGGTACGGGGCGCCGACCGCCCACAGCAGCAGGCCGCTGAAGACGGAGTTGATGAACGCGAGCACGACCATGCCGCTCAGGTAGGAGCCGACGGACGCCATGATGCGCTCGGCGTAGTCCTCGAAGCGCGGTCGCACCGACGCGTCGATGAGCGAGTAGCCGGCCTGCTTCATCTTCCCGAGCGTCGCGACGAAGTTGATGACGAGGATGAAGATGAAGATGCCGCTCGAGACCCCGTTGACGATGGTCGTTCCGACTTGCAGCGCGCCGCCGCCGACGGTGGCCCAGGTATTGGGGTCGACGAGCGTGTCCTGAGCCCAGTCGAGGGCGTTCTGGGCGGCGCCGTTGGTCGCCTTGTTGACGTCGTCGAACCAGCCCTCCGCGATGAGGCGGTCGATCTCCTGCGGCACGGTCGTCGCGAGCTGCGTGATCTGCGAGACGAGGATGGGGACGACGACCCAGACGAGGCCGACGACGATCGCGGTGAAGGCCAGGATGACGACGACGATCGCCATCCCGCGCTTCAGTCCCTTTCGCTGCAGCCAGCGCACCAGCGGGTCGAGGCCGAGCGTGATGAAGAACGCCACGAAGATCGACACGAGCACGGAGGACAGCTGCATGACGGTGGTCGCGAGCAGCGCCGCGAGCAGCAGTCCGATGGCGACCCAGAAGCCCCACATGACGGGGTTCCTGCGGAACAGGTCGGCGGACGTCTTGGACAGTGCCGGTCGGGTTGGGTCGGACATCGGTGCCTCCTCGGCAACAAGGGGATGCGCTCACCAGGGAGGGCGTCTGCTCGCCAAGGCTAGGGCACGTTCGGGGCGCACGGTTATGTATGCACAAGCTGGCAATGCCTGGGAGGTGCTTGCCCGGAAGCCACCTAATGCATACATTGAGGGGTGTTCGACCGAGGAGGTTCCATGCGCGCCAGTGATCGGGTCTACGCGGTGCTCCGCGAGGAGATCCTCGCGGGCGCGCTCCCACCCGGCACCGTCCTGACCGAGGTGGAGCAGGGACGTCGCCTCGATGTCTCCCGCACACCGGTCCGCGGCGCCTTCACTCGGCTTCTCGCCGACGGCTTGGTCCGCAGTCAGTCGCCCAGGGTCCTCGTCGTCTCCGAGATCAGCACCGAGCGGGTCGTGCAGCTCTACGAGCTCCGAGAGGCGCTCGAGACGCAGGCCGCGGCGCTCGCGGCCATGCGCCGTGAAGCAACGCAGTTCGAGGCCATCCGCACCCGGCTGCTCGGGGCGCCGCAGCTGCTCGAGCTCGGTGACGCAGGTGTCATCGAGTACTTCGAGTTGGTGGATGCCCTCGACCGCGCCATCGACGAGGCCGCCGCCAGCGAGTACCTGAGCGTGGCGCTCGAGTCGTGCCGCCTCCACTCATCACGAGTACGCAGGCTCTCAAGCCATAATCCGGAACGACTCCGGGAAGCGGCGAGCGAGCATCTCGGCGTCGTCGACGCGATCCTCGCGAGAGATCCGCGCCTCGCGTCGCACGCGACCCACTTCCACCTGCATCGCAGCCTCACGACCGCCCTCGCCTCACTGCAGGCGCATGAGCCGCCGCCGACCGCGCCGCACCCGACCCTGTCTCAGCCATCTCCTTCCGAAGGGATCCTCTCCACGTGAACCTCCACGACGTCCGAGTCCACCGCAGCGACGAGAACCTCGAGCGCCACGACCAGCTGGCGTGGAAGATCGCCGAAGTCGCGGCCGACCCCGTCACCGTCCAGGCAGACGTGACCGACATGGTCATCAACCGGGTCATCGACAACGCCGCCGTCGCAGCAGCCTCCCTCACGCGCGCCCCGATCGTCGCGGCCCGTGACCAGGCGCTCGCGCACGGCGTCTCCCGGCACGGCGCCGGTTCGACGCTCTTCGGGCTCGAGGATGCGCAGCGCACGTCCCCGGAGTGGGCGGCCTGGGCGAACGGCGTCGCCGTGCGCGAGCTCGACTACCACGACACGTTCCTCGCCGCCGAGTACTCGCATCCGGGTGACAACATCCCGCCGATCCTCGCCGTCGCCCAGCACCTCGCCGGCCAGCGGGCGATCTCCGGCGAGCAGCTCGTGCGCGGCATCGCGACGGGCTACGAGATCCAGATCGACCTCGCCAAGGGCATCTGCCTCCACGAGCACAAGATCGACCACGTCGCTCACCTCGGCCCGTCGGCCGCGGCCGGCATCGGCACGCTCCTCGGCCTCGACACGGAGACGATCTTCCAGGCCGTCGGGCAGGCGCTCCACACGACCACGGCGACGAGGCAGTCGCGCAAGGGTGAGATCTCGACGTGGAAGGCGCACGCGCCGGCCTTCGCCGGGAAGATGGCCGTCGAGGCCGTCGACCGCGCGATGCGCGGACAGACCAGTCCGACCCCTATCTACGAGGGCGAAGACGGGGTCATCGCCTGGCTCCTCGGCGGCGTGGATGCGCGCTACCAGGTGCCGCTCCCCGCCGCGGGGGAGTCGAAGACCGCGATCCTCGACAGCTACACGAAGGAACACTCGGCCGAGTACCAGGCGCAGGCCTGGATCGACCTCGCCCGTAAGCTCCACAACGAGCACCCGCAGCTCGCGACGGCTCCCGACCGGATCGAGCGCATCCTCATCCGCTCCTCCCACCACACGCACTTCGTGATCGGCTCCGGCGCGAACGACCCGCAGAAGTACGACCCGACGGCCAGCCGGGAGACGCTCGACCACTCCATCCCGTACATCTTCACCGTCGCGCTGCAGGACGGCGCCTGGCACCACGTCGGCTCCTACGCGCCCGAGCGCGCGGGGAGGCCGGACACGGTCGAGCTGTGGAAGCGCGTCGTGACCGAGGAGGACCCGGAGTGGACCCGCCGCTACCACTCGCTCGACATCGCCGAGAAGGCGTTCGGCGGCAGCGTCGAGATCACGCTCACCGACGGCACCGTCATCCGCGACGAGATCGCGGTCGCCGACGCGCACCCGCTCGGCGCGAGGCCGTTCGCGCGGGCCGAGTACGTCGACAAGTTCCGCACCCTCGCGACCGGAGTCGTCGACGAGGGCGAGATCGAGCGGTTCCTCGACACCGCGCAGCGCCTCCCGGAGCTGGCACCCGGGGAGCTCGGCCAGCTCGGCTTCGTCGCCCTGCCCGGCACGATCGAGTACACCGAGGGTGGGGGGATCTTCTGATGCTGTACGCCAAGACCAGCCCCGCCGACAAGCGTGCCGCGTTCCGCGCGAGCCTCGCGAGCGGCGATCTGCTTCGCTTCCCCGGCGCCTTCAACCCGCTCTCGGCCCGCCTCATCGAGCAGAAGGGCTTCGAGGGCGTCTACATCTCGGGCGCCGTGCTCTCCGCCGACCTCGGGCTGCCCGACATCGGCCTCACGACGCTCACCGAGGTGGCCGGTCGCGGCAAGCAGATCGCCCGCATGACGGAGCTGCCCGCCATCATCGATGCCGACACGGGCTTCGGCGAGCCCATGAACGTCGCGCGCACCGTGCAGGAGCTCGAGGATGCGGGGCTCGCCGGCATGCACATCGAAGACCAGGTCAACCCGAAGAGATGCGGACACCTCGACGGCAAGCAGGTGGTCGACGAGGAGACCGCGCTCAAGCGCATCAGAGCGGCGGTGGATGCGCGGCGCGACGACAACTTCCTCGTCATGGCACGCACCGACATCCGGGCCGTCGAGGGGCTCGACGCCTCCATCGACCGAGCCAAGAAGCTCGTCGATGCGGGCGCCGACGCCATCTTCCCCGAGGCCATGGCCTCGCTCGAGGAGTTCGAAGCCATGCGCGCCGCGGTGGACGTGCCGCTGCTCGCCAACATGACCGAGTTCGGCAAGAGCGAGCTCTTCACGGTGCAGCAGCTCGCCGACGTCGGCATGAACCTCGTCATCTGGCCCGTCTCGACCCTGCGCATCTCCATGGGCGCGACGGCGGGCGCGCTCGACGAGCTCATCAGCAACGGGACCCTCACCGGCAAGCTCGACGAGATGCAGCACCGCTCGGAGCTGTATGACCTTGTCGACTACGAGGGGTATAACCACTTCGACAGCGGAGTATTCAATTTCAGCGTTCAGGAAAGGCCAGGTCAACGATGACTGAGCAGGAGATCTACAAGGGCCTCGCAGGGGTGCCCGTCGACTACAGCGCCATCTCGAAGGTCAATCCGGAGACGAACTCCCTGCTCTACCGCGGCTACCCGGTGCAGGAGCTCGCGGCGCAGAAGAGCTTCGAGGAGGTCGCCCTGCTGCTGTGGGGCGGTGAGCTGCCGAGCGAGGCCGAGCTTGCCGAGTTCGTGGCGCAGGAGCGGGCGGGTCGTGCGCTCGCGGACAATGTGCGTGCCGTGATCGACGCGCTGCCGACGTCGGCGCATCCCATGGACGTGGTGCGAACGGCCGTCAGCATCATCGGCGCCAACGACCCGGATGCGGAGGACCCGTCGGCGGATGCGGAGCTCGCGAAGGCGAAGGCGCTGTTCGCCGCGCTGCCCGCGATCGTCGCGTATGACCAGCGGCGCAGGCACGGGCTGGAGCTCGTCGAACCGCGCGATGATCTCGACTACTCGCAGAACTTCCTCTGGATGACGTTCGGTGAGGAGGCCGCCCCCGAGGTCGTCGACGCCTTCCGCGTCTCGATGGTGCTGTACGCCGAGCACTCGTTCAACGCCTCCACCTTCACCGCCCGAGTGATCACCTCCACGACGGCCGACCTCTACTCGGCGGTCGTCGGCGCCGTGGGCGCGCTCAAGGGTGCGCTGCATGGCGGCGCGAACGAGGCCGTCATGCACACGTTCGACGAGATCGGCGAGGCCGCCAACGTCGAGGCGTGGCTCGACGACGCGCTCGCGAGCAAGAAGAAGATCATGGGCTTCGGGCACCGCGTCTACAAGAACGGCGACTCACGCGTGCCCACCATGCACGCGGCGCTCGAGCGGCTGGTCGAGCACTACGACCGCCGCGACCTGCTCGAGTTGGCCGAGGCCCTCGAGAAGAGCTTCGGCGAGCGGAAGGGCATCAAGCCCAACCTCGACTACCCGGCTGGCCCCGTCTACCACCTCATGGGGTTCGACACCCAGACCTTCACGCCGCTCTTCGCGGCGGCGCGCATCACCGGATGGACGGCTCACATCATGGAGCAGGCGGCGGCCAACTCGCTCATCCGCCCACTCGCGGTCTACAACGGCGTCGATGAGCGCCACCTCGACGGCTGACCCGCGGCGCTCGCTCAGCGCGGACGGATGCTGGCCGACGTCTCGAGGAGCCTCGGCGCGTCGAGACGGTACAGCCCCCACGTGCCGCTGCGCTCATAGCTGAGGTATCCGCCGTCGACGAGGATCCGCAGGTGGTGCGAGGCGGTCGACTGCGCGCATCCGAGGGCGGCGACCAGCTCGGTCACCGTCGTCGGCCGGTCGGGGTTCGCCGCGACGAGCGAGAGGATGCGCAGCCTCGTCGGGTCGGCGAGCACCTGGAGTCCGTGAGCCAGCGCGTTGGCGCCCGCAGCGTCGAGCGGAGCCGCGGATGCGGCACCGGGCCACGCGAAGTCAGGAGTCGGAGTCACGACCGCGCCCGCCTGCCTGCCCGAGGCGCAGCTTGGTGCACAGGTACTGAAGCGTGCGCAGCTCGTCGGGATCGAGCGCGCTCGTCATCCGGTCCTGGATGTTGCGCATGTGGGTGCGCGCCGCGCGTGTGAACTCGGCGCGGCCATCCGGGGTGATCTCGATGAGCGTGGAGCGCAGGTCGAGGCGGTCGTCGATCTTGACGAGGAGGCCGCGCTGCACGAGCCGGTCGACGAGCCTCGAAACGGACGACTGTGTGATGAGCACGTTGCGGTTCAGGTCTCGCAGGCGGATGCGTCCCTGCGGTTCGCGGACGACGTTGAAGAGCACGTCGTACTCGTTCATCGACATTGAATTGCTCGCGAACTCGCCACGCAGCTCACGCATGATGGAGACCTGCGCACGAAACAGCGATTCCCAAGCCTCTACCGGGTTGCTTGTCGTCGGCATCGGGCCTCCTGCTTCTTCGTCTCGGCAGCTTCCGTCGAGTGTACTGGCCAGTACATTGCTCGGCTGAATCCGGCGCGACGATGGGGCAGGACTGCCCGTATCCGGGTGCTCCGATGCGGAGTAGCGACCGGTTCGGCGTGCGCTCAGAGGCGGTCGGGTGACTGCGCGTTCGGGTACAGGACATCGACGTCGGCGTGGCGGTCGAAGCGGTACCCGGTTCCGCGCACCGTGCGCACGATGTCGCCATACGCGCCGAGCTTCGAGCGGAGGCGTCGGACGTGCACGTCGATGGTGCGCTCGTTCGGTCGTTCCTCGTCGCTGTCGCGCCAGAGGATGTCGATGATCTCCGTGCGGTCGACGGTCCGGCCCTCGCGAAGCACCAGCGCCTGGAGGAGCTCGAATTCCTTGTAGGTGAGGCCGGCGTTCTCGCCGGAGACGCTCACGCGCTTGCGGGTCGTGTCGATCGTGACACCCTCGGCCGGGTCCGGCTGGTGGTCCTCCTCGACACCGCGCGCGGCGAGCGCCTGCGGGTCCTGGAGCGCGAGGCGGACGACTTCGACGTCGCGACCGCCCGCGCCCTTTGGGGCGAGCGCCACGGCTGCGTGCGTCTCAGCGTGCGGCGCGACCTCGGCCGTGACGCGCTTGAGCGCTTCGACGAGCTCGGTGAGCGTCGTTCCGTCGAGGGTGGCCTTGGCCTCGTCGAGGCCGACGTAGAGAACGAAACCGCGCGCTTCAGGCGCGGCGGGGACCGCCTGGACGTAGGCGGGGCGGGGGGTTTCTGGGATCTGGGTCACGGCATTCAGGGTGCGGGGGCGGCGGAAGTCGGTTGCGAGAGACATTGGATGGAGTCCTTGGAGGTGATGATGCTCGAAGCGCCCGCGTGTCGGCGGGGCTGGTTCGCGACGGTTCGCGAACGATGCCGAGGGGCTGGAGCCTCGGCGGGATGCGACCGGGTGCAGAGAGCAGGGCGGTCACGCTGGCACAAGGGGCGCAGTGTTCCTTCTTCGAGAGCGAGCTTCACGGAGAAGGGGGCGAAGAATGCGGCGACTCGACGAGCAGAATTCGGAGTCAGCGACACATTCGACAGGACATCGCGGTGCTGGGCATCATCATGCCAGCGGTTCCCGTCGCCGAGAAGGCGGTCAGGGTGCGCGATGGGTTCGTCATGCGGCCAGTATGTTTCTTCGTGACCGCGCATGTCAACAGGTGACGTGAAGTTTATTCCGCGACACCGTAGAGGCGGTCGCCAGCGTCGCCGAGGCCTGGGACGATGAAGCCGTCCTCGTTCAGTCCCTCGTCGAGCGCTCCGACCACGACGGTGACGTTCCGGCCGTCGAACGCCTCGCGCATCCGCTCGATGCCCTCCGGCGACGCGACGATGCAGATCGCCGTCACGTCGACCGCGCCTGCGTCGAACAGGAAGTCGATCGCGGCGACAAGTGAACCGCCGGTCGCGAGCATCGGATCGAGTGCGAAGCACTGGCGGTTCGCGAGATTCTCGGGAAGTCGCTTCGCGTAGGTCTCCGGCTGCAGCGTCTCCTCGTTGCGACGCATCCCGAGGAAGCCGACCTCGACGTTCGGGACGAGCTTGAGGAAGCCGTCGAGCATGCCGAGGCCAGCGCGGATGATCGGCACGACCAGCGGGACGGGATCGGTCATGCGGAGCCCCGTGGTCTTCGCGACGGGCGTCTGCAGTTCGTAGGACTCCGTGCGCACGTCACGGGTCGCCTCGTAGCTGAGCAGCGTCACCAACTCCTCGACGAGCGAGCGGAACTGCTGCGACGAGGTCTTCTGGTCCCGCAGCACCGAGAGCTTGTGGGTGATGAGCGGGTGGTCGGCTACGTGCAGGCGCATGAAATACAGAGTAACGAAGCCGGAGGCATTCCGGTGACATCCGCGCAGGCCGGCGGCCCCCGGCGGTGGGAGGATGGGCGGCGTGTCACTTCACGTCGACGAGCGCCTGCACGAGCTCATGGGAATCGCCCTTGGCGAGGCCGAACTGGCGCTCGCGAGCGAGGACGTGCCCATCGGGGCCGTCGTCACCGACGCATCCGGCGCCGTCATCGCGACGGCCCACAACGAGCGCGAGCTGACCGGCGACCCGACGGGTCACGCCGAGGTGCTCGCCCTGCGCCGCGCAGCTGAACGGCTCGGCACGTGGCGGCTCGACGGATGCACGCTCGTCGTCACGCTCGAGCCGTGCGCCATGTGCGCGGGCGCGATCCTCTCCGCCCGTATCGGCACCCTCGTCTACGGTGCCTGGGACGACAAGGCGGGTGCCGTGGGGTCGCGCTATGACCTCGTGCGCGATCGACGGCTCCCAGAACGCGCCGTCGTCATCGCGGGAGTGCGCGAGGTGGAATGCGCGGCCCTCGTGCGGGGATTCTTCCGTGACTGACTCCCCGAGTGCTGTCGGCTAGTCGACGGAGCGGATGACGATCGACTCGGTGCTGACGTGCACGTTGTGGCGTTCCGTCACGTCCGGCTCCACGAAGATCGCCTCCGCGTGAGGCGCCGCCTCACGGACGAGGGCGCGCAGCTGGGCGAGGACGGGGGGAAGGTCGAGCACCTGGGGGAGGTTCAGCACGGAGACGCGCACGCCGACGAGCGTGACTCGGTCATCGACTTCCACGCTGCGCACCTGGAGCACTTCACCCACGTGCGGGTTTTCGAGCAGCAGTTCGCGGATGTGTGCGGCGAGTTCCGGATTCGGCACGAGTTCCCCTTCGACGGTGACGAGTAACGGCCAGCATACCGAGACCACCCTGACGGCTGTCAGAGCAGGTGCTGCATTCGAGCGTTGTCGGTGGTGCATCCGTACAATCCGGGTATGACGGCACTGACATACGCGTTCCTCGGCGGCGGCAACATGAACGGCGCGATCCTGCGCGGGCTGCTGGATGCGCCCCTCGGCGAGGGCGCGCGCGTCCACGTCACGACGAGGTCGGCGGCTTCGGCCGCCGCCGCTGAGCGCGACGATCGGGTCTCGACGACCGCGCTCGAGAACGACCCGCGGGCGAACCTGGCCGCAGTCGAGCGCGCGGACGTCGTCGTCCTGGGCGTCAAGCCTTACCTCATCGGGGAGCTCCTCGACGAGATCGCGTCCTCGCTCAAGCCGGATGCCGTGGTCATCTCCGTGGCGGCCGGCGTGCGCCTCGAGAGCCTGGCCGCCCGGTTGCCGGAGGGTGCCCAGATCGTCCGATCGATGCCGAACACGCCCGCGAGCATCGGACTCGGCGTGACGGGTCTCGCCGCCAACGCGTCGACCAGCGAGGAGTCGCTCGCCGTCGCGGTCGCGCTCTTCGAGAGCGTGGGACGCGTCGCCACCGTCGGCGAAGACCGCATCGACGCGCTCGCGGCTGTCTCGGGCTCTGGGCCCGCGCACGTCTTCCTGCTGATCGAGCAGTACCTCGAAGCGACGAAGCGCCTGGGCTTCGATGAAGACCTCGCCAAGGAGCTGGTGGTCGGAACGTTCGAGGGGGCCGTCGGCATGGTCGTCCGCGACCCGGACACCGAACCGGCCGAGCTGCGCCGGCGCGTGACCAGCCCCAACGGCACCACCGAGCGCTCCGTCGCCGAGCTGCAGGACGGCGACCTCGCGGGCCTCTTCGAGCGGGCGTTCGCCGCCAACCAGCGACGCTCGGCCGAGCTCGCCGCGGAGAACTCCTGAGCGTCCCCACGCTTCTCCCGCACGGCGGCGGGCCGTGGGGCCAGGGATGCGTAGGCTTGATGACTTGAACGAACAGCGGGAGGGGCGGCCATGAGCGGTCGGAAGCATGTCTTCACGGAAGACCTGTACCTCGTGCTCGGCGTCTCCCGCAGCGCGTCATTGGAGGAGATCCGACGAGTCGGGCGCGCGAGGCAGCGGGAATCGCATCCCGACCTCGGTGGAAGCTCCGACGACTTCGTGCGGGTCCGCCTCGCGGTCGAGGTGCTCACCGAGGAGAGCACTCGCCGAGAGCATGACGCCTGGCTCTCCGGCGGGGGCTCGCGCCGCGTCCGCTCACAGCAGCGAGCTCAATGGGCTCCGACGAGCAGACGCTCGGCGGGCGGCGGCGGCCGATTCCGCACGCCGCCTCGCTCCGGAGCGACGAAGGAATCCGCCACCTCAGCCCCGCGCCGCAGCGCGCACGCGGAACCCGCGACCCGCGACGCCCCGCCCCCTGCCCGCATCCCAGCCCAGAACTTCGACGTCCGACGCATGGCCTGGTTCCGCACGCGCTGGCCGGAGCACCCCGTGTACTGGCCGCCGGCGGCGGCCGCTCCGCGTCCGTTCACGCGGCGCGAGCTGACGGCAGTCTCGGTGCACGCGGCCATCGTCGTCATCGGCGCCCTCCTCCTCGTGCTCGACGTGTCGTTCGCCCGGCTCACCGTTCCGACGTTCGGGCCTGGCGCGGAGCCGACGATGTGGCCCGCCGTCCTCCTCTACGTGGGGTTGAGCGCGGCCTGGCTCGTCCTGCGGCTCAGGGTCCGCGCGAATCGCTGGGCACTGACCATGTGGCTCGCGACCCTCGTCATCGCCATCGCGGCGGGCGTGCTGTCGGCGACCCTCGGCGTCATGTCCCTGTTCGCCACGACGGCAGGCATGCAGAACCCGGCCTTCGCGAGCCTGCTCGTGCAGGCCGCCATCTACCTCGCCGCCGCCGTGTCCGGCTACTTCGCGTGGTCGAGTCTCGCGCAGCGGCGCATCGCCGTCACCAGGGAACGGCTGCTGGTGCAGCTCGCGAACGAGTCAGCCCCGCCTGCCGCTGGTGGCAGGCGGGTCTGGGGTGAACCAGGCCAGACGGCCATGGATGCGGGCGGCACCGCCGGCGGAACGAACCCCATGCGCGCCTTCCTCGCCCAGCGCTCCGTCGGCGAGCCGCTCGCTCAGCTTCTCCGCATCCCGGGCGTTCGCGTCGTGCACGGGCTGCGCGTCCCCGGCCAGAATGCCGGTTCGATCGCGCACGCCATCGTCAGCGGACGCAGGGTCGCGCTCGTCAACGACGAGCTGTGGGCGCCCGGCACGTACGGCATCTCGCGTGACGGTGAGCTCACGCACAACGGCGTCGCCTTCTCCTCACCCGCGGCCGAGTTCCCGCACGCCGTCGAGCGCTTCCACGAGCTGTTCGGGGAGATGTCCGAGGTTCGCGGCTGGATGACGGTCGTCGCGGAACGCGAGGGGCCCCTCGAGGTCGACAACGCGCTCACCTGGCAGCGAGTTCGCCTCGCCACGACGGAGTCGCTGCTGCGCGAAGTCGGCGACTGGCTCGCCGGCGACGGCAACCGGGTCGACCGGCTGCTGCTGCGTGACCTGATCGCGCACAAGCGCTGACCCGGCCTCCGTCGCGCAGCCGACAGACAGCGCCACGGAATCATTCGTGCGACCGATCCCACGGCATCCACCGCTGAGTAGCGTCGAAGCATGAGCAACCACAGCATGACTCCGACCCCGACCGGCAGTGCTCCGCTCACCGAGCAGTCCGCCTCCGGCAGCAGCAGACTCACGTACGACCACGCGTTGAGCCCGATCGGCCGCGGGAAGGGGTGGTGGAGGGGCGTCCTCTTCATCGCGTTCCTCATCGTCGGCTTCTTCGTGACGTCCATGACGATCGGCGCCGTGGGCATCCTCATCTCCACCCTCACCGGTGAACTCAGCCCGGAGGCGCTCGGAGACGCGGTTGAGAGTGGCGTCATCCCCATGACGCCCGCGATCTTCGTCACCAACAACCTCGCGCTCGCGGCGCTCCTCCCGCTGGCCTACCTCGGCCAGCGGATGCTGTTCGGCGTCCGGCCTGGCACCATCTCGTCGGTCACCGGCCGCTTCCGCTGGGCCTGGTTCCGCAGGCTCGCCCTGGTGATCGTTCCGGTCTTCGCCGTCTACTCGGCCGCGCTGTTCCTGCTCGAGCCCGCCGAGCTCAACATCGATGGCACGGCGATGCTCATGCTCGTCTTCGTGCTGCTCACGACGCCCTTCCAGGCCGCCTCCGAGGAGTACGTGGCCCGCGGCGGCTTCCAGCGCGCGGCCGGCTCGTGGTTCGCTGGCCCGCAGCTTTCCTTCATCGTCGGAACCGCCGTCTCTGCGACACTCTTCTGCCTCGCGCACGGCGCGGGTGACTGGTGGCTCATCGGGTACTACTTCTTCTTCGGCGTGATCATGTCGGTCACCGTCAAGTACACGGGCGGGCTCGAGAGCGCCGTGCTCATCCACTCCGCGAACAACGTCATGCTGTTCATCCCGGCCGTGCTGACCGGCCAGCTCAGCGAGGGCATCGACCGCTCCGCGGGTGCGGGTGGACCGATCATGCTCCTCCCGGCCGCGTTCCTGGCCATCGTCGCCGCCTTTGTGATCTGGCGTGCGAAGAAGGACGGCATCGAGACCACGACGGCCCCGCTCGTCACCGCGAAGCAGCGTCGCGAGGCCGAGGCTCGGGCCGCCTACGAACTGCACGCTCAGCAGCAGGCGCAACTCGCACAGCAGGCCGCGCAGCAGCCGATGCAGACCTACGGCGACGCGCCGAATCAGGCCTACGGTCAGGCTGCGAGCCAGCAGCCCGGCCAGGTGCCGAACCAGCACTACGGCCAGGCCCCGAACCAGGGTCAGCCGCAGCCGGGTTCGACGACGCCGGCTGGCACGAACCAGCGTCCCGAGTAGCGCCGGTCGCCCGGCCGAACCCCCGGTACGACGAAGCCCCTCGAGATGGAACCAACGTCCGTCGCGAGGGGCTTCTCCACGTCAGCGGGCGTCGAACGCGTGCTTCGCCTCGGCCGCTAGGCTCGGTTCGCGGAACACGGCGAGGGCGGTCGCCGCGAGCATCCGAGCCCCGTCAGCGATGGTCGCCGAGGCGTTCGGACCATCCGCGGCCTCGGCGAACTCCCTCGTGTGGGTGACCCCGCCAGGGATGAGCTGGATCATCGGGTGAATCGACGGGACGACGTGGCTGACGTTGCCCATGTCGGTGGACCCGGTGATGGGCTCCTCCGTGACCGGCCGCCCGATCCGCTCGTAGGCCGAGTGGGCGAGATCCGCGAGCACCGGGTTCGAGATGAGCGAGTAGTAGGCGGGGGTGTTCTCCTCGATCAGCACCGAGGATCCCGTCGCGAGCGCGGCACCTTCGAAGCAGGCACGCACCCTGGGCACGATGTTCTCCAGCAGATGGTCCCGCTCGTTGGCGCGCACGAAGATGCGAAGCGACGCACGCTCGGGGATGATGTTGGGCGCCTGCCCACCGTCGGTGACGATGGCGTGCACGCGGGCATCGTCGGTCAGCTGCTGCCGCAGCAGGCCGATCGCCGTCAGCGACAGCGTGGAGGCGTCGAGCGCGTTGATGCCCAGCTCCGGGCTCGCGGCGGCGTGGCTGGCGCGCCCCGTGAACGTGACGTCGAGCGCCACCCGGGACAGCGTCGAGCCGCCGACGGTGTTCGTCGCCGCCGGATGCACCATGATCGCGAGGTCGATGCCGTCCAGCACCCCTCCCTCGATCATCGGGACCTTGCCAGCGGCCCCCTCTTCGCCTGGGCTGCCGATCACGACCAGGTGCGCAGGGGTCCCGGGGGTGGCCGTGAGCGCGTCCTTCAGCAGGATCCCCGCGCCGAGCCCGCTGGCCGCGATGATGTTGTGTCCGCAGGCGTGGCCGATGCCCTCGAGGGCGTCGTACTCGCAGAACACGGCGATCGTGGGGGTCTCGTCGCCCGCATCCGGGGTCGACCAGCGGCCGACGAATGCCGTGTCGAGGCCAGCGAACCCGCGTTCGACCGCGAACCCGGCCGACTCGAGCTCGGACGTGAGCCGCGCCGCGGCGTGCACCTCGGTGAAGCGGATCTCCGGGTTGGCGTGCAGGTCGGCGGCGACGTCGACGAGCAGGGGCAGTCGGGCCGGCAGGTGTGCGCCGAGCTCGTCGACGATGGCGGGCACGTGGTCGGTGCGGATGTTCATATTCGGTGTTCCTCCACTTGGTTCGGGGTCGGAGTCGGGTCGACGGGCGCGCAGATCAGCCGCCCATCATGAGGGAATGGCCGGGGCCGACGGGCAGCTCGAAGAGGCCCCACACGAGCAGCTGCAGCAGCCAGACGCCCCA
This sequence comes from Pseudoclavibacter sp. JSM 162008, assembly GCF_041366455.1. NCBI lineage: Bacteria > Bacillati > Actinomycetota > Actinomycetes > Micrococcales > Microbacteriaceae > Pseudoclavibacter > Pseudoclavibacter sp. JSM 162008. Next base: position 111,666 of record NZ_JBEWYX010000005.1, read on the forward strand.
GATCGCGATCGTGAACGGCATGACCAGGCTGAACAGGGTGCCGAGGCCGCCCTTCGGCGCCCACTTCTGCATGAGGCCGAGGACGACCGGGAGCAGCGGGTTCATCGGCACGAGCGGGTTCGAAGCCGAGTCGGTGATACGGAACGCCGCCTGCACGTAGGCGGGGTCGACGCCGTTGAGCATGAACATGGGCACGAAGATCGGCGCGAGCAGGGTCCACAGTGCGGAACCGCTCGTGAGCAGCAGCGCGGGGACGAACACGAAGACGCTGAAGATCATGAGGCCGCCGATGCCGCCGAGGCCTGTCGCCTCCAGCGCGTCCGCCCCGCCGGTGGCGAGGAGCAGGCCGATCTGCGACCACGAGAACCAGGCGATGGCCTGGGCCGCCGTGAAGATGACGACGATGAACGGCACGAGCTCCTTCACCGCATCCGTCATCATGCTGGGGATCTGCGCCCAGCTCGTGAGGGTTCCTGCGATGACGCCGTACGTGATGCCGCCGATGAGGAACATGAAGAGGATGAAGATGAGGATGCTCGACATGAATGGCGAGCGCAGGATGGCGCCGCCCTCGCCCTGCAGGGCTGAACCCGGCAGCAGGAGGAGGACCACGAGGACAGCCAGGTAGGCGACGATCGCGACCGCCGCGATGAGGAGCGCGCGACGTTCCGTGCTGGTGACCGGCTTCGTGGTGGAGTCCGGAGTGAGCGAGCCCGGGAGGAGCTTCGTCTCCGGGGGCACGTACGTGCCGAGCTTCGGTTCGAGGAACCGCTGGCAGACGAACGTGATCGTGATGGACAGGATCACGGTCGACGACGCGAAGAAGTAGTAGTTCGCGAGCACCGACACCTCGGCGCCCGGGTCGACGATCTGGGCGGCGCTCGTCGTGATGCCCGACATGAGCACGTCGGTGCCAGCGGGGACGACGTTCGCGCTGAAGCCGGCGATGACGGCGGCGTACGCGGTGATGAACCCGGCGAGCGGGTGCCGACCCGCGGCGAGGAAGGCCGCGGCTGCGAGCGGGGGCAGGATGATGACGGCCGTGTCCGACGCCAGGTTGCCCATGAGGCTCACGAAGACGACCACGTACGTCACGGCCCACTTCGGCGCGGAGAGCACCGTGGCGCGCATGAACGTGCTCAGCAGGCCCGTGCGCTCCGCGACGCCGATGCCGAGCATGACCGTGATGATGAGGCCGAACGGCGGGAAGGTGATGAAGTTCTCGATCGCCGTCGAGACCGCGTACACGAGGCCCTCCGCCGAGAGGATGCTGCGGATGGGGATGACCTCGCCCGTCGCCGGGTCGATGGTGCTCGCCCCCAGTCCTGCCGCGATGGCCGACGCGATGGCGACGAGGCCGGCGAGGATGAGGAAGAGGAAGAACGGATGGGGGAGTCGGTTGCCGATGCGCTCAACGCCGCGCAGCATCCTTCCGCTGAGCCCTGGCGCCTCCGCGAGCGTCAGCTCCGTGGTGTCAGTCCGAGTCATGTGCACTCCGATGTTCGAGGGGACTTCGCTGTCCTGAGTGTTCTGATTCTGCTTTACGGCTTTGTTACGGTGGTCGCATCGGGCCAGATATTGGTCCAATATGTTCGATATGGATCTCCAGACGCGAGAAGTGTCCCCGGTGCTGTCCGAATCGGACCTCGCGCTCATCGACGTCATGCAGGAGGATCCGCGCGCACCGTGGGCGCAGATCGGTCAGACCATCGGGGTCAGCGCTCCCACCGCCCGCCGCCGCTGGGAGCGGCTCCAGGCCGACGATTCCGCCTGGGTCACGACGCACGTCGGCTGGAACTCCGGGGTCGTCACCGCCATCGTCGCGGTGCAGTGCCGACCAGGGGCCGTCGAGACCGTCATCGAGGCCTTCGTCACGCATCCGCGGGTCGTGACGATCGCCGAGATCACCGGCGACCACGACCTCATGCTCACCGTCCTCGTCCCGGACGTGCACGAGCTGCGCCGGTTCCTCCGTCTCGGACTGACCTCACACGCCGACGTCGCCCGCATGCGCACCATGCTCGTGACGCGGATGTTCCTGGATGGCTCGCACTGGCGGTCCGGGTTCGGCGCCTCCTCCCGGCAGGTGGAGGCCCGAGACGGCAGCACGTCCCCCGCCGCGCCGCTCTCGCCCGCCCTCGCGAAGGCCATCAGCATCCTCGAGCGCAACGGACGAGCGCCCAGCAGCGAGCTGGCGTCAGCGCTCGGCGTCTCTGAGGCGCACGCGAGGCGGTTCGTGCACCGCGCCGTGCGGTCCGGGCACATCGTGCAGCGCATCGACGTGCAGCTCGAGCAGCCCCGCTGGCCGTACTCGCTGGTGCTGTGGATGGTCGTCCCGGCCGGCCGGCTGTACGCGGCCGCCGCGCGCATCAGCGAGCGGCAGTCCGTGCGCGCGTGCGCCGCGCTCGCGGGAGGCAGCGCGAACCTGTACGTCGTCGTCTGGCTGAGCTCGTTGGCGGAAGCGCCAGAGGTGGAGATGCAGATCGTGCAGGACGCCGACGTTCGGGTCGTCGAACGCAGCATCATGCTCCACTACAGCAAGCGCATGGGGCACGTGTTCGACGGCAGCCAGCGCCGCACCGGCCACGTGCCCTGGGTCGACGGTGCGGCTACGTGAGGGCGGCGAAGCGCTCCACGTCGGAAGCCGAACCCGAGACGATCACGAGGTCGTGGTTCGATACCACGGTGTCGGCCATCGCGTAAGTGAACGGCTTGCCGGGGCTCTTCACGCCGACGACCGTCACGCGGTACTTCGTGCGCACCCCGGACTCCATGAGCGGCACCCCGCGGATCGCCTTCGGCGGGTATAGCTTCACGAGCACGAAGTCGTCGTCGAACTGGATGAAGTCGAGCATCCGACCCGAGAGCAGGTGCGCGATGCGCTCGCCGGCCTCGCGCTCCGGGTAGATGACGTGGTGCGCGCCGATGCGGCCGAGGATCTTGCCGTGCGTCGCCGACATCGCCTTCGCCCAGATCTGCGGCACCTTGAGGTCGGACAGGTTCGCCGTCACGAGCACGCTCGACTCGAGCGATGTGCCGACGGCGACGACGGCGACCGCGAACTCGTGCGCGCCGATCTGCCGCAGGGCCTCGATGTTGCGCGCATCCGCCTGGACGGCGTGCGTCACCCGCTCCGCCCACTTCTGGACGAGTCCCTCGTCGGTGTCGACCGCGAGCACCTCTCGCCCCTGACGCTGCAGCTGGCCCGCAGTCGCAGCGCCGAATCGGCCGAGGCCGATGACGAGCACCGGCGCATTGTGTGGAATCGGCTCACCCAACGATGATCCTTTCTTCGGGCAGCCGGAAGAGCTGCTTGTGCTCGCTGGAAGCGAGGGCTGCGGCCATGGTGACCGTGCCGACGCGGCCGAGCCACATGGTGATGGAGAGAATGTACGCGCCCTGCTCCGGCAGGTCGCCGGTGAGGCCCGTGGAGAGGCCGCAGGTCGCGAACGCGCTGATCGCTTCGAAGAGCGCCTCGTCGAACGGCACCGAGGCGAAGTGCATGAGCGAGATGGACGAGACGGCCACGATCGTCGCGCCCCACAGCGTCACGCTGACGGCGAGGCGGAGAACGTCGTTCGGGATGCGGCGACCGAACGCCTGGATGTCGTTGACGCCCTTGGCCTCGGCGAACGCGGCGAGGAAGAGGATGGCCAGCGTGGTGACCTTGATGCCGCCAGCGGTGGATGCACTGCCACCGCCCACGAACATGAGCATCTGCATCGCCAGCATCGTCGCCGGGTCGGCGTTCGCGAGGTCGATCGTGGAGAACCCGCCTGAGCGGGTCATGGCAGACATGAAGCCCGCCGTCATCGGACGGAACACGGGCTCCTGCGCCCCGATCGTCGCGGGGTTGTCGCCTTCGAGGACGTAGATCGCGATCGCGCCGAGAACGAAGAGCAGCACCGTCGTGGACAGTGTCAGCTTCACGTGCACGGAGATGCGCTGCTTCGTCTTCACCCAGCGCGTGAGCGCGAAGATGACGGGGAAGCCGAGGCTGCCGAGGAACACTGCGGTCGCGAGGCAGGCGAGCATCCACGCATCCGTCGCGAACGGCTCGATGCCGGTGCTCGTCGGCATGAAGCCCGTGTTGGTGAACGCGGACGTCGCCCAGAAGAAGCCGTCGAGGATCGCATCCCACAGCGGCTCCCCGGCGATGAGCAGGCGGGGGATGATGAGCAGCGCGATGAACGTCTCGATGATGACGAGCGAGATCGCGACCGTCGCGAGGATGCCGCCGATGTCGCCGAGCTTGACGGCCTGCGACTCGGAGACCGGGCCAGCGTGCGTGCGCAGCGCGTTGCTGTCGCTGGCGGCGACGAGCTTCTGCCGCAGGCCGAGGCGCCGGGTGACGATCGCGCCCATGATGCTCGCCAGTGTGAGCACGCCGATCGCGCCGACCTGCATGCCCAGGAACACCATGAAGTGGCCGAAGCCGGACCAGTGCGTCGCCATGTCCACCACGGAGAGGCCCGTGACGCAGATCGTCGAGACCGCCGTGAAGAGCGCCTCGTGGAACGGAGTCACCGTTCCGTCGGCGGACGAGATGGGCAGCATGTAGATCGTCGTCCACAGCAGGATGATGCTCGTGAAGATGATCACCGCGAACCGCGACGGCGTGTGGTGGGCGAAGTCGTCGATCTTCCGGCCGACGGCGGAGACGATGCGCCGCAGCAGCCCATCCGTGTCCACGGGAGCGGGGATGCTCGAGGCCCGCGGTGTGCGCATCACATCCCCACTTCACAGCACAGTCGACCGACGCCTCACGTGCGCGAGGCGTCGGTCATGCTACTCCTCGCGCGTGGAATCGCGAATACGTGGCACGGGATGATTCGCTCTGCACCTTGTTTCTGCAGTGCTCTGGGCCATAAGGTATTCAACTGACACTCACTTCACTTCCGTAACGCGCGGATCATCCGTCACCTTGGAGCTGCAACACATGGCAAACGACCTGTCTGATGTGCGGTTCCTGACCGTTGCCGAGGTGGCGGAGCTCATGCGGGTCTCGAAGATGACGGTGTACCGACTTGTGCACTCCGGTGAACTTCCCGCGGTGCGGTTCGGCCGCTCGTTCCGGGTGCCGGAGTCGGCAGTCTCCGAGGCCATCAAGCAGTCCGGCCGCGGTGACGAGTTCGGTCAGCACACCGCTTGAGTCCTGCTGGACCCTGGGTTTTCTTTCGAACACAGGGTTACCGCCAGGTGACGTGTAAGCTGGCGCCAGCGATGCCGCAGCCCACCGCTGCGCGCACCTCGTACTTGTAGATAAAGGATGTTCCTATGGGTTCAGTAGTCAAGAAGCGCCGCAAGCGCATGGCGAAGAAGAAGCACCGCAAGCTGCTTCGCAAGACTCGCCACCAGCGTCGCAACAAGAAGTAGTCGCGACGACGCAGAGCGCCGGGCCCTCGGGTCAGGCGTTTTCTGCGTTAAGGCGCGGGTTTGCTCTGGCCGTGAGCGGGCTTGTGGTCGCTCCCGCGCGTCTTGACGACCACAAGACCGCTCTCGTCCGCGTGGTGTCTGCGAGACTCGAGGGCATGACGGATGCACGCGTTCCGACGATCACCTTCCTGGGCAAGCCGGGTTGCCATCTCTGCGAGGACGCGGAGCCGGTGGTGCGGGAGGTCGCCGCCCGCCACGACGCTGAACTGTCGGTGCTGAGCATCCTCGACGACGCAGCCTTGCAGCAGCGCTTCGGTGAGCTCATCCCGGTCGTGCTGATCGATGGCGTGCAGCATTCGCAGTGGTTCGTCGAGCCCGAGCGGTTGGATGCGGCGGTGGCTGCCGCCGCTGCCCGGGGGTGAACGCGGGCCGATCTCGAGGGGGCCGGTCATCGGCCTCAGCCCGTCAGCGCGGGCTCGGTGCTGACACGGCAGACGACGTCGCCGAGGCGAAGTCGGGCGCCGCTCGGAACGCGGTAGACGACGCCTGGCGAGAAAGTGGAGTTGCTGGCACCGCTGAGGTGCACTCCGTGCGTCGAGTGGTAGTCGGTGACGAGGATGCGTCCGGACCGGTCGAGGTCCACGAGCGCATGGGTGCGCGACACGGTGTTGTCTCGACTGTCGACGCGGACCGGGATGCGGCCGTCAACGGGTGACGGGTTGCGGCCGACCGCGGCGCTGCCGACCAGTACCGCACGGGAGCTGTCCTCGAACTCGATGACGAGGGCCCGGGGCGCTGTGGGCAGCCGTGCCGTCGTTCGGCGCGACCATCGCCGCGGCCGTCGCTCGGGTCCAGGCCTTGAGATCGGCTCGGTGGTGGGTCCGGCATTCGGCCCGGTCTCCGGGTCGGCCCTCGTCTCGGTTCCGTTGGCTCGCGCGAGCGCCGGTGCCCCTGCCGTCCCGGCATCCAGCCCGGCGCCCGTCCCTGCCCTCGACGCCTGCGACGATGCACGACGCAGCGCCCGGCGCCCGGAGCGCGGCTCGGTGACGGCTGGCTGGTCCGGCTCGGGGTCAGCGCGCCTCTGCAGGGAGATGCCGCCTCGAAGCAGCGGTTCTGGTGTGCCGCACCTCCGGCACCTGGTCTCGGCTGCCGACGCGGCTGCGGCGCAGGCGACGCACGTGCCGGTGATGACGGTGAGGTCGGGCTCGCTCCCAGCATCGGTCTCCGGCAGTCCGTCGGCGCTGATCGCCTGCATGATCGCAGATGGATGCACGGCGAACTCCTGCATCCGGTTCCCCTCGTGCAGCTCGAGTCGGATCGCGCGGGCGAGGGTCTGCGCGAGGCGTGTGCATCGGGCGACGACGGCTGCAAGCGCGGCATCACGGTCGTCCGCGGAGATCTCAGCCGGGGTCGAGCTCCACGACAGCATGCCGCCGCCACTCGCATCGAGGCGCGCGGTGACGCGCGGCCACGTGGGGACGGCCTCGCCCGGTTCTGGCCGGCGACTCGTGCGTCTTCCCGCCATCAGAAGCTCACCCCGCGCGCGTCGAGGAACGGAAGCGGATCGACGCGTTCGCCGTCGACGAGCACTTCGAAGTGAAGGTGGCAGCCGGTGGACTGGCCGCTTGTACCCGTGATGCCGATCTGCTGACCGGCGGTGACGACCGCCCCCACTCCGACGAGGTAGCCGTCCGATTCCATGTGGAGGTACTTCGTGACGAGCCCTCCGCCGTGGTCGACTCGGATGGTGCCGTTCCCGGAGCTGTCGGGTTCGGCTTCGACGACGGTCCCGGACTGCGCGGCCCAGATCTGCCCGCCGCAGCCGCCCGCCGCGAGATCGATGCCGTTGTGCATGCGCCATTCGAAGTCGGTGGGGTGGAACCGGTTCCCGAACGTGTCGGTGAGCCCGCCGTCACCGGGTGCCGCCCAGCCCGAGGGGCTCAGGTTCGCGGTGCTTCCACCGGCGGCCGCGGCAGCCGCGCTTGCCGCCCCACACCCTCCGTCTGCGTCCGGACTCGCTCCGCTCGCGGGCGGCATCCCCGTGCCCAGCCCAGTGCTGGTTCCGCTGATGGTCTCGCTCACGGCAATGGCGGCCTGCCAGTACTTGGCATAGTGCTGCGGGTCTGCGTTTCCCTGGACGCGATGGGCGGCCTCCGACGGTGCGAGCGCGTCACGCTCGGCAACTGCGAGCAGGGCGTTGAAGAAGCTGCCGGCGCTTGCGTGCGGGTCCATTCGGTCGGCGTAGCTTCCCCACGCGCCGTTGTCGCGTTGCTGGAAGAGCCCTCGTGAGTCGGGACCGGCCGCGTCGCCGTGGTCGAGCACCTGCAAGGTCGATTCGCCGATGGCGGTCATGACCCCGATGACCTGGTCGCGGACCCCGAGGCCGGCCTCGCGACCCGCGGTCAGGATGTGTGCGGCATTCGAGAGCTGCGCGCCAGCGAACTCGGCCGGCTCGCCGTCGATCGTGGTGCTGACGGTGAGCCGCGACGCTGAGATCGGGTCGGCTTGGATGGCACCGGCGGCGCCTCCTGAACCGACCGTGCCGGTCTCCGTCTCAGTGCCGAGCGGAACGACCGGCACCGAGAACCCGGAGGTGGCGCAGGCCGCCGCACTCGCGAGCGATGCGCTCGCGATCGTCGTGAGGACCAGGGCCCCGAACAGCAGCGCCGGCGCGAGCAGGATCACGATCGCGATTCCCCACCATGCACCGGTTCGCGCGCTCACGAGGCTCCGTCCGGTGGCGCGATCTGGCTGACGAGCCAGGGCCCGGAGCCGTCGCGCACGAGCAGGAGCCGATAGGAACCGCCCTCGGTCGAGACGGCGACGCGGGCGAGGTAGCCGCTTGCGTCGCGTTCGACCGCGATGTTCCCGGCAGCGGTCAGCGCGGGGATGGATGCCGGGTCGACGGAGCTCAGCGCGACGACCGCCGCCGTGGTGAGGTGGGGTTCGAGCCCCTCGAGCCAGTCCCGCTGGGAGACATCGCGACGCAGGTACGCCGCCATGGTCGCGGCAGCGACGCTGATCGCGTCGGCATCCGACTCGTCATCGTGTGTCGGCGACGGCTCTGGGTCCTCCGCTTCGATGTGCTCGCCCCGCGACCCATCCGTGAGCTCAGACGACCGGTCCGACAGCGTCTGCCGGCTCGGCGATGTCGTTGGCGGCCCGTCGGCTGTCGAGCATCCGCTCACTCCCACGGCCAGCGCTGCCAGCGCAGCAACTGCGATCTTCCGGCGCATCGAACACCCCTTCCCAGCCACAGCTCGGCTGCGACGAGCACCAATCTAGGTCGCTCGGAGCGCCCCGAATTCGGCCTGTGGATAACTCCCTGCGGTCCCTTCGGCCGTGCGTAGAGTCCATTCCTGTACCGAGCCGGCACCAGCACCGACGAGCCATCTGAGGGCGTCGACGGTTCGGCTCAGACACCGGGGCGAGGCACGGCGCGCAGACTCGATCGCTTGTGGTCCGACCCCGGCGGCGCCCGACCCCGCCTACCTGGGTCGCTCTTCGGCGCGCGTTCTCGCGCCTTCATCTCGACAGGAGACCTCTGATCATGACGACCGTCGCACTCGCGATCTTGCTCGACACCACCGCGCACCTGGCGACGCTGCCCGACCCTGACCCGGTGCAGCCTCCGGGCACCGAGGGCCTCACGACCCTGCTCGGCTGGGTGAAGTGGATCGGGCTCGCGGTGTGCGTGCTTGGCCTCATCGCCGCCGGCACGATGATGGCCATCCAGTCGCGCAGAGGCGAGGGCGGCGAGCACGCGGGCAAGATCGGCATGGCGCTAGGCGGGGTCATCATCATCTCGGCGGCGACGAGCCTCGTCGGCTTCTTCGTCTGACATGCGGCGGGCGAGCATCATGCCGAACAGCAGGCAGAGGCCGCGCCGATCTGGCCGCCTCAGCTCGGGCACGTCATGGGTACGTCCTGGCTTCGTCGTGGCCGCCCTCGGCGTCGCGCTCCTTGTGGGTGCCGGTGTCGTCGTCTCAGCCCTCGCGGCGTTCGGGGGTGAGGCTCCCGGTGGGGGTGCGGATGCGCGGGCCGAGTCCGCGACCTCCACGCCGACGCTCGACGCGAGCGTCGGTCCCCAGCCCGTCGCGGCTGGCGACACGCTGTCACCCAGCCATTGCGGGCTGCCCGAGCCTGGGGCGCCGGGCCCCGCCGAGGCGGGGGAATGGCGACTCGCGATCGCGCCGGAGACCGACTGGCGGGATGTCGACGTGAACCTCGCCCCGAGCGCACCGGCCGCGGGTCCGGGAGAGACGCACGAGGATGGGTTCGCATCCTGTTTCCAGCGTTCGCCGGAAGGTGCGCTGTTCGCGGCCGCAAACTTCCTCATGCAGTCGAACACCGCGGGGCTTCGGGCCCCGCTCCTTGAGTACGCCCTGGCGCCTGGACCCCACCGAGACACGATCCTCGCAGAGTCGAAGTCGGGGGCTGAGTCGGGCTCCGAGGGTGAGCTCATCCGGCTCCAGATCGTGGGCTACCGGATGCTCGCCTTCGACGGCCAGGCCGCGCGTGTCGACGTCGCGCAGCGCGTCACCGTCGATGGCATGAGCAACTTCATCGCCGCCGTCGTCGACCTCCAGTGGGTCGGTGGCGACTGGCGGATCCCGACCGACGAGCCGCATCCGGTGCGCCTGCAGGCGCTCAGCGACGTCGGCGGCTACGTGCGGTGGGGCGCCTGATGGCTGACTGCGGGCTCGGCGATTTCGAGTGCTATTCGAAGGAGATCGCCTCGACGGTGTGGAGCCGAACACGTGAGGCCCTCCAGAACGACGTCAACGAGTGGGTGGCCGAGCAGATCTCGACGCTCGGCACCATGTGGGTCGACGTGCCGACACCCGACCTCGGGACGACGGGGGCCGCGGCGGGTTCAGCTGTCGCCGCGCCGACCGGCGACGTCGAAGCGCACCTCGGCACCGTGCTCGGGTACGTCGGCTGGATCTCTGGCACGGTCGCCGTCATCGGGCTCGTGTTCCTGGCCGTCATGGTGGGGCTCCGCATCCGCTCCGGCGACGGGGTTCCGTTCCACGGCCGCCTGTTCGCCGTGCTCGCGGGCGGTGTCCTCATCGCGGGCGCCTCCTCATTGGTGTCTGCGCTCATCCCCACGGCCCCGGCGGCGTCGACCAACACCGCGACGTTCCTGCAGTCCTCGACGTGGTGGATCGCGGGTGTCTGCGCCATCGTCTCCGTCATGATCGGCGGCGCGCGCATGGCGTGGGAGCAGCGGGCGCGGCCGGGGCAGGAACTCCTGAAGAGCCTGCTCACGCTGGTGGTCGTCGCAAGCGTCGGCCTCACGATCGTGTGGCTGCTCGTGCGTGCGGGGGACTCGTTCTCGACCTGGATCATCGACGAGTCGCTCGAGTGCGACCTCGACGGGGCCCCGAACTGCTTCAAGGACAACGTCGGCGTCATGCTCGGGGGATCCGTCGCGGGCCTCGCCGGCGGTGCTGCCGGGAGCTCCGGCGGAGCGATCGCGAGTGGGGTCAGCAACGGCCTCTTCATCGGCGTGATCGTCGGGCTCGTCTCGGTGGTGCAGGTGCTCCTCATGATCGTGCGAGGCGGGATGCTCGTCATCCTCGCCGGAATCCTGCCGCTCGCCGCCTCTGCGACGAACACGGAGCTCGGCAGAGGGTGGTTCCAGCGCTGCGTGGCCTGGCTGACCGCGTTCATCCTCTACAAGCCGGCCGCGGCAGTCGTCTACGCCGCCGGCTTCCACATGAGCGGGGCCGCCCCGACCTCGGAGGGCAGCGCCGTTCTGACCACCTACACGGGGCTCGTCATTCTCGCCCTCGCCATCGTCGCGCTCCCCGCGCTCATGCGCTTCGTGACGCCCATGGTCGGGGCGCTCGCCTCGAGCGGCGGGGGCGCATCCATCGCCAACGCGGTCGCGGACCGCGTACCGGAAGGCGCGCGACCCCGGCCGAGCACTGCGCCGCAGGGCAGCAGCGCTTCGCGGGCGGTAACCGGGGCGCCACGGAGCGGGGCGCGGGCACCAGGGGCACCGGCGACGCCGCCCCGATCTCCGTCGACCCCGGGGTCACCGGTGCCGTCGCCGGGGTCCGCGAGGACCCCCGCGTCCCCGGGAGCAGGGTCAGGAGGCGGTGCGGTGGCGGCAGTCGGCAAGGCCGCGGGTGGTCCATACGCTGCGGCGGCGCTCACGGCCGTCCAGCCCGTGAAGAAGGCGATCGAATACGGCACGGACGCCGCGATCACAGTCGCGGAGCGGACCACAGGAGAGGAGCCGAGCGGTGGTCGATAGCTCGATGGCACGACAGGTGCGCACGTACGGGAACTGGCGGAAGCCGACCTCCGCAGGCCTCCTCGGGCTCGGCTCCGTGGGCACGGCGCTCCTCCTGGGCGGGCTGGTGCTCGTGGTCGTCGCCGTCATGATCTCCGGCATCGTCGCGGCGCTGATCGTGGCGACGGCGATCGGCGTGTGCCTGCTGCTGCTCGTCGTGCGTGACGCGCACGGCGAGAACACGCTGTCCCGCCTCGGGGCCCGCTCAGGGTGGGCGCTGTCACGGGCGAGGGGCGAGGCGAGCTACCGGTCCGGCCCGATCGGCCGCGTGCCGTGGGCGACCTTCCAGCTGCCCGGCATCGCGGCGCCGACGAGGCTGAGCGAGCACAGCGACTCGCACGGACGCCGGTTCGCCCTGCTCCTCACGCCGGCCGCCGGCAGCTACACGGTCGTGTTCGGCACGGAACCGGATGGCGCGGCGCTCGTCGATCAGGAGCAGATCGACTCGTGGGTCGCCGAGTGGGGCCACTGGCTCTCGAGCCTCGGTGACGAGCAAGGGATCGAGGCGGCCTCGGTGACCATCGAGACCGCGCCGGACTCCGGCACGCGCCTGCGGCGCGAGGTCGCCATGAACATCGACCCGAACGCGCCAGCCTTCGCGCGCGCAGTGCTCGAGGAGACCGTCGCCGACTACCCGGAGGGGTCATCCACCGTGAAGGCATTCGTCGCGCTCACCTTCCAAGGGTCGCTGAGAGCCGGAGGGCGCCGGCGGGCCCCCGACGAGATGGCGCGAGAGCTCGCGGCCCGCCTCCCCGGCCTCAGCGCGGGACTGCAGGCGACCGGCGCCGGCGCCGCGCAACCGCTCACGGCGCAGGAGGTCTGCGAGATCGTTCGAGTCGCCTATGACCCCGCCGTCGCCGTGCTCATCGACGAAGCGCACGCCGCCGGCGAGACCCCGCAGCTCAGCTGGAGCGACGTGGGTCCGGCAGCAGCCCGAGCAAGCTGGGGTGGCTACCGCCACGACTCCGCCTACTCGACGACATGGGCGATGACCGTGGCACCGAGGGGCAGTGTGCAGTCGAGCGTGCTCGCCCGGCTGCTCGCGCCGCACCGCGACATCGCCCGCAAACGGGTGACGCTGCTCTACCGGCCCATCGACGCGGCCCGCGCTGCCGCCCTCGTCGAGGCCGACCTCAGCGCCGCCCAGTTCAGGCAGACGTCGAGTTCAAAGCCCGCCGCCCGCGACGCGCTCGCCGTGCGGGCGGCGGCGGCGACCGCCAGCGAGGAGGCCTCCGGAGCAGGCCTCGTGAATTTCGGGGCACTCGTCACGGCGACGGTGCTCGACGCGGAGCACGAGCTCGACGCGCGAGCGGCCATCGACAACCTCGCCGCGACCGCACGCCTCCGCCTCCGACCCGTCTACGGATCCCAGGACTCGGCCTTCGCCGCGGCGCTGCCGCTCGGCCTCGTCCTCAGCAAGCACCTGCGAGTGCCAAGCGAACTGCGAGAGAAGCTATGAAGCGATCACACCAGAAGACGGCGAAGCGACCCGCGCAGGCGCGCCAGAGAACCCAAGCGCGCCCGGGCGCGCGAGGCTGGAGCGGCGCCGGCAGCGGCGCATCCACCTACGTCCAGGCCCCGGATGAATGGCGCGGCACGACCGTCCAGGTCTGCGGGCTCTGGCCGTTCGCGGTCGGGACGGGCACCCCGATGATCGGGGTGCCCCTCGGCCGCCACACGCAGACCGGGGCCACCCTCTGCTGCGACCCCATCTCGTGGTTCCAACGAGCCAAGCTCATCAGCAACCCGTCCGCGTTCATCCTCGGCAAACCAGGCCTCGGCAAGTCGTCGTTGGTTCGGCGCATGGCAACGGGTCTCGCCGGCTACGGCGTGATGCCGCTCGTGCTCGGCGACCTGAAGCCCGACCACGTCGACATGATCACGGCCCTCGGGGGCCAGGTCATCTCGCTCGGACGCGGACGTGGCTACCTCAACGTGCTCGACCCCGGCGAGGCGACGGCGGCCGCGAAGCGGCTCAGGGCCCACGGCTTCGAGGCCGAGGCCAGCCAGGTGCTCGCCGACGCCCACGGTCGCCGGCACACGATGGTCGCCGCTCTCCTCACGATCATGCGGCTCCAGCCGCCGAGCGACCGCGAGGAGACGATCATCGACCGCGCCCTCAAATGGCTCGACGAGCACCACGACGGGGTGCCCGTGCTCGGCGACCTCCTCGAAGTCGTCCAGGCAGGGCCACCGGAGGTGCGCGCGGTCGCGCTCGACCGAGGAGACGACAGCCGGTACAAGGCGATCACGGAAGACCTCGAGGCGTCGCTCATCGGACTCGTCGGTGGCGGCAGGCTCGGCGAGACCTTCTCGCGGCAGACCACCAACCCGATGCGACGCGATGCGCCCGTCGTGTACGACGTCTCCTCGATCGACGACTCCGACGTCGACCTGCAGGCGGCGGCGCTCCTCGCCTGCTGGTCAGCGGGGTTCGGCACCGTCAACGTCGCCAACGTGCTCGCGGATGCGGGGCTCGAACCCCGCAGGCACTACTTCGTCATCCTCGATGAGCTCTGGCGAGCGCTCCGTGCAGGGAAGGGCATGGTCGACCGCGTCGACGCGCTCACCCGCCTCAACCGGCAGCGAGGGGTCGGGATGGCCATGATCTCGCACACCATGAGCGACCTCCTCGCCCTGCCCACCGAATCAGAGCGGATGAAGGCGAAGGGGTTCGTGGAACGCGCCGGCATGGTCATCTGCGGCGGCCTGCCCGGGGCCGAGATGCCGCGCCTCACCTCGGCGGTACCGCTGTCGCAGGCCGAGCAGGAGCTGCTCATCGGCTGGCAGGACCCACCCGCCTGGGACCCGACCAGCGGCCGGGAGGCCGAACCGCCGGGACGAGGCAAGTTCCTCGTCAAGGTCGGCGGCCGGCCAGGCATCCCGGTCGACGTGCAGCTCACCGCCGCGGAGGCGAGCATCAACGACACGAACAAGCTCTGGCACGAGGCGAGCAGGGTGACCGGCGACGCTCCGGGGATCGACCGCGGGCACGAGCCGGATCGAGCGAGATCGTGAGCGCGCCGCGGAAGCGCGGGCCGGGCGGACTGGCGACCGAGGCCGTCATGCTGTGGGTCGCGCTCGGCACGGTCGTCGTCGCCGTCGGCGGCACCAACGTCTGCGTGCGCGCCGCGAACGCGGTCGATGGCACGGGGTCCGCCCTGCCGGACAACCTCTTCGCCCTGTTCTTCGAGGTGCTGCGAGGCCGCATCCACTGGACGGAGACCGCGACCGCGCTCGCCGTCGTGATGAGCCTCGGGCTCCTGCTCGCGGGCACCGCGGCGACGCTCATCAGCCGGCGCCGGCGATCCGGCGCTCGCCGACTCGACCGCGCCGCGGCCCTGCTCGGCCGGGGGAAGGAGATCGCTGCCATCAGCGCTCGCGGAGCCACGGCCAGCAGCCGGCGCCTCGTCGTCGACGGCCCGATCGGCGTCCGCCTCGGCACGAGCATCCCGGGCCCGGCTCCGGTGTACGCAGGATGGGAGGACATGCAGATCAACATCAGTGGCCCGCGCACCGGGAAATCGACCGCCTTCGCCATCCCCGCCATCGTCGAGGCACCAGGTGCGGTCATCGTCACCTCCAACAAACGCGACGTCGTCGACGCGACCCGCGGAGTGCGCGCTGCCACGGGCCGAGTGTGGGTCTTCGACCCGCAGTCCGTCGCGGGTGAGGTCGCCCGATGGTGGTGGGACCCGCTGAGCTACGTCACCGACGAGGTGCAGGCAGGCAAGCTCGCCGACCACTTCGCCAGCGGGTCGAGGGAGCCCGGCTCCAGGGCCGACGCCTTCTTCGACCCCGCCGCGAAGGACCTCCTCGCGGCGCTCCTGCTCGCTGGCGCGCTCGCGGGCAAGCCCATCACCGAGGTGTACCGGTGGGTGACGCGACCCGGCGACGACGAAGCCATCGGCATCCTGCAGGACAACGGCTTTCGGCTCATCGCCGACCAGCTCGAAGGGGTCATCAGCGCACCCGAGCGGCAGCGCGGCGGCATCTACGGCACGGCCCAGCAGATGGCCTCGTGCCTGACCGGCAGGGCCCTCGCCTCCTGGATCACGCCGGGGACCGGTTCTGACGGCCGACCGCGGTTCGACCCTCACCAGTTCGTGCGTGGCACCGACACCCTCTACTCGCTCTCCCGCGAGGGGCAGGGGAGCGCGGGTCCGCTCGTCACGGCCCTCACCGTCGCCGTGGCGGAGGCAGCGGAAGAACTCGCCGCGGTATCACCGGCCGGTCGACTCACCCGGCCGCTGCTCGGCGTGCTCGACGAAGCCGCGAACGTCTGCCGGTGGCGCACCCTCCCCGACCTGTACAGCCACTACGGCTCGCGCGGCATCGTGCTCATCACCATCCTCCAGTCCTGGTCGCAGGGCGTCGAAGTCTGGGGCGAGGGAGGCATGCGAAAGCTCTGGTCCGCCGCGAACGTCAAGGTCTACGGCGGGGGAGTCAGCGAGGCGGCCTTCCTCGAGGAGCTGTCCAAACTCGTCGGAGACCACGACAGAGAACTCTCCTCGCTGAGCTACGGCCGAGGCCACCGCACCGTCTCGAGGCAGCTCCACCGCGAACGCATCCTCGACGTCTCCGAGCTCGCCGCGCTCCCGCGCGGGCGTGCACTCGTCCTCGCATCCGGCGCGCGCCCGACCCTCATCAAGACCAGATCGTGGATGCAGGGCCCGCACGCGACCCGTATCCGCGCCTCGATCGCGCAACACGGCCCCGGTGAGGATCCCGCCCCAGCTCTGGACGCACCCGCACATGCGGGGGAGCAGCGATGAGCGACGCGGAAACGCAACCAGGCGGTGGGAGCGCGTCCGCCAGCCAGTTCGCGTGCCTCGACGACTTCGTGCGCCAGTTCGTGAGCCGAGCGTGCGCCCGCCGAGTGGACGGGCGCACGCGAGTCTGGTCGGCTCGCTGGTGGGACTCACCGGAGGCGGTGTTCCGCCTCCGCGGGCTCTGGGAGGCGTGGGAAGAGCTGAAGGACTCGCCAGGCGGGGCCTGCCTCTGGTTCCGGGACCATGCCGACTACCACCTCGGCGTGCTCTTCAGCCCCGATGGCCCCTTCGAGTCGAGCCCTGACGTGCGCGACAGCACCAGCCGTCGCGGTGACGACCTGCCCTGCACACCACCCCCGCCAGGCCATGAGGTGACGCAGTGCGGCTGACGTCGGACGCAGCAGAGCCGCCCGCGAGAGATCGCGGACGGCTCTGAGGTCGCTGCCTGGTTGCGCGCAGCGCGATGAGACCTACGGCTGCAGGCGGTTCGGGCCGCGGAACAGGTACGTGACCTCGCGCAGCGTCGTCTGGTGCAGCATCAGCATCAGAATGCGCGCGAAGCCCATGCCGAACCCGCCGTGGGGCGGTGCTCCGTAGCGGAAGAAGTCGAGGTAGAAGCCGAGCTCGTCGACCTCCATGCCCTTCTGCTTCGCCTGCTCCTCGAGCACGTCCACACGGTGCTCGCGCTGGGCGCCCGTCGAGATCTCGACGCCGTTCCAGATGAGGTCGTAGCTCTTCGTGAGCGACTCGTCGCCCTCGTGGCGCATGTGGTAGAACGGGCGGATCGATGCCGGGTAGTCCGTGAGGAACACGAACTCGTGCCCGAACGTCTCCTGCACGTGCGCCGCGATCTGACGCTCACCCTCGGGGTCGAGGTCGAGGTCGTTGCGCTCCAGCTTGTGGCCACGCGCCTCGACGATCTCGCGAGCCTCGAGCAGCGGGATGCGCGGGAACGGCAGCGACGGAACGACGATGTCGACGTCGAAGAGCGCCTTGATCTCCTCGCCGTGCGCATCCTTGACCGCCTGCAGGCCAGCAACCATGAGCTGCTCCTGCATCTGCATGACATCCTCGTGCGACTCGATCCAGCTCACCTCGGCGTCGATGCCGGTGAACTCGGTCGCGTGGCGCGACGTGAACGACGGGTCGGCCCGGAACACGGGCCCGATCTCGAAGATCTTCCCGAGGCCCGAGCTCATCGCCATCTGCTTGAAGAACTGAGGGCTCTGCGCGAGGTACGCGCTCGTCTCGAAGTAGTCGACCTTGAAGAGCTCCGCCTTCGACTCGGACGCCGACGCCATGAGTTTCGGCGTGAAGAGCTCGACGTAGCCGTTCTCCACCCAGTACGTGCGGAACGCGTGCGCGAACGTCGTCTGGATGCGGAAGATGAGGGCGTTGCGCGGGATGCGCAGGTCGAGGAAGCGCCAGTCGAGGCGCTTGTCGATCGACGTGTCCTCGGCGATGGGCGTCTCGGGGAGCGCGGCGGTCTCGACGACGATCTCGTCGACCTTGACCTCGAGCCCGCCGAGCTTCACGCGCTCGTCGGCCTTCTTCTGGCCGCGCACGGAGATGAAGCTGCCCTGCGCGAGCGCGGAGATCGTGTCGGAGATCGCCTCACGGCCCTCGGCACGCGGGTTCACGAGCTGCACGGCGCCGCTCTCGTCACGGAGGACGACGAACTGCACCTTCTTCTGGTCTCGAACCGTATCGACCCACCCCTGCACAAGCACGGGGCCGTCTTCGAGCGTGGAAAGGGAGGAGATGAGGGCGCGATCAGTCACCGGTCAAGGGTACCCGAGGCGCACGTGCGTGCGAGCGGGAAGAGAACAAGGCACGGCTTGGGTCGCGGATGCGCATCCTGTGCCTGAGTGTCGGCGGCGGTTCGTAGACTGGATTGCATGGCGGCACAGCGAATCCACCTCGTCCGCCACGGCGAGGTCGAAAACCCCAATGGGCTCCTCTACGGGCGGCTCCCAGGCTTCGGGCTCTCGGAGCTCGGCGCCCGCATGGCGCGCGTGACCGCAGAAGACCTGCACGCCCGTGCCGTACCGGCGACCCGACTCGTCGTCTCTCCGCTGCAGAGGACCCGCGAGTCTGCGGCGCCCATCGCCGAGCTGTTCGGGCTCGAACCGGTCATCGACGAGCGGGTCATCGAACCCACGAACGCGTTCGAGGGCAGGCGCATGACGGGCAAGTACGGCGCGCTGCGTCGCCCAGGATCGTGGCCGAAGCTCGTCAACCCGCTGCGTCCCAGCTGGGGGGAGGCGTACAAGTCCATCGTCGCCCGCATGCGCGAGGCGGTGCTCGACGGCGCAGAGCTCGCTGACGGCGGCGATGTTATCGTGGTCTCTCACCAGCTGCCGATCTGGATGGTGCACCGAGCGCTCTCGAAAGAGCCGCTCCCGCACAACCCGAAGCACCGGCGGTGCTCGCTCTCGAGCATCACGACGCTGGAGTACCACCCCGCAACCGGCTTCGTGGAAGCCGACTACCGCGAACCGGCGGCGCAGGAACTCAGCGCCGCCACCGATGAGGGAGCCGTGTGACCATCCGCTCAGAGAGCGTGAAGATGTCGCGCTCTGCCCGACCCCTCCGCGTCGCGTTCGCCTCGTTGGGTGTTGCGGCGATGCTCCTGCTGGCCGCGTGCGCCCCGAGCGAAGATCTCGCCGATCAGGCACGCGACGCTGGAGCAGGCACCGTGGCGAGCGACGGCAGCTACGAGATCTTCCCAGCGGAAGAGCGCCAGGCGCCGATCGAATTCGGTGGCATCACCGAGTTCGGCGACGAGCTGTCGAGCGAGGACCTCGCAGGGTCGGTCACCGTTGTGAACTTCTGGTACGCGGCGTGCCCACCGTGCCGCCTCGAAGCGCCCGATCTGCAGGCGCTGTGGGAAGAGCACGAAGGCGACGGCGTCGAGTTCGTCGGCGTGAACATCTACGACCAGGCCGCGACGGCCAAGGCGTTCGCCGAGACGCAGGGCATCACCTACCCGTCGATCCTCGACGTCGACGACGCCAGCGTCCGCCTCGCCTTCGCGGACAACGTGCCACCTCAGGCCATTCCGTCGACGCTCGTGCTCGACGCCGAGGGCCGCGTGGCGTCGGTCATCCGAGGCCCCATCGACCCGTCGATCCTCGGCTCGATGATCACCGACACCCTCGCCGAGAGCAGCAAGTGACCACTGCCCTCTTCGCTGCATCCGCACTGACCGCCATCGCACCCGGCAACGCGGTCGGCGAGACCATCGTGAGCGGGCAGCTGCTCCTCGCGATCCCCCTCGCCCTCCTCGCGGGCCTCATCTCCTTCGCGTCTCCGTGCGTGCTCCCGGTCGTCCCCGGGTACCTCGGGCTCGTCGGGGCTGTCGCTCAGGATGCGCCAGCCAAGACCACCTCGCGCACCCCGATCGGAGCAGTGGCCGCAGGGGGCACCGGAGGAGGCGCGGCTTCTGCTGCAGCAGCGGTGGGCGGTGGCTCGAGCACAGGCTCCACCGCAGCGTCGACCGCGCCCGCGAAGCCCTCCCTCGTCACCCGCCTCACCACCGGTCGAGGCCGGGTCGCGTTCGGCGCGACACTCTTCGTGCTCGGGTTCTCCGTCATCTACGTGCTCTCCGGCGCAGCGTTCGGGCAGATCGGCATCTGGCTGATCCAGTACCAGGGCGCAGTCATGCGGGTGCTCGGCGCGATCGTCATCCTCATGGGTGTCGTCTTCATCGGCCAGGTGTCGTTCATGCAGCGCACCGCGCGCCTGAAGTTCGCCCCATCCGGGTTGCTGGGTGCACCGCTGCTCGGCGTGGTCTTCGGCATCGGGTGGACCCCGTGCCTCGGCCCGACGCTCGCCGCGATCATGGCCCTCGGGGCGCAGACGGCCTCCCCGTCCAGGGGCGCTCTGCTCGCGTTCTTCTACTGCGTCGGGCTCGGCCTGCCGTTCATCCTCATCGCACTCGGGCTCGGCCGCGTGACCACGGGAGTCAACTGGCTCCGCAAGCACATCCGAACCATCAACCTGATTGGCGGAGGCCTCCTCATCGTCCTTGGATTCCTGATGCTCATCGGCGTCTGGCAGCAGATCATGTTCGCGTTCGCCGCGATGCTCCCCGGTTATGTCGCGCCCCTCTGATCATTTCGACGCGGGCAAGGACGGCTTCGAAGCCCGCGATCGGCAGCCGAAGAAGACCGCATCCGGAGCCGCGGGCGCGACGACGTCCAACAGGCCTGGCGGCGTCAAGAAGCCCGGCCGTGCGTCCGCCCTCGTCGCTTGGCTGCGCACCGCCTGGCGTCAGCTCACGAGCATGCGCACCGCGCTCCTGCTGCTTCTGCTCCTCGCGATCGCGGCCGTGCCTGGCTCGCTCGTGCCGCAGCGCTCGAGCGACCCGAACGGCGTCATCGTCTACCAGGACACGTACCCCGAGATCGCTCCGTTCCTCGACGACATCGGCATGTTCGACGTCTACAGCTCGCCGTGGTTCACCGCCATCTACCTGCTGCTGTTCGTCTCGCTCATCGGCTGCATCATCCCGCGCATCAAGCACCACTGGGACGCGCTGCGCTCGAAACCCCCGAAGACCCCGGCGCGCCTCTCGCGGCTCGACGCCTACTCGACGCAGGTGCTCGACGCCTCTCTCGACCCGAAGCGCGGTGCCGTCATCGACGAAGCCGCCAAGGTGCTGCGCGACAAGAGGTACCGCACGGTCATCTTCGACGACGGCAGGCGCGGGGTCTCGGTCTCCGCGGAGCGCGGGTACATGCGTGAGACCGGCAACCTGGTGTTCCACTCCGCCATGGTCGGCATCATCGTCGCGGTCGGCATCGGCGGCGGCTACACCTGGTCAGGGCAGCGGGTGCTCGTCGAAGGCCAGACCTTCGTGAACGGGCTCGTCAGCTACTCGTCGTTCAACCCTGGCCGCTTCTTCACCCCGGACGCGCTCGCGCCGTTCTCCATGCGCCTCGACTCCTTCGACATCACGTACGAGGAAGAGAACCAGAACGCCATCGGGCAGGCCACCGACTACGCGGCGAACGTGACCGTCAACACGCCGGGCGGCGAAGCCAGGAACGAGACCGTCCGCGTCAACGACCCCCTTCGCTTCGCGGGCACCGACAGCTACCTCCTCGGCAACGGGTACGCCCCGGAGATCACCGTGCGAGACCCAGACGGCAACGCCGTGTTCTCCGACTTCGTGCCGTTCCTTCCGCAGGACTCCTTCCTCACCTCCATGGGCGTCGTGAAGGTTCCGGATGGACTCGACGAGCAGATCGGCATGCTCGGCTTCTTCTACCCGTCGGCGGTGGAGCTCGAGTCGGGTGCCCTCACCTCCAACCACCCCGACCTTCGCGACCCGATGCTGACGCTCAACGTCTACTCGGGCGACCTCGGCCTCGACGAAGGGGTGCCGAGGTCCGTCTACACGCTCGACACCGACACGCTCACACCGATCGCCGCCCGTGATCTCGACATCAAGCCCATCGAGCTGCGCCCCGGGGAGACGGCCGAGCTCCCGAACGGACTCGGCACCATCGAACTCGGCGAGGTTCCCCGCTACGCCTCGTTCGACGTGCACGACGACCCGACGCAGATCCCGGTCCTCATCTTCGCGGTGCTCATCATCGGCGGGCTCTTCACGTCACTGCTCGTGCCACGGCGCCGCCTGTGGGTGAAGGCCACCACGCGCGCCGACGGCACCGTGCTCGTCGAGTACGCGGGCCTCGCCCGCGGCGACGACCCGCAGCTGGCAGCGGCCGTCAACGATCTCCTCGACCTGCACACGAGAAAAATCGTAGGCTTAGCCGAACCCGCGTCGCCGGCCCGCGACTCGTCGGGCTCTCAACGAACCGAGCCCACCCAAAGCTCAGAACCCGGCGCCGGTAACCAAGGCGCGGCGCTCGCCTCTTCTCCCACTCAGGAAGCTCCATGATCGAAACGCTGTCCAGCTGGTCGAACCTGCTCCTCTACATCGCCATGGCGGTCTACGCGGTCGCGTTCATCGCGTTCTCCCTCGATCTGGCGGGACGCAGCGCGCGGGCCGCTGAACGCACCGAGCGGCAGTCCGCCGTCGGAGCGACCGCCGCGCGTCGCAACGCACTCGTCGGCGCGGCCGCCGGTTCGGCGGGCGCGAGCACGTACGACACAGCAGCGCGCGAGCGAGAGATGGCGGAACCGGCCAGCTACACGACGGAGGACCCCTCGAGCTCCGTCTCGCTCGCATCCACTCGCACCGAATCGGGTGATGCCTGGCGCGACACAAGGGCGACCCCGTCGCTTCGGATCGCCATGTGGCTCACGGTCGCGGCCTTCCTCGTGCACCTCGCGGCCACGGTCCTTCGCGGCATCGCCGCCGACCGTGTGCCCTGGTCGAACATGTTCGAGTACTCGATGACCTCGACGCTGCTCATCGTGCTCGTCTTCCTGCTCGCCCGCTTCTGGGCGGACGTGCGCTTCCTCGGCACCTTCATCACGGGCTTCACCGTTATCACGCTCGGCATCGCCACGCTCGGCTTCTACGTCGACGTCGTGCCGCTCGCACCCGCACTCCAGTCCGTGTGGCTCGTCATCCACGTGTTCGTCGCCTCCCTCGCGACCGGGTGCCTCGCCATCGGTGCCGGCCTGAGCGTTGCGCAGCTCTTGCAGACGCGTCGCGTCGCCCGCGTGCGCGCCGGTCTCCCGTCGCGGCTCAAGCTCCTCTCGGCGCTGCCGGATGCGGTGCGCCTCGAGAACCTCGCCTACCGCATCAACATCGTCGGCTTCATCCTCTGGACCTTCACCCTCATGGCTGGTGCGGTCTGGGCGGAACGCGCCTGGGGTCGCTACTGGGGCTGGGACACCAAAGAGGTGTGGACCTTCATCATCTGGGTGGTCTACGCCGGCTACATCCACGCCCGCGCGACGCGCGGCTGGCGCGGTTCACCCTCGGCGTGGCTAGCCATCGCCGGGTTCGCCACGGTCATGTTCAACTTCGGTGTCGTCAACGTCTTCTTCAAGGGGCTGCACGCCTACTCGGGCCTGTAGGCCCGCGAGCCCTCAGGCCGACCTCCGGCCGAGGCCAGGCCGAAGCGGCGAGCAGCGCGTGGCAGCGACTGATGCGGGCGCGCCACCAGTCCTGACGCGGGGCCGGGGACGCGAGGCGGTCGAGCGCGGCTTCGTCGATCGTCACCGGGGCAAGCGGGATGCGCCCGGCGCGTGGGCGGAGGGGTTCCGCCACGACGTCGTCCGCAAGGAGCGAGGCCGTGCCGAGACCGGCATCGTGCCTCGGCTCGGGGAGGGCCGCGACGAGCTGTGCGCCCATCGCGATGCCGACGGACGAGTCGAGGGCACTCGACACCGTGGCCGGGAGCCCCGTCGCGCGCACGATCTCGGCAGCCCGGCGAACGCCTCCCAGGGGCTGCATCTTCACGACGATGACGTCCGCCGCACCGAGACGCGCGACCTCGAGCGGGTCCTCGGCCTTGCGGATGGACTCGTCGGCGGCGATCGGCACGGCGATTCCCTCGCCAGCGAGGCGCCCCCGAAGCTCCACGAGCTCCAGGGCGGTCGAGCAGGGCTGCTCCGCGTATTCGAGGTCGAAGCGCGAGAGCGAGCGGAGCGCTCGGACCGCCTCGTCGACCGACCAGCCGCCGTTCGCGTCGATGCGCAGCCGTGCGTCGGCGCCCAGTCGCTGGCGCACCCCTCGCACCCTCGCGACGTCGTCGGCGAGCACCTGTCCGCGCTCCGCGACTTTGATCTTCGCCGTGCGGCAGCCGTCGAAGCGCGCGAGCACGCTGTCGAGCTTCGACGTCTCGACGGCAGGCACGGTCGCGTTGACCCACACCTCCCCGTCAGAGCACCGAGGCAAGGAAGCGTCGAAGCCGAACTCGAGGGCCGCGCGCAGCCAGTTCGCGGCCTCCGCGTCTTCGTACTCGAGGAACGGCGAGAACTCGCTCCAGGCTTGGGTGCCACGGATGATCGCGGCCTCCCGCGCATCCACGCCCCGGAAACGCGTCACCAGGGGGAGCGTCACGATGTGCGTGCGAGCGAGGAGCTCGTCCAGGTCGGGCAGCTGCATGGGCTCATTCTCTCGCGCTTCTCGACGGCTGGCGCGGCGGTCACTGGTCCGAGCCGCAGCTGCTGGCTCGTGCCGCTGTCGCGCCGGACGGGAACAAGCTGCCGAGCTGGGTGCGATCCGTCCGGATCGCGCTAGGCTGAGGCATCGATCCGTCACACCGGACGCGAAACCCTTATGTCTACGAATCTCTCCAGCCCCGCACCTCGCTTCAGCCCGCCGCCGGCTGACGAGGACTTCGACGACGGCCTCCTCGGCCCGGCGCCGGTGGCACGACAGCCCGCGCGCTCTGTGTCGGTCGTCGGCAAGCCTGGATACGACAAGCCCCAGCACCGGCATGGCACGCTCGTCCAGCGCACCTGGTACGAGATCGCGTTCAACCCGCGCCGTTGGTCGGCAGGGCACTGGGCGCTGCTCGGTGTGCTCATCACTGTGCTGGCGGACGTGTTCGTGTTCTTCTACGCGTCGAACCTGTTCGGCATCGACCGCAAGTTCGAGATCGAGATGTGGCTGCTCACGGCGGGAATCGCCGGATTCCTGACGATCGCTCTGGCGCTCTGGGGCATCATCTTCAACAGCGCGAGGGGGGCTGCGATCTTCGCGCTCATCCTCGGCTTGCCGTTCGGTGCGCCGCCCGCGTGGCTGGTCGGCAACACGCTGGTCCAGCTCATCGCAAACGGCGGCACGCTGCCCGTTGCGCCGCCTCTCTGGTAGTTCCTGACGGAGCCGGGCCCTGTTCGGCCGACAGCCGTCTGGTCACGGCCGCGAGTCGGTTAGCGTTGGGGCATGACTGCCTTCGTCTCCGAACTCTTCGACGCCGAGCGCTGGCGCACCGTCCCGGGCTTCGAGGAGCTCACCGACCTCACGTATCACCTGGATGTCACGGGGCGCATCGCCCGTGTCGCCTTCAACCGGCCTGAGGTCCGCAACGCGTTCAGGCCGCAGACGGTCGACGAGCTGGCGCGGGCGCTCGATGACGCGCGCATGAACCCACGCGTCGGCGTGGTGCTGCTGACCGGCAACGGGCCGAGCCCGAAGGACGGCGGCTGGGCGTTCTGCTCGGGTGGCGACCAGCGCATCCGCGGTCGCGACGGGTACAAGTACGCCGACGGTGAGACGCGCGACACGATCGACGTGGCCCGCAACGGGCGCCTGCACATCCTCGAGGTGCAGCGCCTCATCCGCTTCATGCCGAAGGTTGTCATCGCGGTCGTCCCGGGGTGGGCGGCCGGCGGCGGGCACTCCCTGCATGTGGTGTGCGACCTGTCGATCGCGTCGCGCGAGCACGCGAAGTTCAAGCAGACGGATGCGGACGTCGGGTCGTTCGACGCCGGTTACGGCTCCGCGTACTTCGCGAAGCAGGTCGGGCAGAAGTTCGCGCGCGAGGTGTTCTTCCTCGCGGAGGAGTACTCGGCGGATCGGGCCATGGAGATGGGCACCGTGAACCGGGTGGTGCCGCACGCGGAGCTCGAGGTCGAGGCTGTGCGCATGGCGGAGACGATCCTGACGAAGTCGCCGACGGCGATCCGCATGCTGAAGTTCGCGTTCAACGCGGTCGATGACGGCCTCGTGGGCCAGCAGGTGTTCGCCGGCGAGGCGACTCGCCTCGCCTACGGAACCGATGAGGCCGTCGAGGGTCGCGACTCGTTCCTCGAGAAGCGCGAGCCTGACTGGTCGCCGTTCCCGTGGCAGTTCTAGCGCCCGCCGGCCGGCGCGGTTCGGCGGTGGGGTCCTCGCGATGACGGCCGCACCATCGGGCGGCGCAGGCCTGCGGCGGCTTGTTCGGGTGGATGCGCGCGACCCGGCCGCCGTCACCGCGGCGCTCGAGCGGGCCCTGGATGGCGGGGGTCCGGCCGTCCTGCCGACGGCAGGCCCGTCGCAGTCCTCACGCGCCTCGGCAGCGACGCCCAGGCTGGACGCCGACCGTCCCGATCACGATGTCCTCCAGCCTGTCCCGGGCGACGTGGTGCTCGTCATCGAGACGAGCGGCTCGACGGCCGAGCCGAAACGGGTCATGCTCGCGGAGAGCGCACTGCACGCGTCCGCGGTGGCCACGTACGCCAGGTTCGATGAGCTCTTCGGTGCCCCCGATCAGCCAGCCGATCCCACGCGACAGTGGCTGCTGACGCTGCCGGCCTCCTACGTCGCGGGCGCCCAGGTGCTCATGCGGTCGATCATCGCTGGAACCGAGCCTGTTGTGCTGGGCGATGAGCACTTCACCGCCGAGGGCTTCGCGCGCGCGGCGGGTGAGCTGACCGCCGAGCGGCGCTACGTGTCTCTCGTCCCGGCACAGCTCGTGCGGCTGCTCGACGCCGCCGAAGCCGAGCTGGGCGCTGGTCCGATCGCGGGCGCCGTCGCGCGCTTCGACGCGATCCTCGTCGGCGGGCAGGCGCTGCCACCAGCCCTCCGGTCGCGGGCGGAGGAGCTCGGTTGGAACCTCGCGACGAGCTACGGCTCGAGCGAGACGAGCGGCGGCAGCCTCTACAACGGGGAGCCGCTCGACGGAGTCAAGGTGCGCATCCGCGACGGCGAGGTGCAGTTGGCGGGCCCCGTGCTCTGCGCCGGCTACCTCGGTGACCCGCGCCGGACCGCGGAGGCGTTCGTCGAGGACGACGGGGTGCGCTGGTACCGCACGAGCGACGGCGGCCGCTTCGAGATCGACGAGGCCACGGGCCGCGAACGACTCGTGGTGACGGGTCGACTCGACAACGTCATCGTCTCCGGGGGCGAGAAGGTGCTGCTCGACCGGGTCGAGGGCATCGTGCGTCGCCTGCCCGGCCTGGAGGGGGCCGTTGTCGTCGCCGCGCCGTCCGAGCAGTGGGGGCAGGTGCCCGCGCTGGTGGTGGAGACGTCCGCGTGGGCGCCCGACACGTCCCAGCGTGGCGTCGTGGCGACGTTGCTGGATGCGCGTGAGCTCGCAGCCGACGAGCGTTGGCGCTCCATCCGCGAGGCGACGGCGGGCGCCGGCCGTGCGGCTCGTCCGGCGCTCCTTGTGGTCGCGCGCAGCATCCCGCTCCTGCCCAGTGGGAAGCCGGACCGTCGATCGCTGGAGGACCTGGTCGCGCGGCTCGCCCACGGAGGCGCCGACGAGGCCTGAGCCTGTCGCCGATGCTGGCCGTGGGCGGCTGCACCATGGGCTGCACCATGCTGGTGTTGCACAGCGGCCGGATGATGAACCTGAGGGGGATCGATCCGCCCAGGTCGCGGCGAACGACGGCCTTGCGCTCGGCGGAGTCAGGCCTCGGGGGCGTGCTTGTGTGTGCGGTTGGCGGCGGCCGATCGTCGTCGGACGAGGATTGCCGTGCCGATTCCGGCTCCGAGCAGGACCAGCACGCCGACGATGACCAGTGGCGCGGCCGGCGCGGCCGGTGCCGGGGCCGTCGGCTGGGCGGTGGCGGTCGCACTGGCCGCGGGAGTCGGCGCGGTCGCCTCTGGCGTGCCCGGCTCGAAGATCGCCTGCAGCTCGGCCCCGACGGCCTCCGCCAGGTAGGCGACGCCGGCCTCGTTGGGGTGGAGGGCGCCGAGCTTGAGGGATGCGCCGGGTGTGGTCGGCGTTCCCTCGCCGGGTTCCAGCGTGATGCCGTTCATGTACGGGTCCGTGGTCCTGCAGGCGGAGTGGGCGGCCGTCGCCTCGAGGGTGGAGATGAAGGTGGCGCCGATGGCCTCGGCCGCCGTCTGTATGGCCGCGTCGAGGCGCACTTCCGTCTCATGCAGGTATGCGGTGTCGACGTCGGTGAACGGGAAGGAGTTCTCCGGGTAGCCCGCCGAGGTGAAGGCTGGGGAGAAGCAGCCGCCGACCGGCGTGTTCGTGGGGTCCGGGGTGATGGCGGGGTACCCGACGACGACGATCTCGGCGTTGGGTGCCTTCTCGGTGATGAGGGCGAACGTCGAAGTCAGAGCAGGGGCGACCAGCGAGTCGATGCGGTCCTTCAAGGTGTCGACTTCGACGCCTCCTCCGCTGACGACGTACTTCGAACGGCAGTTGGGCGTGGTCTGATCGGCGACGAGGGGCCCGAGGGAGCTCGCTGCGATGCACGAGGCGGCGATGTCCGAGAACTGCAGGTCGTTGCCGCCGATTGACAGGGTGACGATCTCGGTCGTGGCGGACAGGCTCGCCGACTGCACTGGTGCGCTCGCCCCAGCCCCGGTGACCTGCTCGACATCGCGGATGTCGGCGGTGACGGCGCCGCTGCACGTGCGGTCGTCGAGGGTCAGGCCGAGCGAGTCGGCGATGCGGTGCGGGAAGTTCGCGAGCGCCTGGAAGCAGCCGGCGGCGGGCTCCTCGCTGAACGGCACGAGCCCGAAGCCGGCCGAGTACGAGTCGCCCAAGGCGATGTACTCACGCCCCTGCGTGCCTCCGTTTACCGTCGGATCGCCGAGGAGCGCCGCGAGGGCCCCGGGGGCCACGAGGAGGGCGATACCTGCGGCCGCGAGGCAGACGGCCGCCGCGCGAACGCGTGATCGGGAAGTCATGGATCTCCTGTGGAGCGGACGTCGTGCGGGGGATGGGAGGTGATGGTCTCATAGTGCCACCGTGACGCTGGCCGGGAACGGGATGGCGAGCTCGCTTCTCGGGGCCGCGAACCGTCGTCCCAGGGATGCGGGCCCCGCGCGGCCCTCTAGAATCGCTCCGTGGCGCAGAAACAGAAGCAGAGACAGCGGAAGCAGCAAGCGAACCCGACGCAGCGGCCCCGGCCGAAAGCCGGCGAGGTGCGCAAGCTGGATGCGCGCGCCTGGATCTCCGGTGCCCGGCTGCGCACGCTGCCGCTCGCCATCGCACCTGTGCTGCTCGGCACGGCTGGCGCGATCGTCGACGGGCCGCTCGGCGAGTACCACTGGGTGCGCGCGCTCGCCTGTCTCGCGGTCGCTCTCTGCCTGCAGATCGGCGTGAACTACGCGAACGACTACTCCGACGGCATCCGCGGTACCGACGCCTATCGCGTCGGCCCCGCCCGTCTGACCGGTTCAGGCCTCGTCGACCCGAAGCGCGTGCGACTCGTCGCGTTCATCTTCTTCGGCCTCGGCGCCCTCGCAGGTCTCTTCCTGGTCGTCACTTCCGGACAGTGGTGGCTGCTGGCCGTCGGCGCGGCCGCGATCCTGGCGGCCTGGTTCTATACGGGGGGCAAGCGTCCGTACGGATACGCGGGGCTCGGCGAGGTGTTCGTCTTCGTGTTCTTCGGCCTCGTCGCGACCGCCGGCACGACGTTCGTGCAGATCGGCAGCGTCTCCACGAACGTGTGGATCATGGCCACCGCGATCGGCCTCTTCGCCTGCGCCGTGCTCATGGTCAACAACATCCGTGACATCGAGCAGGATCGCCTCGCCGGCAAGCGCACGCTCGCCGTGCTCGTCGGCCCCGTCGTCTCGCGCTGGCTCTTCGGCGTCTTCACGCTGGCGCCGTTCGTGCTGGCCATCCTCTTCGCCATCGCGTACCGCAACGCGATCTTCACGTTCTTCGCCCTGCTGCTCGCCGCTCCCGCAGTCCTCATCGCATCGACTGCCCGCAAGCCGAAAGAGCTGATCCTCGCGCTCATGCTGACGAGCCTCGCGACGCTCGCCTACGCGCTGCTGCTCGGCTTCGGCATCGTCTTCAGCGGGTACGTGCGCTAGCTGCTCGGTGAGCGCTGCGGCGAAGAGTCGGGCGTCGGCTCTTCACCGGGGTCGGCCTCGGCAGGCTCGGTCTCGGAGGTGGCCTTGCCTGGTTCGGCCGCTTCGGTCTCAGCGGTGGAGTCCAAGGCCACGTCCTCGTCCTTGTCGTCGGCGGTGCGCGCATCCTTGCGCTCGGTGAGGCGCTGCAGGTCGTCGCCCATCTGCTGGCGTGTGCCGCGCAGGAAGATGACGGAGATGCACGCGCTGATGACGGCACCGATGAGAGCGCCGGCCAGCCAGTTCCACTGCCAGGCGGGCAGGGCCAGCATGACGACGGCGAATGGCACCGCGAACGCGAGCAGTCTGATGACGGAGTAGACGAGCCAGGCGCGCTTCGAGTTCATCCCGCAATTCTACGAGCGACCGGGTGATCCAGGTTCGCCCAGGGCACAGGCACCACCAGGTCGGGTGGAGGCAAGTCGCGTATCCTCGGGGGACCATGTCTCGCCTCCTCATTACTGCCGCAGTCATCGTCGTCGCGGTGACCATCTTCGCCGTGGTCGATTGCGCGATGACGGACGCAAAGCGCACTCGTGCGCTGCCGAAACCCGTCTGGGTCGTCGTCGTCTTGCTGGTCCCCGTGGTCGGCCCGCTCCTGTGGCTGTTCTTCGGCAAGGTCCGCGGCAACGCGACCGCCGTCAAGCCCGTGCAGACGACGCCGGACGACGACGAGACGTTCCTGAAGTCCATCGGCATCGAGTCCGACAGCGAGGAACGCATCCGGAAGCTGGAGGAAGAGCTCAAGGCCCTCGATGACGTGGAGTTCCCGGCCGCCGCGCCGAAGGGCCCCGTGACCGAAGGTGGCGCTGCGACGGCGCTGGAGGATGCGGCAGACGAGCCCGTGAAGGGTGAGCGGGCCTCGAAGGCGGATAAGACCGAGAAGCCCGCCAAGCCGGAGCTCGGCGGCAAGAAGCCGCGCAAGGGTGACGCCGGCGACGCCGGCCATGATGGAGAACCCATCGAGCACAAGGACGACTGGACTCAGGGTGACGGGTCGTCCCGTGCCTGATCGGCACGCCGAATCCGAACCTCCCCACTCGCAGCACCCCGCAGGGGGCGATGCGTCGGCCGCCTCAACGCCGGTGGCCGCTTCGCTGCCCCGCACCGGAAACCCGGCGACGGACTTCAGTCTCGACTTCCTGGCCCAGCTCGTCCAGCGCGGGGTCACTGATCTCGTCGTCTGCCCTGGGTCTCGCTCGCAGGCGCTGTCGCTGGTCGCGGCCGAGCTGGAGCGCGTCGGCGCGGTTCGGCTGCACGTCCGCATCGATGAGCGCTCCGCCGGCTTCTTCGCGCTTGGCCTCGCCGCCGAGACCGGGCGAGCGGTCCCCGTCATCACGACGTCCGGGACAGCGGTCGCCAACCTGCTCCCGGCAATGCTCGAGGCGTTCCATGCCACCGTGCCGCTGGTCGCCGTCACTGCGGACCGCCCGGAGGAGCTCCTCGGAATCGGCGCGAACCAGGCCACGACGCAGCCGGGCATCTTCGGCCCCAACGTCCCGCACGATGCCGTGCAAGCGCCGGTCGGGGCCGCCGATGAGGTATCGCTCGCCGAGCGCCTCGCGATGCGGGCAGCCGCGACGCGTGGGCCGCTGCACCTGAACCTCGCCTTCCGCGACCCGCTGAGCGTTGCCGTTCCTGAACTGGACGCGTGGGCCGCCGGGGCGGCAACCCTCGCCCCCGCCGACCGAGACGCGGCGGACCAGGGTCGGGCTGCACCAGGGCAGGACGAGCCACCCGCATCCGGAGCCGAGACGCTCGACATCGAGGCGGCCGAATGGCCCCGCACGCTCGTCATCGCAGGCGCCGCTGCCGGCCCAGAAGCGGAGAAGGTGGCGCACGACGGTGGCTGGCCGCTCATCGCCGAGGCCACGAGCGGTTCTCGCTACGGCCGCAACCTCGTGCTCGCCTACCGTCAGCTCCTCGGCCCGACCTCCCCGCGCCCAGACCTCCGCGACGCCATCGAGCGGGTCCTGGTCTTCGGCCATCCGACGCTCAGTCGCGAGATTCCCCAGCTCATTGCACGCGATGACGTCCACGCGGTGGTCGTCGGGCCGACCGGCGGCGAGCCGTACAACCCGGGGCACGCGGTCGCGGCGCACGTCGACGCCGTGCGCGTGCATCCGGTGCCGACGGCCGACGCGCATGCCAGAACCGAATCTCGCGCGTGGCTCCGCGAGTGGGTGCTCGCGAGTCGAAAGCTGATGGAGGCGGATGCCGAGCAGACTCCCGCACCCGACATCGAGGCGTCTCGTTCCAGTGACACCGCGGTGCGGGGCCGCTTCGCGAAGCAGGAACTGGCGGTCGCTCGCACCAAGGTCGACCGGCGGATGCTCGCGGAGGCGGTGTGGAGCGCGACGTGGCCGCACGACCGCCTGGTGCTCGGAGCGTCGACGCTCATCCGCTCGCTCGACGCCCAGGTGGCGGGCAAGCCCATCCGGGTCCACGCCAACCGCGGTCTCGCGGGAATCGACGGCACGATCGCGACGACGCTTGGCGTCGCCGTCGGCAGCCAGCTCGGCGGTCCGGTGTCAGCTCAGGGCGGCGTGACGCGGGCGCTGATCGGCGACCTCACGCTGCTGCACGACGCGTCCTCCTTGCTGATCGGGCAGGGGGGCGAGTGGGCCCCACGCGTGCAGCTCATCGTCGGCAACGACGGCGGGGGCACCATCTTCGACGACCTCGAGGTGGCTCGGACCGCAGCCGCCGAGGCGCACACCCGGGTGCTCTACACGCCCACCAGGGTCGACCTCAAGGCGCTGGCGACCGCGTACGGCTGGAGCTACTGCCGAGCGGAGACGCGCGCGGACCTCCAGGGCGCGCTTGTCTCGCGCGAGCACGAGCGCATCATGATCGAGGTTCCCCTGTCTCGAGGCTGAGGCCCGAAGCAGGCGCGCAGCAGGCCGCGCCACCGCGGTTCAGGCGGGCGGAAGATCGCCGTCCATCACGACGGATTGCGTCGCCGCATCCCACGCGAAGGTGGCGACCGCCTCGCCCGTCGGGGCAGCGTTCGGCTCGCCGGGCAGCGGGTAGCGGTAGGTGACAGTGATGAGGGTGTCGGAGAGCTGGCCGATCTCGGGCAAGAAGCCGTAGGCATCGGCCGTCGCCGTGCCGACGTACTCACCGCTGTGGAAGAGCAGGATGTGGTGCGGGGTGGACGCGGTGCCGCCCTCGAGCGTGACGACCACGTACGAGAGGGGCGCGCACGCATCCCAGGTCTCGCGGTCGGGTTCGGCCGCGACCCACGGCAGGTCGGGGAAGTCCGGGTATGCCTCCACCTGAGGCAGTGCGGTCTCGAGGGCCGCGGCCTGTGTCGAGTCCGTGCAGGCGGTCTCCGGCGCGGGTGCTTCGCTCGGCTCGCTCTCGGGGGCGGGTGTCGTCGTCGCGGTCACGGTGACCGTGGCGGCTGGTGTCGTCTCAGCGGTCTGTGGCGTGGCGGTCGCCGCGCACCCGCTGATGCCGAGGGATGCGGCGGCGAGGAACGCGATGGCGGCGGGGATTCGTGCTGATCGTGGGATTCGCATGGTGGAGCCCTCCTCAGTCGACATTCCCGAAGGCTAATGAGCGAGGCTTGACGGATCCAGGGAGTGCTTATGTCAGGACATATGCTGGCCTGGCACGTCCAACGATGATTCCGGAGGAACGATGGCCCCCTCATCCACGAACCCAGAGGCACCCGCGGCTGCGGACGGTGCCATGAACTTCCACACGAGGAAGTGGGTGCGCCCCGAAGACCTCAACGCCAACGGCACGCTCTTCGGCGGCAGCCTGCTGCGCTGGATCGACGAAGAGGCCGCGATCTACGCGATCATCCAGCTCGGCAACTACCGGTGCGTGACGAAGTACATCTCGGAGATCAACTTCGAGGCGTCGGCCGAGCAGGGTGACCTCATCGAGATGGGCCTCGTCGCGACCCACTTCGGACGCACCTCCATGACGATGCGAGCCGTCGTGCGCAACATGATCACGCGCCGCACGATCCTCTCCATCGAGAAGATCGTCTTCGTGAGCCTCGGCGACGAGGGCACCCCCGAGCCGCACGGCTACTCGACCATCACCTACGCCCGCGACCGGATGCCGACGACGCACCCGAAGACCGGCACCATCGCGGTCCCGACGGCGGGCGAGGAGCGACGCTGATCACGCGCAGGAGGGCACCCGGTCTCCCGGTGCCCTCCTCGTGCAGCTGAACCGCTGCGCTACTGGTTGCCGACCTGCTTGTCGGCCGCGTCCCGGGCGCCCTTGATCTGATCGGTGAACTTGTCACCGGTGGCCTTCTGGGCCGCATCCGCGACGCCGTCGAGGATCTTGTCGCTCACGTCCTCCGCCTGCTCGCTCTTCAGCGCTTCGGTGACTCGCGGGTCCTTCAGGAACTCCTGCGCCTTGCCGGTGATGTCTTCGATGCCCATGTGGTTCTCCCTCGCTCGAGCGCCGCTCCCGCTCCGTCGTGGAAGCCGTCGCGGTGCCAAAGCCTAGTGCCAGGCGGTGGCGTTAGCCTGGTCTCATGCCTCACTTCACCACCGAAGACGCCGCAGTGCTGCGCGTTGCCCCCGACTTCGATCTGGGCTCGGTCGACCCCGACTCGACACCTGGTTTCACTGGCAAGAAGGCAGACGCGGCCGCCCTCTTCACCGAGCACGACGAGGAGATCGCCGAGCTGCAGGAGCGCATGTTCGCGAACGCGCGGGCCGGCCGGGCGGCACCTTCCGTGCTCCTCCTCCTGCAGGGGATGGACACGTCAGGCAAAGGTGGAATCGTGCGTCACGTCATCGGCGGGGTCGATCCGCAGGGCGTGCAGATCGCGTCGTTCAAGGCGCCGACGCCTGAAGAGCGTGAGCAGGACTTCCTCGTCCGCATCCGCAAGCAGCTGCCCGCGGCAGGCAAGATCGGCGTGTTCGACCGATCGCACTACGAGGACGTCCTCATCCAGCGCGTGCGCTCATTCGCACCGCCGGAGGAGATCGAGCGGCGCTACGGGGCGATCGTCGATTTCGAGGACGAGCTCGCCGCATCCGGGACGAAGCTCATCAAGGTGATGCTGCACATCTCGAAGGACGAGCAGGGTGCTCGCCTCGCGGAACGGCTCGAGCGTCCGGACAAGCACTGGAAGTACAACCCCGGTGACGTCGATGAGCGCCTCCTCTGGGACCAGTACCAGGATGCCTACGAGATCGCGCTGCGACGCACGTCGACGGAGACGTCCCCGTGGTACTGCGTTCCGGCGAACAGGAAGTGGTTCTCGCGGCTTGTCGTGAAGGGGTTGCTGCTGGATGCGCTGCGCGGCTTCGACCTGCAGTGGCCTGCCGCGGACTTCGACGTCGAGACCGAGAAGCGGCGCCTGGCGGAGAGCGCCTGACACCCGCTCAGACGGCGGGGCTCGCTCAGTCGGCGAGCTCGGGCGGCCAGACGACGCTGAATCGTTCGAGGACGATCTCGTGCTCCAGAGTGAACTCCCGGCCGGCGGCGGCGCGCGTGCGCTCCCAGTAGCGGAGGTGCTCGCGGCGCCAGCTGTCGAGGCTGCGGTCGTCTTCACCCTCGTCGTAGGCGAAGGCGGCGTCGACGCTGTCGAACGTGCCGATGCGCAGCTCTGTGCTGCGGATCACGGCGACTGGCGCGCCTCGGCCATCGCAGGCGATCCAGTGCGAACCGATGCGGGGGAGCGGCTCGCTCTCCTCAGCGAACTCCTCGACGAGTCCTGCGGTCGCGCGCTTCGGGCCGTGGGTCACGAGCGCGAGCAGCTCGTCGGCGAGCTCGACGCTGTCCCCGAAGTACTCGACCGTGTAGTCGGACGCCGACGCGGCGGCGCCCTGGTTGGCGGCGCGGTACTCGTCCCACATCACGGCGGCGGCCGCACGGTCGACGCTCGGGAGCTCGGTGCGTCCGAGCGCCTGGTTGCTGTTGCTGCCGCTGCTGGTCGCGTCCGTCACCGCGTCATCTCCCCGCCGCGAGGCCGCGACTCGTCCTCCGCCTCGCCGCGCAGCGCCTCCACGATGGGGCGGAACTTCAGCTGCGTCTCGCGGTACTCGTCCGATGCGTCCGAGGAGGCCACGATGCCGCCGCCCGCGTATGCCGTGATCGACCCGCTCGCGTCGATCTCCGCACCGCGGAGTGCGACTGCCCACTCGCCGTCGCCGCCAGCGCCGACCCAGCCGACGGGGCCGGCGTAGCGCTGCCGGTCGAACGGCTCCAGAGCCAGGATCGCGTCGAGGGCAGCCGGGGTGGGGGTGCCGCCGACCGCCGCCGTCGGGTGGAGGGCGTCCACGAGATCCAGCACCGTCACACCGGTCGGGAGGGTGCCGCGGATGTCGCTCGCCAGGTGCCAGAGATTCGGCAGCTTGAGCGTGAAGGGGACGCGGCTGCTCGTGAGACCTGTGCCGGGGTCGTCGTGCGTGTCGAGCGTCTCGAGGGACGCGAGCGCGCTCTCGACGGCGTAGCGGTGCTCGGCGAGGTTCTTCTCGCTGTGGCGGAGCCGCGCCTCTGCGCGTGCATCCGCTTCCTCGTCGGCACCGCGCGGTGCAGTGCCGGCGAGCACACGAGCCGAGACCTGACGCTCGAGGACCCGGACGAGCGTCTCGGGGCTGGTGCCGGTGAGGCCGTCGACGGCGTAGGTCCAGCACTCGGGATACGCGGACGCGAGGCGCGCGAGCAGGCGGCGGCGGTCGGCGCCAGCTGGGAGCCTGCCGTGCTGTTCGCGTGCCAGGACGACCTTCGAGAGGTGGCCCGTGTGGATGAGGTCCAGTGCCCGGTCGATCGCGCGGCGGTGCTCGTCGGACGACATGAGGCCGTCCTCGAGGATCGCCGTTGCGTCCGTCTCGCCGAACGGCTGAGCCTCAGGCAGGCGTGGCTTCGGCTC
The DNA here is from genome assembly GCF_041366455.1 of Pseudoclavibacter sp. JSM 162008. NCBI lineage: Bacteria > Bacillati > Actinomycetota > Actinomycetes > Micrococcales > Microbacteriaceae > Pseudoclavibacter > Pseudoclavibacter sp. JSM 162008. The sequence goes on from NZ_JBEWYX010000005.1 coordinate 148,649, forward strand.
GGATCCGTCCGCGGTGATGGCGGTCACGAAGGAGACCGCGCCGCGGCGACCGACGATGAGCTCTGGCACCTCGAGCACGCTGCGCGCCCCGGACTCGGCCGCGAACGCGAACGCCCCGAAGGCGACGAGGCCGGAGCCGGTGGTGTTGACGGTGTCGTCGATGTCGGCCGACTCGACAACCTGCCGCCAGGCCTCGGCGGAGTCTGGGATGCGCGCCTCGCCGGTGAACTCGCCCCGCCAGGCACGTCCCGAAGCGACGATGCCGTCGCCCTGCCGAAGCCACACGAGGGGGGAGGTCGGGGAGGCGAAGCGGAGGAGATCGCCGGAATGCGGCACCTCGATGGTCCGCGCGCGCAAGCGGGGAGCGTTGACAGCTGGCACGACCGCAAGCCTAGACCCGGCGCGAAGGGCGGCCCCGGGAGTCCGCCTGAACGCGGCCAGGGCGAAGCCTGCGCCGCAACGTAGGATGATCCGGTGACCAAAGCCGACCTGAACAAGCGACCCGAGCAAGTGTCGTCGATGTTCGACCGTGTTTCCAAGAAATACGACGAGACGAACGACATCCTGAGCATGGGCAACGCGCCGCGCTGGCGTGTGCAGACCCGCCACGCGATCGCCCCGCAGCCGGGTGAGAAGATCCTCGATGTCGCCGCAGGCACCGGCACGGTCAGCAAGGTCCTCGCCGACGCTGGTGCCAAGGTCACCGCCCTCGACTTCTCCGCCGGCATGATCGAGGAGGGCAAGCGCATCCACGGTGCCAACCCACGCATCGAGTTCGTGCAGGGTGACGCGACCAAGCTCCCCTTCGACGACAACACGTTCGACGCGTCGACGGTGAGCTTCGGCCTGCGCAACGTGCAGGAGCCGAAGGTCGCACTGCGGGAGATGCTGCGTGTCACGAAGCCGGGCGGACGCCTCGTCATCGCCGAGTTCTCGACGCCGCCGCAGGCCATCATCCGCACGGGCTACCGCGCCTACATGCAGCTCGCGATGCCGAGCATCGTGAAGCTCGTGAGCAGCGACCCCGAGGCATACACGTACCTGAACGAGTCGATCATCGCGTGGCCCGCGCAGCGTGAGCTGGCATCCTGGCTGCGGGAGGCGGGCTTCGAACGGGTCAAGTATCGCAACCTCTCGGCTGGTGTCGTCGCGCTGCACAAGGCATTCGTCCCGCTCGCCGAGACCGGCAGCGCCCCCAGCTAGGGGAGACGGAAGCCAGCAGGCACCGGCCCAGCGCCACCTGCACCCCAACCCAGTTCGTGCGGAGATCTCCTTCGGACGGAACACCTGAACCACCAGGAGACATGAGCGTGGAGCTCCCCAAGACCGAACAGCGCCGCAAGGCGCGAAGCACCGTGGTGCCGGGCGGAACCGACGACCTCTTCGACGGTCCGAAGTCCGACGTGCTGCGAGAGCGGCTCGACGCTGGATTGGCCGCGGTCGAGGCCCGCCTCCGCGCCGAGGTGCAGTACGCCGACGAGATCGCCGACGTCACCGCCCGCTACCTCCTCAACGCCGGCGGGAAGCGCCTGCGCCCCATGCTCACGGTGCTCTCGTCGCAGTTCGGCGAGACGCCGGGCTCCGACGATGTCATCACGGCAGCTGCCGCGGTCGAGCTCACGCACCTCGCGTCGCTCTACCACGACGACGTCATGGATGAGGCCGAGCTGCGTCGAGGCGTCGCCGCCGCGCACCTCCAGTGGGGCAACTCCATCGCGATCCTCGCCGGCGACCTGCTCTTCGCCCGTTCGAGCCTGCTTTTCTCCGAGCTGGGCCTTCGCGCCGTCCGGCTGCAGGCTTCGATCTTCGAGCGGCTCGTGCTCGGGCAGATGCGTGAGACGACCGGGCCGTCGGCCGGCACCGACCGCATCGACCACTACGTGGGTGTCCTCGCCGACAAGACGGGCTCCCTCATCTCCGCCGCCGCTCAGTTCGGCGCGATCGTGTCGAACGCACCAGAGCCGGTCGTCGCGGCGCTTGCCGAATACGGCGAGCGGGTCGGCGTCGCCTTCCAGCTCGCCGATGATGTCATCGACCTGCAGCAGAACCCGGACACGACGGGCAAGCTCGCGGGCACCGACCTGCGCGCGGGTGTCGAGACCCTCCCTGTGCTGTTGCTGGAACGCGAGGCGGCGACCGACGAAGCGAGCCGCGACCTGCTGGAGCGCATCCGCACCTGCGTCGCCGGCGTCAACGAGCAACCGGAGGAGACTCGCGCGAGCGAAGAGGAGATCTCGAGCATCATCACCGAACTCCGCGAGCACCGCGTGACGCAGCTCACGATCGACGAAGCCCAGAACTGGGTGACGCTCGCCGTCGAAGCCCTGCGGCCGCTGAAAGCCGGCCCGGCGAAGAACGCGCTCGAGCGCTTCGCCGCGGAGGTCGTCAGCCGCGATCGCTGACCGAGGCGTCCCGAGACGGCTCACCCCTGACCCCTTCCGGAGGACGACACCTCGCGAGCCTCCACCTCGACCCGTCCTGGAGGACATGTGACCACGCTCCGCCTTGCCATCGTCGGCGCAGGACCAGCCGGCATCTACGCGGCCGACATCCTGCAGAAGATGGAGCGCCAGTTCGACCTGTCCATCGACCTGTTCGACAAGCTGCCAGCGCCGTACGGGCTCGTGCGGTACGGGGTCGCCCCTGACCACCCGCGCATCAAGGGCATCATCAACGCCCTGCGCGAGGTGCTCGAATCCGGTGTCATGCGGGTGTTCGGCGGAGTGGAGTTCGGCAAGGACATCACGCTCGAGGACCTCAAGCAGCACTACCACGCGGTGATCTTCTCGACGGGAGCCATCCGCGACGCCTCCCTCGACATCCCAGGCATCGAGGCGCAGGGAAGCTACGGGGCCGCGGACTTCGTGAACTGGTACGACGGGCACCCCGACGTGCCCCGGACGTGGCCGCTCGACGCTCGCGAGGTCGCCGTCATCGGCAACGGCAACGTGGCGCTCGATGTCGCGCGCATGCTCGCGAAGCACCCGAAGGACCTCATGTCCACCGAGGTGCCGCAGAACGTGGTCGAGGGCCTCGAGGCGAGTCCCGTCACCGACGTGCACGTCTTCGGGCGACGCGGGCCCGCGCAGGTGAAGTTCACACCCCTCGAGCTGCGTGAGCTCGGCGAGGTGCCCGACGTGGACGTCATCGTGTACGAGGACGACTTCGACCGCGACCCGGCGGCCGCCGAACTCGCGAAGACGAACAAGCAGCTCATGGTCATCGGGCGCATCATGGGCAAGTGGCGCGGAGAGCGGGAGCTCACCGCCTCGCGCCGCCTGCACCTGCACTTCTACTCGAAGCCGGATGCGGTGCTCGCGGAGGACGGGCCAGACGGTGAGCGCGTCCGGGCGCTGCGGATCGAGCGCACGGAGCCGGACGCCGAGGGCGGCGTGCGCGGGACCGGCGAGTTCGTCGAGTACCCGGTGCAGGCCGTCTACCGGGCCATCGGCTACTTCGGCTCGCCGCTCCCCGGCGTGCCGTTCGACGAGCATCACGGCGTCATCCCGAACCGTGAGGGGCAGGTGTGGGACGACGACAACCAGCAGGTCAACGGGATGTACGCGACGGGGTGGATCAAGCGCGGCCCCATCGGCCTGATCGGGCACACGAAGTCGGACGCACTTGAGACGGTGACGCACCTCGTCGCGGATCAGGGCAACTGGTGGACTCCCGCCGATGCGAGCGAGGCCTCCGTCGTCGAGCTGCTCGAAGCGCGTGGGGTGCGCTTCACCGACCTCGCTGGGTGGCGTCGTCTCGATGCGCACGAGCTTGCCCTCGGCGAGGCGAATGGCCGTGAGCGGATCAAGGTTGTGGATCGAGACGAGATGACGAGGATTTCCCGGGGCGAATAGGGGTTTTGGTCGTCGTTCAAGAAGTGGGGAGTTCTGCCCATCGCGGAACGCTCGTTCACCTCGTACGCTCGGAGTACGCACAGAGAGCGGAAGAGATTTCGGGCCTGAACCGGTCCGAGTCAACACTTCAGCCGGCGGCTGAGCCGCGTCGCAATGGTCGTTCTGACCGCGGCGCGACACTGGGGGAGCTCGCCGTCGGCTGGAGATTTTTTGCCGGGACGGTTCCGGGAATCGTTCGGCGAGATCAGCGCAGTTGGCGCAATGGGGCGGCGCTACTGGATGACGCTGGTGAGGCGGGCGACGTTGTCGAGCGCGCGGGTCAGGATGGGCCGCTGCCGCCACTCGTCGAGGGTCAGTTCGAAGCTGCGCTGCCTGTATCCGTTCTCGACTTCGCGCATCCGGTTCACGAACTCTTCGCCGTGCACCATGAGCATGAGCTCTGCGTTGAGGGTGAACGAGCGCATGTCCATGTTGCTGGAGCCGATGAGGGTGACGGAGTCGTCGAAGGTGATGTGCTTCGAGTGCAGGATGTAGGGGCGGCGGTACAGCATGATCTTGACGCCGGCGCGGAGGAGCGCCTCGTAGTAGGACCGCTGGGCGTGGAAGACGAAGAACTGGTCGGCGATCTCGCCCACGAAGAGTTCGACGCTGACGCCTCGCTGCACGGCCGTAGTGATGGCGTACATGAGTGAATCGTCTGGTACGAAGTAGGGGCTGACGATGACGATGCGCTCCCGCGCTGCGTAGAGCAGCTGGTTGAAGAGGCGCAGGTTGTTCTCGTTCTCGTAGCCGGGGCCGCTTGGGACGAGCTGGCACGGGAACACGTCGTGCTGGTCGCCGGATTCGATCTCGGCTTCCGCCTCGTCGGGTTCCGGGGTGACCGGGTCGTTCTCGAAGACGTCGGTGAGGAGCTCTTCTGTCTCGGCGTACCAGTCGGAGATGAAGACGGCGTTGACGCCGGTGACCATGGGCCCCTCCATGCGGAGCATGAGGTCTTTCCACTTGAGGTCGTCGCCGCCCGGCTTGGGGCCGCGGTGGTAGTCGCGGGAGATGAGGTTCTGCGAGCCGAGGTAGGCCGTGCGGCCGTCCACGACGAGCAGCTTGCGATGGTTGCGCAGGTCGACGCGCTGCATGCCGCCCTGCCACGGGTAGAGCGAGAGCATCCGGTGCCAGTCGGCGCCGATCTGGGTGAGGCGGTGCTTCATCTTCTTGTAGCCGCGGTAGCGCATCGAGCCGACATGGTCGAAGAGGACGCGGACGGTCACGCCGCGCTGCACGGCGCGGTCGAGCGCGTCGAAGAACGGGGCGGTGGCGTCGTCGTGGCTCATGGCGTAGAAGAGCACGTTGACGTAGCTCTCGGCTTCGTCGATCTCGTCGGCCATTCGACGGATGGCCCGATTGTAGGTGCCGTGCAGCTCGAGGCGGTTGCCGTCGGCGAGGGGGATCGCGGTGAGGTGCTCGCCGAGCTTGGTGACCTGGGCGAACCACGAGGGGCTCGTGATGACCTGCTCGGCCGGGGCGATCTGGTCGGTGGCGTCGCGGATGATGCCGTCGACCTGAGCCTGCATGCGTCGGCGGCGAGTTGGCAGCTGGTTCGTGCCGAACAGGAAGAAGAGGACGACGCCGAGGTAGGGGATGAGGATGATCGTGATGATCCAGGCGAGTGCCGTCGTGGGTCGCCGGTTTCGGGGGATCACGACGACCGACGTGACGATGATGAGCACGTAGACCGTGGCGACCGCGCCGAGCCAGAATCCGGTGAGGCCGAGTTCCGGGTACCAGGGCATGAGCGCGCCGATGGCCGTGCTCGGGTCGAGCGCGGCCATCGGCGCCCCCGGGGGCACTAGCGGCGGTTGACGAACTGGAGGTCGACGTCGACGTCGGCGCCCTTGAGCAGCGCCATAGTCGCCTGCAGATCGTCACGGCTCTTCGACGAGACACGGAGCTCGTCGCCCTGGATCTGCGCCTTCACGCTCTTGGGGCCTTCGTCGCGGATGAGCTTCGTGAGCTTCTTCGCGCTCGGCTGGTCGATGCCCTCCTTAAGGGAGGCTTCGATGCGGTACTCCTTGCCGGAGGCGTACGGCTCACCGACGTCGAGCGTCTTCAGCGAGAAGCCGCGCTTGATGAACTTGGTCTGCAGGACATCGAGCACCGCCTTCACGCGCTCTTCGCTGGAGGCCTTGAGGAGGAGCTTCTCGCCAGACCAATCGACCGTGGCGCCGACGCCCTTGAAGTCATAGCGCGTCTCGAGCTCCTTCTGCGCCTGGTTGACGGCGTTGTCCGCCTCCATCTTGTCGACCTTGTTAACGACATCAAACGAGGAATCTGCCATGCCCACCATGGTAGCGAGGACCGCCGACAATCTCGTGAGCGGGGGTGCGTCCGCGTCGTTTCGACAAACCGGGTGGAAGTCGGTAGTCTCTAGCCTGCACGTTTGCGCTTCGCGCTGTGCACTGGCGAGTTACCCAAGCGGCCAAAGGGATCTGACTGTAAATCAGACTGCTCAGCATTCGGGGGTTCGAATCCCTCACTCGCCACGAACGCCATGACGCGAGACATCCACCGGATGTCTCGCGTCATTGCTATCTGGGCCTGGTCAGGCCGACGTCCCGGACGCCATCACGCCTGCGACGCCATCACGCCAGCGTGCCAGGCGTCGAGGAGACGCGCGACCGTGCGCGTCTGCTCCCACGGCATGGCGCGTGACTCGAGGCGACCGTCCCTCAGCGCGCGCGACACCGCATCCGCCTCGGCCGCGAACGGGTGCACCTGCGCCACCTCGATGCGACGCCTCTGCCCCTCGTGGATGTGGCTGAGCACGTTCGGCGACAGGTCGCGGTCGCCGAAGGCGTTCTCGAGGGTGATCCAGCCGCCATCTCCGACGATGTCGGCGCGCTTCGTGAGCTGGGTGTCGATGGAGCATTCGACGAAGGCGGTGAAGCCGTCCGCCTCGACGCTGGCGGAGGAGTAGACGTCGACTCCAGCCTCGATGCGTCCGTGCGGGTTCGCGAGGTGCAGCTCCGGAAGCGCGATGCCGGCGGAGGCCGCGGCGCTGACGGCGAAGGAGACGGGGTAGCCGCCGACATCGAAGATCGCTCCGCCCGCGAGCTTCGGGTCGAACAGGCGTCCGTCCCTGCTGCCGGCCGCGAAGCCGAACTGGGCGTGCACGTGCAGGGGCGCGGCGACCTGGCCCCACTTGAGGCGACGGTCGACGGCACGGGCAAGCGGGCTGAAGCGGTGCTTGTAGGCCTCCACGACGGGCAGGCCGGCGCGCTCGGCAGCCTCGAGGACCCGTTCCGTCTCGGCGGCGCTCGGGGCCAGCGGCTTCTCGCACAGCACTGCCTTCCCGGCCTCGAGCGCTGCGATCGCGAGCTCCGCGTGCGTCGTGTGCACGGTAGCGACGTAGACGGCGTCGATGTCATCGCGCGCCAGTACCTCGGAGTAGGTCCCGGAGACCGCTGCCCCGTAACGGGCGGCGAAGGCCGATGCCCGTTCGGCGTCGCGGCTGGCGACCGCTCGCAGCTCGCCATGTTCGGAGCTCGGCAGCCACGTCGCGAACGACTCCGCGATCGCACCCGGCCCGAGGATGGCCCACCTGGTCTTCTGCATGACGCGAACCTACCCGAGCGGTCCGTCGAGCATCCACTCGTGGTTCTCGTGGGTGCTCTGCGAGGAGCCGCCCTCGCCGACGCTGGCCGGGAGCACGCCGATCCCGCACCTGGGCGTCACCCGCACAGACGCTGATCGTTCACTCGCGAGGACCAACCGCGGCGACGGCCGGGCCAGAATTGGCGCACAGCTTTCGACGAGGACCGGAGAAGACCGTGACCGCACCGCGTTCATGATGACGGGCATCGCTCTGGGCGTCGGCTTCGCGATCGCCCTGCAGGCCGCCTTCGACGACATGGCGAGCAAGAAGAAGTAGCAGTCACACCGTCGCGGCGAGTGCCAGCGTCGCGAGGGGCACGATGATCGCGACCCCCACGAGCCCGAGCGCCACGAAGCGCATCCAGGAGATCGTCACGCCGAGCGACACGAGACGCTCGTGCCAGAGCAGTGTCGCGAGCGAGGCCCACGGCGTGACGAGCGGGCCGAGGTTGACGCCGATGAGCAGAGCGACCAGCCGGGCAGGACTCTCGGCGACTGGTTCGAGGGCGAGGTAGGCGGGCAGGTTGTTGATGCCGTTGGCGCTCGCGGCGCCGATCGCCGCCAGCTGCAGGAGGCTGAGCGGGTCGTCGCCGCGTCCCGAGACGGCGGCGAGCAGCTCGCTCAGCCCGTGCGCGTGGGCGGCCTCGACGAGCACGAACAGCGACCCGGCGATGCCGAGCGCCTGCCAGGGCACGAGGCCGAAGCGCACCGCATCCCGCCGACGCGCGGCGAACGCGCCGACGAGCAGGAGCGCGGCGGCGCCCGCCGGAACCGCCACGTCGACGCCGGAGACCAGCAGTGGCAGCAGCAGGGCAGTGACGACCGACGAGAAGATCAGCAGCGGCCGGTCCGGAATGCTCGTGGGCGTCGGCATGCGGTACCGACGGTCGAGCTGGCGGCGGAAGACGAACGACAGGATGGCGGCGCTCGCGACCACGCCCACGAGCGCCGGTGCCCACGTCAGCGCGAGGAACTGGAGAGGCCCGCCCTCGAACGACCGAGCCGCGAGCAGGCTCGTGAGGTTCGAGACCGGGAGGAAGAGGGATGCGGTGTTCGCGAGCCAGACGGTCGCGAGCGCGAACGGGATGGGTGAGACGCCGACGTGCACGGCGAGCAGCACGACCACCGGGGTGACGAGCACGGCGGTCGTGTCGAGAGAGAGGAAGGCGGTGCTCACGACAGCGAGCAGGAGCACGAGCATCCACAGCAGCCACAGGCGGCCCCGGCCGAGCTTCGCGAGCCGGTCGGCGAGCGCCGAGAAGACGCCGGCCTCGCTCGCCAGCTCCGCGACGATCGTGATGCCCACGACGAACGCCAGCACGGGTATCACCCGCTCGCCCAGCTCCAGCAGCTCGGGAGCTGGCAGCACACCGGTGGCCGCGACGACGACCGCCGCGACGACGAGCACGGCGGTGGCGATGAGTGGGGCGACGCGGGACGCGGGGGACTCGGCCATGGCTGAGCAAGTTTAGGCCCGCGATACGGCCCCGATGTCGGTGCTCGCTCGTAGGATTCGAGCATGAGCGCGAACGATGACGTTGCGAGCCGCGAGGCGGCCGTCGTCGTGAGCGCGCTGCGTGTCAGACGCGGCGGCAAGGCGGTGTTCGACGGGCTGGACCTCTCTATTCCCCGCGGGCAGATCACCGGTCTCCTCGGGCCATCCGGATGTGGGAAGACGACCCTCATGCGCGCCATCGTCGGCGTGCAGAAGACGGCGGGTGGCACCGTGACGGTGCTCGGCGAGCCCGCCGGATCGCGGCAGCTCCGCTCCCGCGTCTCCTACGCGACGCAGGCCGCATCCGTCTACGACGACCTGACCGTGGCGCAGAACCTCAGCTACTTCGCGAGCCTGCTCGGAAGCAGGCGGGCTGACCTCGGCGCGCTCATCGACCGCGTCGGGCTCACCGGGCAGGCCAGGCAGAAGGTCGAGTCGCTGAGCGGCGGGCAGAAGAACCGCGTCTCCCTCGCGGTGGCGATGCTCGGGGACCCGGAGGTGCTCGTGCTCGACGAACCCACCGTCGGTCTCGACCCCGTGCTGCGCCAGGACCTGTGGGCGCTGTTCCGCTCACTCGCCGACGATGGCGCGACCCTGTTCGTCAGCAGCCACGTCATGGATGAGGCCATGCGCTGCGACCGCCTCATCCTGATGCGGGATGGCCACCTCATCGCCGACACCACCCCGCCGGAGCTCCTCCGTGAGACAGGCGCCAGCGACGCGGATGCGGCTTTCCTCGCCCTCATCGAACGCGGCGATACGAGCCACGGGCGACACGCGGGGTCCGAGGAAGGGGCCGCATCGTGAGCCCCACCAGAACGTTCGCGACGGCCGGGCGCGTGCTCAGGCAGCTCCGCCACGACCCGCGCTCCATCGTGCTCATGGTCGTCGCCCCGAGCCTGCTCGTCGGCCTCTTCGCCTGGCTGTTCTCCGAGCAGGACGGTGTGTTCCAGCGGCTGGGCCCGGCGATCCTGGCGTTGTTCCCGTTCATCATCATGTTCCTCATCACGAGCATCACGACCCTCAGGGAACGCCGCTCGGGCACGCTCGAGCGGCTTATGACGACGCCGCTCGCGAAGGGTGACTTCATCGTCGGCTACGCGCTCGCGTTCGCCGTCGCGGCGGTGGCGCAGGCCATCGTCACCGTGGCGTTCGCCGTAGTCGTGTGCGGCCTGAGCGTGGAGGGCCCGCTGTGGCAGCTTGGCCTCGTCGCGGTCGCGGATGCGCTGCTCGGCACCGCGCTGGGGCTGCTCGCGAGCGCGTTCGCGCGCACCGAGTTCCAGGCAGTGCAGTTCATGCCCGTGCTCGTCATCCCGCAGATCCTGCTCGGCGGTATCCTCATGCCCCGCGACCAGATGCCGGACGCGCTGCAGGCGATCTCCGACTGGCTGCCGCTGAGCTACGGCATCGACGCCATCAACGCGGTCACGGCGGGGAGCTCGGCATGGGACCTGTGGGCGCCCGTCCTTGTCATCTTCGCGTTCGCGGTCGGCGCGCTCATCCTGGGCTCGCTCACCCTTCGCCGTCGAACCGGGTAGACGCTACTTGGCGGCGACGCTGTCGAGATGCTCGCGGAGCGCGATGATGATGTCGTCGCGCGTCGTGTTGCGGGCGTGGGCGAGCTCCTCGATGAGCCAGTCGAGCGTCATGTAGTTGGCGTGCAGCAGGTTCGACAGCTCGATGTTGACCTTCACCTGGTTGGGGCCGCCGTCAGCCGGCAGCTCCGCATCCGGGTCGCCGTCGGAGTCCAGCCCCTGCCCCTGCTCGACCTGCACGACGAAGGCACCGACTTCGACGAGTCGCTCATAGGCGAGCGCCGCGGCATCTGGCGACACCTCCGTGACGGAGACGGCGTCGAGCAGCACGTGCGCTGCCTCTCGGCTGGTAGCTGGAGTGGACATGCAACGAGGATAAGCGCGCACTTCGAACAGACAGTCAGGGTCCATCCATGCAAGGCACAATCGGGGACATGAGCAGCAAACCCACAGCGAAGGCCCGCCCCACTCCAGACGCGCCTGTCGTGGTCATCGGGGACGCCATCGTCACGGAACTGCAGGAGACGGAGGCGCGTGGGGGACTCACCCGCCGCAGCTACGTGAGCGGCTCAGCCCTCAACGTCACCATGGCGCTCGCGCGCCTGGGGGTGCCCGTCGCCCTCATCGCGAGCATCGGCGACGACCCGGACGGACTTCGCATCCGCGACCACCTGCGGAAGCGGGGCATCCAGTTCGCGCCGTCGGTGTCGCTCGCGGGCACCGGGCGGGCCGTCGGCGAACCAGCCGACGGGGAGCCCCTGTACACGTTCGACGACGCGGCCCGGGCCCGCCGCATTCGCTTCGACGACGAGCAGGTGGCGCTCATCCGCGCGGCGCCGTTCGTCGCGATCTCCGGCTTCGCGTTCGACGACAAGAAGCAGCACAGGCGGCTCCTCGAGGCCGTGATCCGACCGCAGGAGCGTCTGCTCCTCGACCCGAATCCGCGCCTGGGGCTCGTCGAGGACCCAGGCGCGTTCCTCGACAACTTCGAGCGGCACGTGTCCAGCGCCCTGTTCGCGCACCTGTCCGACAACGACGCCGACCTGCTCTTCGAAGCGCCCCTCGACGAGGCGACCAGCGACATGCTCGACCTCGGCGCCACCCACGTGCTCGCCACGGAGGGCACGCGCGGCGGGCGATGGGTCAACCGGGCCGGCATCGATGTGGCCGAGCCGATCGTCGAGCTGCCAGGTGAGATCGTCGACACGATGGGGGCCGGCGACGCGGTCTTCGCGACCGCGGTCGCCTCCATCGCGCAAGGCGGGGTGCCGCACGAGGCGGCGGATGCGCGCCGAGTGCTGCAGCGAGCGATGACCGTCGCTGCCGCCACGGTGCGCGTCACGGGCAGCTTCCTCGCCGCGGACGACGACCTGCCGCCCGCCGCCGACGCGTAGGCCGCGACCTCCCGGCGGTCTCGGGATGGAGAAGTCGCTTCGTGCTGGGGAACTTCCCGCAACGAGGTGATTTCCCCATCCCGAAACCGTGGGCCGGTGGGGCAACTACTCCGACGAGGCCGCTGACGCCGGGCCCGAAGCCGAGCTCGACGCAGGCGCCACTGCTGCCGCCGCGCGCTCGCGCTTCTGCTTGCGTTGCACGGAGACGCCCGCGACGATCGAGATGCCCGCGATGATGAAGCTCGTCGTGACCTCGATGAGGCGCGTCTCGCCCGCGAAGAACATGTAGATGAGCAGCGCGGAGAGCGCGACGATGACCACCCAGGTGAGCCACGGGAAGCCCCACATGCGGATGGCGCCCTTGGTGATCGCGTTCGGGTCCTCGCCGGCGGCGACGGCGTCTTCCGCGAGGATGCGGCGCGAGCGCAGCTGGGAGACGGCGATGACGATCCACACGAAGATCGCGACGGCGCCCGTCGAGTTCACGAGGAACGAGAACACGTACTCGGGGGTCGTGTAGTTGAGCACGACCGAGAGCAGGCCGACGACGGCGGATGCGAGGATCGCGACGTACGGGGTGCCGCGCTTCGAGACCTTGCGGAACGCCTTCGGCGCCTCGCCGCGACGCGACAGCGAGAACGCCATGCGGGACGCGGTGTAGAGCGACGCGTTGAGGGTGGAGAGCAGCGCGGAGAGCACGATGATGTCCATCGCGAGGGCTGCCCAACCGATTCCGGCGGTGTTCAGCATCGTCACGAACGGGCTCACGCCTGCCGTGATCTGGTCCCAGGGCAGCACGATGAGGACCACGAGGATGGAGCCGATGTAGAAGAGCAGGATGCGCCACACGACCGAGTTCACGGCCTTGCGCACCGCCTGGGCTGGCTGCTCGGACTCGCCGGCCGCGATGGTGGCGACCTCGGCGCCGAACATGGAGAAGATGACGGGGAGGAGCGCGGCGAGGATGCCAGCGACGCCGAACGGGGCGAAGCCGCCGTCGGCCGGCGCGAGGTTCCCGAACGTGGCCGTGTTGTTCGGGATGACGTGCGCGATGAGGAGCGCGCCGACGATGATGAAGATGATGATGGAGACGATCTTGATCGACGCGAACCAGAACTCGAACTCGCCGAACGACTTCACGCTGATGAGGTTCGCGGTGAGGAACACGAGGGTGATGATGAGCGCCGGGATCCACTGGGGAACCTCAGGCAGCCAGCCGCTGATGATGACGGCGGCGGCCGTGGCCTCGATGCCCACGACGACCACCCAGAACCACCAGTAGAGCCAGCCGATGGAGAGGCCGGCCCACGGCCCGATGAATCGCGTCGCGTAGGCCGAGAACGATCCGGTCTCGGGCGAGATGGAGGCCATCTCGCCGAGCATCCGCATGACGAGCACGACGACGACGCCCGCGAGGGCGTAGGCGAGGATGACGGCGGGGCCGGCCGCGAGGATCGCGGTGCTGGAGGCGACGAGGAGGCCCGCGCCGATGACGCCGCCGAGGGCGATCATCGACAGGTGGCGCGGCTTGAGCGTGTTGGCGAGGGCCTCGCCCTGCTCGACGGCCGGGCCGCGGCGCGACTGGTGGCCACGCTCGCTCAGGTCGCGGCCCTTCTCGGTGAAGACGGCCTCGGTGTGGGGTGCTGCGGCACCCTCTGGAATCTGGCCGTCAGCGCTTGGGGACGTCATGGATCACGTTTCTCCTGGTGAAGGGAACCCCGGGCGTCGCGCGTTCGCTGAAGAGTCAGCACATGAGGGAGGAGCGCGCTGGGCGCCTCGAGGTCGGTACTGAGCAAGGGTAGGGGGCGTCACACGTCCCGTTCACCTTGTGTTCATAAGTGACGTGGGTGATCCCGTCAGCTCGCCGGGGAATCGCCTGGCAGGGTCTCGGGGTCGCTGGGTTCGACGCTGCCGCGTGCGTCCCGTTCCGCGGTCGTCTGCGCTTCGGTGGCGCCGCCGATGTCGACCGTGAACCAGCGGATCGTGACGCCGCAGATGGGGCCGATGAGCAGGGCGAACGCGACGGTGCCGATGCCGACGTCGCCGCCGAGCATCCACCCGATGGCGAGCACGATGACCTCGAGGCTCGTGCGCACGATCCAGATGCGCCAGCCGGTGACGCGGTGCAGGCCCGTCATGAGCCCGTCGCGCGGCCCCGGCCCGAAGAGCGCGCCGATGTAGAGGCCCGTCGCGAGCCCGAGGGTGAGGATGCCCCCGGCCAGCAGGAGGATGCGCCACCAGAGATCGAGGCCCTCGGGGATGAGCCAGAGCCCCAGGTCGGCGCAGGGCCCGACGAAGAGCGCATTGAAGAGCGTCCCGAACCCCGGCCGCTGCCGGAGGGGGATCCAGATGAGGAGCACGACGACGCTGATGAGCACCGTGATGAGCCCGAAGGGCAGCCCCGACTGCACCTGGATGCCGAGCGTCAGCACATCCCACGGGGAGACGCCGAGCTCACCCCGCACGATCATCGCGATGGCGAGGCCGTAGAGGACGATGCCGATGACGAGCTGCGTGGCGCGACGGGGCAGGCGGACGATGGAGCGCATCCGCTTATCTAAGCCCCTCGCGCGCGGCGGCATCGCGGTCCACTCGGGAACAGTGGATGGGTGCGGGCGCCGGGCTGGCGGGCTTAGCTGACGGAGCGCACCGTGGAGCGGATCTCCTCGGCGGACGCGAGGAACTTCTCGAGCTCGCTCGGCGACATGGGGGTGTCGAGGATGCGCTCGACGCCGTTGGCGCCCACGATCACGGGGGTCGAGATGGCGACGTCGTCGATGCCCCACTGCCCCTGCAGGAGCGTGGAGACGGGCATGATGGCGTGCTCGTCGTTGACGATGGCCTCGGCGATGCGGGCGCCGGACAGGCCGATCGCGTAGTTCGTGGCGCCCTTGCCCTCGATGACCTTGTACGCGGCCGTCCGCACATCGTGGGTGATGCTCTCGAGGGTCTCCTCGGTGAAGGGGCGTTCGCCGTCGCGCTCCCAGTCGAGGATGGGGATGGGGCCGATCGTGGCCTGCGACCACAGCGCGAACTCGCTGTCACCGTGCTCGCCGACGATGGTGGCGTGCACGCTCGTGGGCGCGAGACCGCCAGCGAGCTTCGCGATGATCCAGCGCAGGCGGGAGGTGTCGAGCACCGTTCCCGACGAGATGACCCGGCCGGGCGGCAGGCCGGAGATGCGCTGGGCGACGACCGTGAGCACGTCGCACGGGTTCGTGACGAGCACGAACACGGCGTTGGGTGCGAGCTCCACGAGCTGCGGCATGAGCGACTCGAGGATGCCGACGTTCACGCCGACCAGGTCGAGGCGCGTCTGCCCGGGCTTCTGCTTGGCGCCCGCCGTGATGATGACGACATCGGCTCCCGCGACGGTCGTGATGTCGCTGGAGCCGGTCATGACGCTCGAACCCGTGAACTGGGTGCCGTGCGCGAGGTCGAGCACCTCCGCTTCGACCTTCTTCGTGTCGATGTCGTAGAGGGTGATCTCGCGGGCGACGCCACGGATGAGGCACGCGTACGCAAGCGAGGTGCCGACGCTGCCAGCCCCCACGATCGCGACCTTCGACTGCTTCTGCACGGGCATGGTGCTTCCTTTCGGGAAGATCAGCAACCCTCTGATCGTATGGGCGCTGGCCTGATCGCTGCGGCGTGTCGCGGCGCGGCTCGGGTTGCGCTGAAGGTGCGCTGGTTACGCTCGTTCGCATGCGCATCCCGTCGGAATCAAGTGAAGGATCACGGCACGACGGCGCGACTCCTCCACCGAGCGGATCGGCTGGCGGTGCCAGTTCGAAGGATGGTGGCGGCGCGGGCGGCCGCGGTGGCACCGACCGACGCGCGCGCGGACTCGAGGAGGTCGACGCCAGGCGGGTGCAGCGCGCAGATTTCGTGAAGCAGGTGCTCGCGAAGCGCGACGGTGGCGCGGATGATGGCGACGCCACTCAGGATCCCGGCGATGCGACGGCTGACGGCTCTGCAGCCGACGGCTCTGCGGCCGATGGCCCTGCAGCCGACGGCGATGGCTCAGCCGATGGCGCTGCCGCCCCTCATGCTGCAACCACCGGCGCTTCGACTCCCGGCGAGCCAGTCACCAACGCCCACGCGGATGCGAACGCGGGCGACGTGGAGACGCCGGCAGACGGGGAGACGACCCGCGAACCCAGGGGAGCGGATGCGGTCGCGCAGCCCTCCTCGAATGAGACCGTCGCCGTCGACGACTCGATCGTGAGCGCGCTCCGCGCCGAGGGGCGAACCGCGACGGGCGATCGAGATGCTGGACGGGGCGCCGTACCGCGTCCAGACCAGACCGTCGCCGTCGACGACTCGATCGTCGCGGCGCTCCGGGCGGAAGGCCGCACGGCGACGGGGGACCGTGACACCGGTCATGCCGGCGTCGTAGCGCAGGGCCCGGCCACGGGCACCCAGCCCGGTCAGGCGACGGCTCGGCCGCCCGCCGACGCGGCCCCGCCGACCGCGGCTATGCCGGTCGTGACGCAGCTGCGGGACGTCCCCGTCTCCGAAGCGCTGCCGGCTGCGCTCGCCCTGCTCCGCGGCTGGCGCGAGCAGGTGGCCGACGCCGACGCGAAGCGGGCCGCCGCGGTCGAGGCGGCTTCGAGCACTCGAGCGAAGCGGCGAGCCGACACGACCTCCGAGCTCGACCGTGTGCTCAGCGGGTCGGACGGCGAGGTGTTCCTCCGCTCCCTCATCGACGAGGTCATCCGCCCGGACGACGCGATCGCGGCCGGCAACGGCCTCGGCGACCTCGCCCCGAAGCTCCCCGCGAGCCTCTCGACCGGCACGAAGCGCGTGTTCCAGCTCGGTGCCTTCGCCGGCCCCGGAGTCCCATGGCTCGCGGTGCCGCTCATGCGTCGGGCGACAGCGGCGTTCTTCGGAGAGGACACCGTCCGGAACGCACCAGCCGACCTCTCGGCCGCCGTCGAACGAGCCGCGTCTCGAGGGGCCGTCTCCCGCATCCGCCTGCTCGGCGACGAGGTGCTCGGCGAGCGCGCCTCGAACGCGCGCCTCGAGACCTACACGCAGCTCCTCGCAGCCGGCCAGATTCGCGAGCTCGAACTTCGTGTCGTCGACATCGAAGCGCAGCCAGCCCTCTGGGACTTCGACGGAACGCTCGAGCGCGTCGTCTTCAAGCTGTCCGCGCTCGGCCGGGCGGCTCTCACCGCGCCGACGCCTCCGCTGCTCATGCTGCGAGCTCAGTCGTCGACCGATCTCGAGCTGACCGTGCAGGCGTTCATGCGCGCCTTCGAGCAAGAGGAGCTGCGCGGCCTGCACGTGGGCATCTCCCTGCCCGCCCAGTTCCCCGAGACGCCCGGCCTGCTCCGCCGCATCGGCGGATGGGCGCACATGCGCCGCGAGGACCTCGGCTCCGACATCACGGTCGCCATCACGCGAGACGCGAACCACGACCTCGAGCGCGCCGACGCCGTCATCAACGGCTGGCGCCTCGCAACCTACGCGTCGGACGCCGACGTCGACGCCAACTTCGCGCGCCTCCTCGACGAGGCGCTCGCGATCGACCACGTCGCAGCGTTCCGGGTCGAGGTCGAAGCGGATGCGCGCCGCGACGTGGCACTCGCCGCCGCGATCGCGAACGCACGAGGGCTGCCGAAACCGGTGAGGGTCGTCGTTCCTCGCTCGGCAGACGACGCGACCCTCGCTCGCATCCGCTCGGCCGGTGTCGAACTCGTCGAGCGCACCCCCGTCGTCGACGGAACCACGCAGCGCCACGCGGCCAGCTACCTGCAGCACCGGGTCGACGTGCGGGCCAGGCAGCTCGGCGCGGAGCCGGCCGACGCAGCATCCGCGACCGCCGCCGTCACGGCCGGTGCGGGTGCCGACGCCGTGCATCCCGATGACGAGCGACTCCTCAGCGCGACTGCCCGCATGCGGCAGATCGACTCAGGCCCGAACCGCGAACAGGACCGCGTGCTCGCCGACGACGCCGCCACCGTGACGGCGAGCATCCAGCTCGAGCTGTTCCCAGATGGCCTCTTCGAGGACGAGGAGCCCGCGGCCGAACGGCCGGCGCGCGTGAAGAAGCTGAAGCCGGCCTCGAAGCCCGTCATCGACGACGAAGAAGTCACCGAGAACCCGGCCGACACGGGCCCCAGCCCTCGCCTCACCGAAGTCGTGCTCGGGCTGAAGCGCGGCCGACTGCTGCGCAACACGTTCCGCAACTCGCCCGGCACCGACCCGTCGCTCGCCAGCAACCGCGACTGGCTCCTCTCCATACAGCGTCGAGTGCCTCGCAGCGAGCTCGGCATCGACGAGGTCGAGCGGCACCTGCTGCACGAGCCTGGCGACGTGGATGCGCTGCTCTCGCGCGCAGAGCGCGCAGCCGAACCCTGGGCCCAGAAGCCGGGCTGGGAGCGGGCAGCCGTGCTCGAGAAGGTGGCGAAGGCGCTCGAAGCGAACCGAGCGCGTCTCATCGAGGTGGCCGTCTCAGAGACGGGGACCCCACTCCCCGACGTCGATGCCGACGTGAGCCGCTGCATCGACCTCGCCAACTACTACGCGCACCTCGCCCGCCAGCTCGACCGCATGCAGGGCGCCGACTTCGAACCCGTCGCCGTGACCGTCGTCACGCCGTCCTGGGTGCCCGCCGTCGCAGGCAGCGCGGGGCACACGGCGCAGGCGCTCGCGGCCGGCAGCGCGGTTGTCCTGAAGCCATCGCCTCGCACGCGCCGCACGGCGGCCGTCTTCGCCGAGGTGCTGTGGGATGCGGACATCCCACGCGACCTCGTGCAGCTCGCGATCTGCGACGAGAGCCTCCTCTCGGACAAGCAGCTCGGACAGATGCTCATCACCGACGACCGCGTGCAGCGGGTGCTGCTCAGCGGCAACTGGGAGACGGCGCGCTCGTTCCTGCGGTGGCGCCCCGACCTGCCGCTCATCGCGGCGACAAGCGGCAAGAACTCCATGATCATCACGCCGAGCGCCGACCTCGACCGGGCCGCCCTCGATGTCGCCCGCAGCGCGTTCCTCAGCGCGGGTCAGCGGCCCGGCCACGCCGGCACGGTCATCCTCGTCGGCTCGGTTGCTCGTTCGAAGCGCTTCCACGAGCAGCTCGCCGACGCCGTCGCGTCGCTGCGCATCGGCTACCCGAGCGACCCCGGCGCCGTCGTCGGCCCCCTCGTCTCCCCGCCCGACTCGCAGCTGCGCTTCGCACTCACCTCCCTCGGCGAGGGCGAATCGTGGCTCGTCGAGCCGCGGCAGCTCGACGACACCGGCCGACTCTGGTCGCCCGGCATCCGCGTCGGCGTCAAGCCGGGCAGCTATCAGCACGTCACCGAGTTCTTCGGCCCCGTGCTGAGCGTCATGCACACGCACACCCTGGATGAGGCCATCCGCCTGCAGAACTCGACCCAGTACGGGCTGACGGCGGGCATC
The DNA here is from genome assembly GCF_041366455.1 of Pseudoclavibacter sp. JSM 162008. Taxonomy (NCBI): domain Bacteria; kingdom Bacillati; phylum Actinomycetota; class Actinomycetes; order Micrococcales; family Microbacteriaceae; genus Pseudoclavibacter; species Pseudoclavibacter sp. JSM 162008. The sequence goes on from NZ_JBEWYX010000005.1 coordinate 167,982, forward strand.
CACTCGCTCGACCGCACCGAGATCGCCGAATGGCTGCGCCGGGTCGAGGCCGGCAACCTGTACGTGAACCGCGACATCCTCGGCAACACGCCCCAGCGTCAGCCGTTCGGCGGCTGGCTCCGCTCCATGGTCGGCACGGCCACCAAGTTCGGGGGCCCCAACTCGCTGCTCTCCCTCGGCGCGTGGCGCCCGAACCACGGCGAGCAGTCCCAGACCCTCCACCTGCGCGGCATCGATGAGCAGGCGACGGCGCTCATCGAGTCGGCGGCCCCGTTCATGGACTACGAGACCTTCGACCGCCTCCGCCGCGCCTCCCTCAGCGACCAGATCGCGTTCAACGAGGAGTTCGGCGAGGTCTCCGACGTCTCGAACCTGAAGTTCGAGCGCAACCTCATGCGATACATCCCGGCGCGCGCCACGGTCCGCGCGGCCGAGGACGCGACGCTCGCCGACCTCATCCGCGTCATCGTCGCCGCCCGCATCGTGCGCTCGAAGCCCGTCATCACGTCGGGCATCGAGGTGCCGGATGCGGTGCTCGCAGAGCTGCACGCGCAGGGCCTGGCCGTGCAGCGCGAGACCGACGCCGAGTTCGCCGAGCGCGCCCGCACGGGTGGCATCGAGACGCTGCGCGTGCGCCTCATCGGCGGCAGGCGGCGAGAGTTCTGCGACGCCCTCCAAGGCGACCCGGACATCTCCATCTGGTCGGACGCGGTCACGCCCGCCGGCCGCATCGAGGCGCTCCCGTTCCTCCGCGAGCAGGCGATCTCCATCACCGCGCACCGGAACGGGCACCCCGACGCGCGCATGCAGCAGCTGTTCCCGTACGAGCAGACCATCGACCCGGACGCGCCCATCACGCAGGGCCCCATCAAGTCCCGCGGGTAATGCGCTCAGGTGTCCCGCGAGCGCTGTCCAACATCAGTGCGATTTCGAGCTGAAATCGCGGTTGGAAGGTTTCAGTCGAGGATTTCGCACTGATGCTGGTCAGGCGTGGGGCGGATGTCGCAGAAGCCGCGCCGAGGCAGCGCTTCGTGTGATGAGGGCACGCCGATCAGCTGGGATGTGCCGAGCGCGTCCATCCGAGGACCGTGCGGACTTTTTGCGAGCGTGATGGGTTTTTGCCCATCATCGGTCGGAGAAACCCCGCACGCGCATCCGTAGAACCCATCACAGTCGGAGAAATCCCGCACGCGGCGGCAGACCGCGCGTGGGAGGGCCGCCACGACCTCGCTCATCAAAGGACTGAGCGAGCGGATAGGGGGTGTCCTCCGTGCCGGTCGCCTACGATCGAACGCATGACTGTCGACGCCGACGGACCCCCCGACTCCCCGCGAACGCCTGACCCTGCGCGAGCCTTAGAGGCCCTGTCCCGCGAGCTGCCTGGCCGAGTGGTGACTGACCTGGCGGCGCTTGAGTTTCTGCGCGTCGACCGCTCCGGCGTGGTCGCGGCCGGAGTCCCGCTCGCGCTGGTCGAGGCGGAGTCGGTTGAGGATGTGCAGGCGGCGTGCCGCATCGCGAGCGAGCTCGGCGTCCCCATCGTCACGCGCGGAGCCGGCACGGGCCTCGCGGGAGGTGGGGCTGGCGGCGAGGGGGAGATCGTGCTCTCGACCCTGCGCATGAACCGGATCCTCGAGGTCTCGCCCGCCAACCAGCTTGCGGTCGTGCAGCCGGGCATCCTGAACGGCGCGCTCAACGAGCAGCTCGAGGGGCACGGCTTCTGGTGGGCGCCCGACCCGGCTTCCAAGCACATCTCGACGGTGGGCGGCAACATCGCGACGAACGCGGGTGGCCTGCTGTGCGCGAAGTACGGGGTGACGCGGGAGGCCGTGCTCGGGCTCAAGGTCGTGCTCATCGACGGCTCGGTCATCGAGGTCGGCCACCGAACGGTCAAGGGCGTCACGGGCCTCGACCTGTGCGCGCTCATGGTCGGTTCGGAGGGCACGCTCGGCGTGATCGTCGAGTGCACGCTCAAGCTGCGTCCGCTCGTGCCCGGGGTCGTGCCGACGATCGGCGCGTACTTCACCGACGTGGGGAGCGCGGCCCGTGCATCCGCCGCCGTCACCGCGTCCGGCATCCAGCCGGCCATCATGGAGCTCATGGACAGGGGCGTGCTGGCCGCCGTCTCCGCCTACACGGGTGTCGATCTCGCCTCGCACGGTGACTCGTACCTGCTGATCCAGACCGACGGCGCGAACGCGGTCGCCGAGGCCGAGGGCATCGTCGAGGTGCTGCGAGCCAGCGGCGGCACGGTCGAGATGACCACGGATGCGCAGTCGGCGCTGACGCTCGTGGATGTGCGGCGCCAGGCGTATGCGGCGAAGGAGGCGCTCGGGAAGGTGCTGGTCGAGGACGTGTCCGTGCCCCGCGACCGGCTGCCGGACATGTTCGCGAAGATCGACGAGGTCGCGGCGCGCACCGGCACGACGATCGTCACGGTCGCGCACGCCGGCGACGGCAACCTGCATCCGACGTTCATCTACGACCGGGCGGAGACTGTCGTCCCGCAGGCGGTGTGGGATGCGGCCGACGAGCTCTTCACATACGCCATCTCGATCGGAGGCACGCTCACGGGGGAGCACGGGGTCGGTCTCCTCAAGCGCCAGTGGCTGGGTGAGGAGCTCGGCGAGCGCCAGTACGAGCTGCAGCGCGGCATCAAGCGTCTCTTCGACCCGCAGGGGCTTCTCAACCCGGGCAAGGTCTTCGCCGAGTAGTCCGCGCCGCCGCTCGGTCGCCTCCCAATTGACGGGAAATTTTGCGGGACCTCGGGCGTGCCGTCCAGGAGGATCGTCCGCGAAACAAGGGCGTCACATTCCGTCCACTAGTCTCGGGACATGGGTGACCTCTTCGACGGCTACAGCCAGGCTCTGACCAGGCAATCCCAAGCGGCGCTGTCGCCGCCATTCGACGAGATGTTCATGGGGGAGGCGCCCGAGGGCGAGCTGGATCCGCGGCGCACGTACCGAGATCTCTACGACGTCCTCTCGGGGATGACGCAGGAGCAGATCCGGCACCGCTCCGATTCGCTCGCCGACTCGTACCTCGCGCAGGGCGTCACGTTCGACTTCGCGGGCGAGGAGCGTCCGTTCCCGCTCGACGTGGTCCCCCGCGTCATCGAGCGCGCCGAGTGGCAGAAGACCGAAGCCGGCATCAAGCAGCGCGTCCGCGCCCTCGAGGCGTTCCTCGACGACGTGTACGGCGACCAGCGGGCCATCGCCGACGGCGTGATCCCGGCGAGCCTCATCGCCTCCTCGGTGCACTACCACCGCGTCGCGAAGGGCATCCGCACGGCGAACGGGGTGCGCATCCACGTCTCGGGCATCGACCTGATCCGGGATGAGCACGGCGAGATGCGCGTGCTGGAAGACAACGTGCGTGTCCCGTCGGGCGTCTCGTACGTCATCTCGAACCGCCGCGCCATGGCGCAGACGCTCCCGGAGCTCTTCTCCCGCATGCGCGTCCGCCCCGTCGGCGACTACCCGAACCGCCTGCTCGGCGCGCTGCGTGCATCCGCGCCGGACGGCATCGAGGACCCGACCGTGGTCGTCCTCACGCCCGGCGTCTACAACTCCGCGTACTTCGAGCACACGCTGCTCGCCCGCCTCATGGGCGTCGAGCTCGTCGAGGGCCGCGACCTCTTCTGCTCCGGCGGCAGGGTGTGGATGCGCACGACGGCCGGCCCCCAGCGCGTGGACGTCATCTACCGCCGCGTCGACGACGACTACCTCGACCCGCTCCAGTTCCGCCGCGACTCGATGCTCGGCTCGCCCGGCCTCATGATGGCGGCGCGGCTCGGCAACGTGACGATCGCGAACGCGGTCGGCAACGGTGTCGCCGACGACAAGCTCGTCTACACGTACATGCCCGACCTCATCCGCTACTACCTGTCGGAGGAGGCGATCCTGCCGAACGTCGACACGTGGCGTCTGGAGGAGCCGGACGCGCTCGAGGAGGTGCTCGATCGCCTCGACGAGCTCGTCGTGAAACCGGTCGACGGCTCGGGCGGCAAGGGCCTCATGATCGGCCCGAGCGCCAGCAAGCAGGAGCTCGACGAGATGCGCGTGCGCCTGCTCGCCGATCCGCGCGGCTGGATCGCGCAGCCCGTGGTGCAGCTCTCGACCATCCCGACGCTCGTGGAAGACGGGATGCGGCCGCGTCACGCCGACCTGCGCCCGTTCGCCATCAACGACGGCCACGACGTGTGGGTGCTGCCCGGCGGCCTCACCCGCGTCGCGCTGCCGGAGGGGCAGCTCGTCGTGAACTCGAGCCAGGGCGGCGGCTCCAAGGACACGTGGGTGGTCGGCGCCGAGCGCAGCTTCTCCAAGCCCCAGCCTCACGGCGTCGAGGAGCTGCTCGACGACCAGGCCGACATGTCGGAGACGCCGCACCCCGTGACGGGTGTGCTTCGCGTCATCCCGCACCGCCAGGACCACATGCCGCAGGACGCCCCCAAGCGCGGCGACCAGCAGCAGACGCAGCAGCAGACGCAGGGGCGGGCCTCCCCGGCCCAGTCGCATTCGCACGCTCAGTCAGAGCAGATCCAGCAACAGCAGCAGGCGCGCTCGGAAGCGCCCGTCGCGGCTGGGCCTGCCGACACGAACCAGAAGGGAACGGACGCATGCTGAGCCGTATCGCCGAGTCGCTCTTCTGGATCGGCCGCTATGTCGAGCGGGCCGACGGCACCGCGCGCATCCTGGACGTGCACCTGCAGCTGCTGCTCGAGGACCCGTGGGTCGACGAGGCTACGGCCTGCCGCTCGCTCCTGAGCGTCATGGGCGCTGCGGATGTGCAGCCGGATGCCGAGCTGACCCGCTCTGACGTGCTGAACCTCATGGCCGTCGACCGCTCGCAGCCCGCCTCGATCGCCTACTCGGTGAACGCGGCCCGCGAGAACGCTCGCCGCGCCCGTGAGATCGTGTCGACGGAGCTGTGGGAGTGCCTCAACGCCACCTACTCGCGCATGCCGTTCAGCGTGCGCCAGGAGAAGGTGCACGACCTGTTCGCGTGGGTTCGCGAGCGCTCGGCGCTCGCGGTGGGTGTCGTCAACTCGGCGGCGAGCCGCGACGACGCGTACCAGTTCATGATGCTCGGCCGCTCGCTCGAGCGCGCCGACATGACGGCACGCCTCCTCGCGACGCGTTCGCTCACGGAGGCGTCCGGCGCATCCTGGACGACGATCCTCCGCTCGTGCGGCGCGTATGAGTCGTACCTGCGCACCTATCACGGCATGCCCTCCGCGGCGAACGCGGCGGAGTTCCTGCTCCTCGACCGTCTCTTCCCACGGTCGATCCAGTACTCGGTGTCGACGGCGCTCTCCTGCCTCTACGACATCCAGCCCCGCCACGAGCGCGGCGGCCGCGTCGGAGTCACCGACCAGGCCCAGCGCCTGCTCGGCCAGATCTCGTCCGACCTCGAGTACCGGCCCATCCACGACACCCTGGCCGACCTGCCCCGCTACATGGATGGCGTGCAGGACGCGGTGTCTCGGGCCTCCGAGGCCATCCGCCAGCGCTACTTCCCGTCGATCACAGCCCCGAGCTGGGTGGGAGACAACTCATGAGCCGCATCCGCATCCGCCACTCCACCGGCTTCCGGTACGAGGGCGACGTCACGACCTCGTACAACGAGGCCCGCATGCTGCCGATGGCCAACAACGGCCAGTTCGTGCTGTTCGGGCACCTCGACGTCACGCCGCACTCGTCGACGCACAACTACTCCGACTACTGGGGTACGAAGGTGACGGCGTTCGAGGTGCTGAACCCGCACTCGGAGCTGTCGCTGACGGCGTCGAGCCTCGTCGAGGTGCGGCAGCGTCCCGAGGCCGGGCAGCTGTCGCTGAGCTGGGATGAGCTCGCGCGCGAGCGGCTCCGCAGCGTCGAGCTCGTCGAGCAGACGGCGCAGACGCGCCTCACGATGCCGCCGGAGGATGTCAAGGCGCTCGCGGCTGAGGTCAAGGGCGCGAACACCGGACCGGCATCCACGGCGATGGAGATCCTGCACCTCGTCTACGAGGCTGTCGCCTACGAGGGCGGAGTGACGGGCGTTCGCACGACGGCCGCCGAGGCGTGGGAGCACAAGCGCGGCGTCTGCCAGGACATCTCGCACATCGCGCTCGGAGCGCTTCGAGCAGCCGGCATCCCCGCGATCTACGTGTCCGGCTACCTGCACCCCCGGCCGAACGCCGAGATCGGCGAGACCGTCAGCGGCGAGTCGCACGCGTGGATCGAGTACTGGGACGGCGAGTGGCGCGGCTGGGACCCCACCAACGACATCCCGATCGGCGAGCGCCACGTGCTCGTCGGCCGCGGCCGCGACTACAACGACGTGCCTCCACTGCGCGGCGTGTACGCGGGCCCGTTCTCCTCGCAGCTGTTCGTGAAGGTCGACATCACGCGGGAGGCCTAGTCATGCCGGGCTCGGGCACTGGCCCGCAGGGCGGATCTGCCGGAGGTTCGCCCGGCGGCTCGCAGGGTCGTGCGGATGCGCGCGGTCCGGCTGCCCCGGAGCCCGACCGGACCGGTGCGCCGGCGACGTTCGTGGTCCCGACGGGTCATGGCGTGGACGTGCACGTCTACGAGTGGGCCTGCGTGTCGCCGCGCGGCGTGGTCCACCTGTCGCACGGCTCGGGTGAGCACGCGAAGCGCTACGACGCGTATGCGCGCGACCTGGTAGCTGCGGGTTACGCGGTTGTCGCGCACGACCAGCTCGGGCACGGGCGGACGGGCCTCGGCTCTCTTGGGCTCTCAGTGCTGCCGGCGACCGAGAATCGGGCCGCGCTCGAGGCGCTCGAGGACATCTCCGCCTGGGTTCGGGACCGCTACCCGCAGCTCCCGCTGATCCTGCAGGGCCACTCGTGGGGCTCGTTGCTCGCGCAGCAGCTCCTGGTGCGCGATTCGGCGTTCTTCTCGGCGTGCATCCTGACCGGCACGGCCCTCGCGTTGCCCGGTTTCACGAACCCGGGCAACCTCAACAAGCGGTTCGAGCCCGACGAGACCGGCCTCATGTGGCTGAGCCGCAACCCGGAGGCGCGGCGAGCGTTCGCCTACGACGAGCTGTGCTTCGACATCGCGAAGACGCCCGTGTGGTCCACTCGAGGCGCGTTGCAGCTCATTCACGTCCCACCCCGTGCCGCCTCGGGGACGCTCGACGACGTGCCCGTGCTGATCCTCGCCGGCTCGGAGGATTCGGTCGGTTACGGCGAGCGTGGGCCTCGTGCCCTCGCGCGGTTGTATCGGAAGCGTTCGAAGCTCAGCGACGTGACGCTCAAGATCTACCCGGAGGCGCGGCACGAGCTGCTCAACGAGCTGAACCGTGACGAGGTCATCGCCGACATCGTCGCGTGGCTGGATGCGCGCATCCCGCCGCTTCTGTAGCTCGGCTGCGGCGTAGCGCCAGGGCCGCGAGGATGTGCGTGCGCCTGGGTGGCGTCCGCTCGCCGTAGAGTGCTTTCATGCACGGTGAGTACAAGGTTCCTGGCGGGAAGCTCGTCACAGTCGACCTCGAGGTGGAGGGTGGGCGCATCGTCGACGCGCACCTCGCCGGTGATTTCTTCCTCGAGCCCGACGAGGCGCTCGATGACATCAACGGTGCGCTGAACGGGCTACCGGCGGAGGCGAGCGCTGAGGAGATCACGGCCGCGGTGCGCGATGGCCTGCGCGCCGACGCGCAGCTGCTCGGCGTCACGCCGGAGGCGGTCGGCGTCGTCGTCCGCCGGGCCGTGCTCGGTGCCCGCGACTGGCGCGCGTACGACTGGCAGATCCTGCATCCGGGCCCCCTGACGCCTCGCGAGCACGTCGCGCTCGACCAGGTGCTGACCGAGGAGGTCGGCGCGGGCCGTCGCCCGGCCACGCTGCGCCTGTGGGAGTGGGAGGAGACGGCCGTGGTGCTCGGCTCGTTCCAGTCGGTGAAGAACGAGGTCGACCAGGAGAACCTCGACAAGTACGGCGTGCAGCTTGTGCGGCGCATCACGGGTGGCGGCGCGATGTTCATGGAGGCTGGCTCGGTGGTGACGTACTCGCTGTACGTGCCGAGCGATCTTGTGCACGGCATGTCGTTCGCTGAGTCGTACGCGTTCCTCGACTCGTGGGTGCTGGATGCGCTGCACGGCCTCGGCATCAACGCCAGGTACGAGCCGCTCAACGACATCGCGAGTCCGTCCGGCAAGATCGGCGGGGCCGCGCAGAAGCGCCTGGGTTCCGGCGCGGTGCTGCACCACGCGACCCTCAGCTACGACATCGACGGCGACCGCATGACGGAGGTGCTGCGCATCGGCCGCGAGAAGCTGAGCGACAAGGGCACGCAGTCCGCCAACAAGCGTGTGAGCCCCCTGCGGTCGCAGACGGGCATGGAGCGCTCGGCGATCATCGACCACTTCAAGACGACGTTTGTGGAGCACTACGGCGGTACGCCGGGCGAGGTCTCCGACGAGGAGATGGCGCGGGCTCGTGAGCTGGCGCAGTCGAAGTTCGCGTCGAGGGAGTGGACGCACCGGGTTCCGTAGATTCGGACGCTGCGGTGGTCGCGTGCAGTACCGTCATGCGCAGCTGATTCGCCGTGCTGGCGCGAATCAGCGTGAGCGGGTCTCGATAGGAGATGTCCCGTATCGAGCCATGAGCAGGAGGACAAGCGCGCTCCCGGCGAGGAGCCCGTCGGCGATTCCGGCCGGGAGCATGAACATCATGAGCGTCAGCGTGATGACGCAATTCAGGAGGGTGAGCGCGAAGCCCCACATGCGGTTCCGCAGAAGACCGATCGCGCCGACGATGCGCAGGGCCGCGAAGACTCCGCTCATGGCCATCATCAGGTACAGGTGCTCGTCGAAGAACGGCACGATGAACGAGAAGCCGCGCTCCATGACGGATGCGTCGGCATCGACGGCGAGCAGGACGATCAGGCCGAGGAACGGGATGCCCTCCATCAGGACTCCCTGCACGAGCTGAAGGATCGCCGCCCACTTCAGGTGCGGGCCGGTGCTGGATTCCGTGCGGCGTTCTCTCACGGGGCGAGTCTAGACGCGAGCGAACGACGGGGTGCTCGTCGGGCGAAGAACGCGAATTCACTCCTGTGGTCTGCTTTCAGGCTTACAGGCGGGTAGAAGTCCCCATCGCGCGGATCCGCCAAGGCCCGTAGCCTGTCCAGGCGATTCACTTGGGGGCCGATGGGCGCAAGATTTTGGGTTTTCGCGCGTCCGCGCGCCGTGGGGGTTGCTCGGCATCCGCTGCCACGTGGACGATCAGGTGAACGTGGGCAAGTCGCCTCGGCCGGGGGCCCGCGATGAAGCAGTCGCATCCGATCGCTGACGAGTTCACGGCTGAGTGCAACGTCTTCCGGGCGTCGTCGTCGAGGGTGACGTTGTCGATGCCGCTGTGGGCGTTCATCATGGACAGCCGTTCGGCGAGCCTGCGGCCGGTGCTGGTCACGAGAGTCGACGCGCACGTCTCCCGCTTCGTGTTGGAGGAACTGCGCGCCGCGAACGGCCAGTGGGCAGTCGATACCGGCTCGGGGGTGTACGACACGCGTTCGGGGTATCGGCTGCGCGGGTTCTCGGAGCTCTGGATGGGGGTGCCTGCTGGTCGACACCGTCTCGAGGGTTTCGAGGCGACTCGGTCGAGCGGGCTTGGGGCGCTGAGTTTCGATGTGCATGTGCGCACACGGGCGGAGAAGCAGGCTCGGGTGGGGGCGGTGTTGCACCATCTGTTTGCTGGCCTGGGTGGCGAGACCCCTGAGCGGTGGGGGCGCTATGACCCGCTGACGCAGCCGTGGTCGGAGGACGCGCTCACGGAGGAGCTGCGTCGCGAGATGCCGGTAGCTCGGCGGCGATACGTCGCCGGGAGTGGCGGTGCGGCGGGCAGTGTGTCGGCCGCGCGTTCCCGCGACGGTGTTCTGGTGCAGGCGCGCGGCGTGGTGCCGATCGGCACGTGCGAGCGGCCTGGAGACGGTGCGGGGTTGTCGTTGGAGGCGGTGCCTACAGTTCTGCCGACGCTGGTGGAGCTGGCTGAGCGCTTCGTGCCGAACGTCGTGCTGGTCTCCTACGTGCAGGTGGAGGAGCGGCTGGGCTCAGTCGGGCAGTCCGTGGGTCTTCGGCCTGCGGATGTGCCGGTCGCGGCCCTGCTGGGCGCGAGGGCGGTGCGCGACCTTCGCATCGACGTGGATCGGGTTCGCGAGGAGTTCGGTGCGGTGCCGGTTGGTTCGCGGCGTGCTCCGTCGTTGATTGTCTGACGGTGTACGAGACGGTTCCGGTGTTCGATTCGGTGGGGGCGCGGGCGTCGATTCGTGGTGCTCCGGCGTCGTTGTCGTTGTAGACGGAGATGACGGTGCCAGCGGGGGAGCTGGCGCGGGGGCGCGAGTTGGCGGAGCGGATCGCTGCGGCGACTGCAGGTGTGATCAGAGAGCGAGTGTGACGCGATGGCGGAGTGGCAGATCAACCCGGGCGGTGTGAAGACAGTGCTGACCGCGGTGATCGGGGCAGAGTCTGAGGTGCTCCCCGCGGTGAGCGCGGAGAACGTGGCCGGGGTGCTGAGCGCGCTGGCGTGGGGCGGCGAGTGGACGGCGTGCGTGGCCTCGGCCGTGCAGGGGCTCGTGACAGACCAGCAGGCGAGTGCGGACAATTGCAACAGCACCTTGCCGAAAACTCAGCGCTAGCTGATGGGCTCGCGAGCGCGGAGATCAAGGTGTCTTACCAGCTTGTCAAGGCGAAGGCAGACCCAGCTTGTCAAGGCGAAGGCAGACGGGACCGTGACCGTGCAGGAAATCGTATTGAACCCGAGCGTGCTCGACCTCGGACTCGGAAAGTAGGAGAGAACACGTGGCGGAACTGGTGGTGGCCGATGAGGCCCGTGTGCAGGAGATCGTCTCGGCGTTTCGTGAGGTTGCCTGGCCGCTGGCCATTGAGGACGGCAAGCGCCTGGCGGATGGTCTCGGGTGGCGGATGAAGCGAGACCTGAGCAATGGTGCAGACTACTTTTCGGGCATGCTCGACGCTGCTGGTGGCACGTCGGACGTGAATGTCTCGTACTTGGATGCCCATGTCGCCGAGGTCCAGGTCGAACTATGCAATTACTCGAAAGAGCACACGCGGAAGGACCTGCTCGCCGTCCGCAAGCAAATGACCGCATGCGTGAAGGCAACTCTTGGCGAGCCGTCGGGCAAGCAGGACGGGAATGCATACTGGGAGTTGGGGAACCGGGGGCGTGTCTGGGTCAAGACACTCAAGTCCACGGTGCTCCTCAAAGTGCTGCACCCGCGTTACGCGGACATCGAGCGGGCCGAGCAACACTTCGGCATTCCGGAGGACCGCATCCCGGGGACCGGTGACGAGAACGATTACTTGTAGGAACAGGCAATAGTGGAACTCGTTGTCGCGGACGTTGCCGCGGTCGGGCGGATTGCCGCTGCGTATCGAGACGTCGAATGGCCGCTTGAGCAATGGCGCTCAGTATTATTCGGGTTTGCTCGACGCTGCCGGTGGCACGTCGGACGTGCTCGTCGCCTACTCGGAGGGTGACGTCGCCGAGGTCGACGTGCGGCTGTGCAAGTTCTCGAAGCAGCACGGGCGGAAGAACATGCTCGCGGTGCGCAAGCAAATGACGGCGTGCGTGAAGTCGGTGCTCGGGGAGCCGTCGGGCAAGCAGGACGGGAATGCCTACTGGGAGCTTGGGACCCGAGGGCGTGTGTGGGTCAAGTTGCTGCAATTCACCGTGCTCCTCAACGTGCTCCACCCGCGCTACGCGGACATCGAACGGACTGAGGAACGCCTCGGCATTCCGAACGACCGCATCCCAGGAACCGGAGACGAGAGCAACTACCTGTAGGCGCCCCTCCCCGTTCCTCGGCACGCGCCGTATTCAACGACCCGGTGAGGGGAGAAGTCCCCATCGCGTAACGCTGGAAGCGTGGTTACGCTGGCGATTCATCCGAGAATTCTCCGGAGGATCCCCGTGCCGCACATGTGCAATCCTGCTCCCGTCTCCCAGGACACAGTTTCGTGACCGCGTTCATCGACCCGCTCTCCGACGAGCGCGGCCCTGACGGCGCGGGCGGCGGTTACACCGTCTACTGGGCATCCGCTGAGCGGGTCACCCTCTCGAAGCCCCTGCAGCGCTTCCTCATCGACGCGCAGTTCTCGCGCCTCCGCCCGATCCTCGTGACGACCGACCAGGCGCACGTGTCGAGCTTCGTCGCGGATGCGTTCCAGGCTGCTGGCGGCTACTGGGCCGTGTCGCACGGCAGCGCGATGTTCGACGCGTTCCGGGGAACGCGCATCCGCAGCTTCGGGGACTTCTGGGCACCCAAGCCCGGCGTCCTGCCCGAACCGCACCCCACGCTCTCGCGCCTGCGCGAGCAGACGACGCCGTCGTTCGTCTTCGACGTGTACGTGCGCGACCGCGCGGACGACCGCACGCTCATCGGCGGCACGGCCGACCTCCTCGTAGCGGGACTGGGCGGGGACGCCCTCGAGCGCTGGGGCCTCGTCGAGCCGCTCGCGCAGCGCTGGTCGCACACCGCTGTCACCGAGTCCATGCGCCGGCAGATGCCCGTCACCGAACGCCACTACGCGGCGGGCGGCGACGGCTCGGCCGTCAGCTTCGCGGTCTCGCGCACGAAGTCGGGGATCCTTGAGCACGTGCGCGGCGCCGTGCCCATCCGCGGCGCCGAGCTCACGGCGCTGGCCCGCGACCCCCGCGGTTCCCTCGCCGCGCACCCGCGCGTGCTCGACACGCTGCGCGAGCTCGCCGAGACGAGCCGCGTCAACGTCGCGCTCCTCTCCTGCGGCGAGGTCGAGGAGCGCGACGGCTCGTTCGGCCGCCTGCCCGGTGTGCGCCGCCCCGAGCAGCCGCTCGCCGTGCTCCTCGGCGCACGCGCCGTGCGCGACCTCGCGATCGACGTGGACGCGCTGGCCGAGCACCACGACGTCACCACCGTCGGCCTCCGCCGGGCGCCAGCGCTCATCGTGCGGCTCTCCGGCGGCGACCCGCTCTGGTACCAGCTGCGCGCGTTCGCGACGGACCTCGACCAGGAGCGCCTCGCATCCGCCCTCGCCGTGGAGTTCGCCACGGGCGACGCGAACGTCGGAAGGAGCTGACCGTGCCCATCGAACTGGTCCTGCTGAGCGAGGTCGCACCGAGCGACGAGGCCATCGCGCGCGCCATCGCCGAGACCCACCCGGAGGGGCAGCTCGTCTCCTTCGAGGACGGCGCCGTGCGCCACGCGGTCGACGGGACCGGAGCGTCCCTGCTGACGGTGTTCGAGAGCCAGCCGATCGTCGACCCGACGAATGCGGTCGCCGCCATCGCGCATCCGCCCACAGCGTTCGGGTTGTGGACAGACGTGACCGTGCCGAGGGGCGAGCCGCAGCGCGGCCGTGCTCTGGCCGAGCAGATCGCCGCCGCTGTCGGCGGAACCGTGACAGAGAGGGTGTGACGTGTCGGATTGGAAGATCGACCCCACCGGGGTGCAGACGGTGCTCACGAGCGTGCAGACCACGCAGGGCGAGCTCGCGACCGTCATCACGGAAGCGGGCATGAACGGCGTCATGGCGGGCGTCGCCTGGGGCGGCGGCATCACCGCTGGCGTCTCCGAGGCCCTCGCTGGCCTGCTCACCGAGCAGCAGTCGAACGTCACGGCCGTCGGCAACACCGTCAACGCGAGCGTCACGGGCGTCGCCAACGCCGTCTACGCCTACAACAACGGGCAGGAGCAGATGGCGCTCGAGTTCCAGGGCGCCATCGCGGACGGCTCCGACGGCGACTTCAGCTTCTTCGAGCAGCACGGCTACCGGGGGGACGCATGACCATCGAAGTCTGCACGGGAGACGGTCTCATCGACCCGTCGGCGTTCGCCCTGAAGAGCGCCGATCTGGACACGTCGCTGATCGAAGGATCTGCCACGGCCCTCCAGGGCATGGGGTCTGGTCTTGTCGAGAAGGTGTCGACCATCAGCACGACGTGGTCTGGCATCGGCGCCTCCTATCAGGCGCCGGAGCAGGAGTCCGTCTATGCGGCGATCACGCCCGCGACGAACGCGGCGGCGGATGTGGAGACCAGCTTCTCCAGCGCGGCCGGTTACCTGAACACCTACGCGGAGGCGCTGGAAGCGGTGAAACCGACGCTCAAGGACCTCGAGGACCGCGCGGTGGCGTTCCGTCAGGAGGCGCTGGCCGGTTACAACGTGACGGTGTGGGATGCGCACGGCCTGTCGATGGAGTGGATGACCACTTCTTTCAGCGACATGGATGAGAAGTCCGAGCACATCCCTTGGACAGAGCACGGCCCGGCGAAGGAGAAGAACACGGAGCTGCTCGCCGAGTATGCGGCGATCATCGAAACGGTCTCGGCGGCCGCGACGACCTGCGCCGCTGGCCTCGAGACGCTCAGCACCGGAAGCTACGTCACCGAGGACGAGGCCATCACCGCCGAGGCGATCATGGCGTCGACGGAGCTGCCGTGGGGCTACCCGTCTGAGGAGGACCGCAACTGCTCGGAGTCGGTCGCGCACGGCGCCGGGAACTTCTGGCACGGCACGTGGACGGGGGCGGCGTCGCTCATCGGCCGCGACCCCGTCACCGGCGACTGGGGCTGGGACAAGGCAGGAGCCGCCTGGGGTGGGCTCGGCAACTTCGCCCTCTCGACGGCCGTCGTGCTGTCCCCGACGACCTGGGCCGTGAAGGTCGTCGCACCCGGCTCGGAGGCAGACCAGTGGTTCGACGACCGCGTCAACGTCGCCGCGACCGGCTGGGGCAGCCTCATCGGCTACGACCACCAGGCCGCGCTCGCGGGCGAGAACGGCTTCCACGCGTGGGAGGAGGACGCGGTCGCGACGGGCACCGAGACGCTTGCGAACATCGGCACCTTCTTCATCCCAGGCGCGAACGTCGCGAAGGGCGTGTCGACGGCCGGCAAGGTCGGTTCGATCGTGACGCGTGTCGGCGGTGTCGCCGCCGACTTCGCGATTCCGGGCGGCTCCCTCGCGGTCGGCCTCGTGACAAAAGGCATCAAGTTCTCGCCAGAAGGCCTGAAGATCACGCCGTACGTGGGCGCGACGGGGGTTGTGGATGCGCTCTCGCCGTCCGGCGGGGTGCCTCCCGTCTCGAACGCCTTCGGACTGGACGCGCCGGGCGGTGTTCCCGGCGGGCCGAAGGGCGGAACGCCGGAGCTGCCGACGGAGACCAGTACACCGGGAACCGGGCAGACGCATCCGGGCGCAGGGGAACCGGCGCAGCCGGGGGGACAGGGCCAGCCGGGTGGCCAGGGCCAGCCGGGTGGCCAGGGCCAGCCAGGGCCGTCGTCCGCAGGTGCGACGCCCGGCGCGGGCTCTGGAGGTTCGCCCGGAGGTCCCTCGACGTCGCCGACCGGTGTCCCCGAGGTCCGGGAGCCGGGTTCGGCCCCGGAAGGTGCTGGCGGCCAGGAGCCTTCAGGCGACGATCGGTCGCCGGATGCGACGGGCAAGCCCGCATCCACCGGCGGCGTGGACGACCCCTCGAGCATCGATCCGAAGGGCGTGACGAAGGGGACCAACGACACGGTCCCCGTGCTCTCCGAGGACTACCACGGTGCGGTCGCGGATCGCGTCGAGGCGGTCGCGGCCCACCAGGAGGCCGTCGGGGCGCAGCAGTCGGTCATCGAGAAGCTCGGGGAGCAGGGTGTCGATGTGGATCCCAAGGGGTTGACGAAGGGGAAGATCGACAGCACCATCGACGCGCTCCTCGAAGAGGCCGAACTCGACACTTCGCTGACGGACGCGCAGTTCGAAGCTCGCGTCGATGCCCTCGAAGAGCTGAGGGACACGTCCTGGGATGAGCGCGATACGGCGGTCACACAGGTGGAGAAGTCGGAGGCGATGGGCGATCAGGCTGCGCTTGACGTCATCGCCTCGCAAGACGCGACGGTCGTCGTCGACGGGTCTGGGGGAGGGAAGGGCACCTTCGACCAGGTCGGACTCACGAACGACGGCAGTACGCTCATCGTCACCGAGGCCAAAGGTGGCACCGCCACGCTCAGCAAGGACGGGCGTCTGCTGCCAGACGGGACTCGCGCGCCGCAGGGATCGACCCACTATTTCAACGACGTGTTCCAGAACGATCCGAACCTGGCTGCGTATCTCCGGGACAACCCCCACATCGCGCAGGGACTCGCGGACGGTTCCGTGACCGTCTCCTATCAGCTGGTGAAGGCGACTCCCACGGGAATGGTTAAGATCAACGAGCTGGTATTGAACCCGAATGAGCTCGACCTCGGGCTTGGGAAGTAGACGACGCCATGACGACGCAGAACATCGCGGACCGAAGCAGCGTTGCCCGCCTGAGTGAGGTGTTGACGGGGCTCAGCTGGCCGGTTTCGAAGCAAGAGCTGACCGGGGTAGCCGCAGAGCTGGGATGGTCGGAAGCGCGGTCGACGAGCCGCAGCGCCCGCTACCGGACCGGATACATCGAGTCGCCCGAACGCGTCTCGAACGCCTCAGCGTCCGTCAAGGACGAGTCGGTCACCGAGATCCAGGTGAAGCTCAGCGGCGCGGACGCCCGTGGTGCAGTCGATGTCGCAGGTGCCCGGCGCCAACTCGGCGCGGAGCTTGCGGAGATCCTCGGTGAGGGATCCGCACGCCAGGGCAGCGACATCGCCTGGGACCTCGACAACGGCGGGCGCCTGTGGCTGAAGTCGCTCGACACGAGCGTGGCGCTCATCGCGCTCCAGCCGGCATACGCTGAAATCGAGCGCCGCGAGGAGCGGACGGGCATCAGCCCGGACCGGGTACCGGGCGAGGCCATCTGATTCCGGGCACAGCACCGGTCGAGGTCACCGCAGTCGACGACGAGCGGTCGGTGGGGACGACGAGCACAGCGGCGTCGGCGCACGGGTGGTGGAGGACTCGATCAATGGCGATCTGCCAGCGGAAGTGGAGTTCAGCAATGTCAGATGGTGGCGGAATCATTGCAGAGAAGGCGGCCTTCGACGCGCTCGGGCGTCAGTTGCTCGCGCTGCTTGCCCCGGGGGACGTTGATGTGCGCCTCGACGCCTCGGTGCTGGCGCCGGTCGCGCTTCTCCAGGTTCGGGCGAGGAACCCGCGAGGCAAGTACAAGACCGACGAGGGTAGCTTCAACGCACCCCGCCTGAACTCGCAGGTCAGTGATGCCGTCACGGCTCTTCGCGCTGCCGCGTACCGCGAGGGGGCGGGCACGTGGTTCAGCGCACGTATCGCCGTGACTGCTGACGGTGCCGCTTCGGCCGAGTACAACTACGACGATGAGCCGCACTGGGATGCTCCGGTCGACTCGGTCGCCTACGTGACCGACTTCAAGCACTTCCCACGAGATGAAGCGCACCAGCCAGATTGGTTGAGAGCCAAGCTCGCAGAGGGGCGCGCGAAACACACTTGACCCGAGAGGTGCCGAGCACTGGGATCGACGTGCTTGCCACAGCCGGACCACGGTATTCGGTCTCATCGATCTCGGCAGCGGAGCCCGATCTCGGATTCGGACTGATCCCATGGTCCGACGAAGCGACGGCGAGCATCCAGTGCCGGATGCTCGCCGCCGCTCATGTCGGTGCGTTGAGTCGCTGCCTAGCTCGGGATCGACGCCCGTGCCGCGGACAGGGCGCGGCGGGCGACGTCGTCGTTCTCGACCAGCGAGTTGCGGATGGCGGCGATGACGTCGCGCACCTGCTGTCCGGCTGAGTTCCACTGCTGCTCGAGGTGCGCGTACTCATCCGAGACGCCGTCGGCCTGGTAGTCGGCCATAGCCGACTTGACGTCGGCGTCGCGGCGGTCGAGCGCCGACTCGAGACGGGCGGCGACCTGCTCGAAGTTCGCCTGCGTCGCCTCGGACGAGCCGATGTTGTAGTCGTTGCGATCCATCTGGTTCGTGAACATGCGTGTTCTCCTCGTTCTCGTCGCGTCGGTGTCTGAGCGCTAGGCCTGCGGGCGGATGCGTGTCAGGAAGGACTCAGAGCTGAAGTCGGTCGAGCCGGTCGCGGCCTCGTGCGTCGCGGCTCCGTCGTCGGCGGCGGCGACGAAGGCCTTGTTCTGGCCGCTGATGGAGGTGACGATGCCGACGAGCGCCGAGTTGAGGGCGTTCGAGATCTCGTCGGTCTTCGACTTGAAGTTGTTGAAGCTGGCCTTCGCGGGCCCGTTGAAGGTCGAGGAGAGCGGCTCGGCCGCGTCGAAGAGCTGCTTCACGAGCTCGCCGAGGTCGTCCGATTCGGTCTGCGACTTGTTGCCGAGCGTGACCAGTGTCTGGTCTTCCATTGCGAACTTCATGGCATCCTCTCCAGCACCGCGATCGGCGCGCGTTCTTATCGGGAGACGTCAGTCCAGCACGGGATGCCCGCCGTCGTCCAACTTTTCACCGGGGAGTTCTCCCCTCCCGGCGTCAGGTTTGGCCGACTAGCCTTGCGACTCGTGTGGAAAACGGCCGATCTCCCAGCGGCGACCGCCCAGCTCGCCTGGTCGATCGCGCTCGACGTGGCGCTCGGGCTCGCGGTGGTCGCTGGCTTCTCGCTGCTGGCCGCGGCCCACAGTCTCGCGTTCGCGGTGCTCGTCGGAGTGGTCGTGTCGCTCGTCCTGCTCGCGGTCTGGTGGTGGATGCGCGCTGCGCTCGGCACGAGCGCGGGCCACGCCCTGCTGGGGCTCCGCACCGTCGCCCGGTCGACGGGCATGCCTGCGCATCCGCTCACGGGCGCACGCGCGACGATGAACGTCCGCACGGGGCGTGATCCGCTGCATCTGGTGCCGGCCGCGATCGAGCTCGCCCCGCCGACTCGCGTGCCCCAGCGTTTCTCGAGCCCGGACCTCGAGCTGCACTTCGATGACGGCTCGCGTCACGTCGTCCGCGGCGTGATCGTCGTGGGCCGCGCCCCGCAGGTCTCGTCGAGGAGCCAGCGGCCGGTCGCCGTGCCCGACTTCTCACGGAGCCTCGCCCCGACCCACGTGCGCCTCGAGCCGAACTTCGAGGGCGTGCTCGTCACCGACCTCGGCAGCGTCTCCGGCACGTGGGCGTTCGCGGGCGGCGACCCGCAGCGGTTGCAGGCGGAGACGGCCGTCACCGTTCCGTTCGGCACGGTGCTGGCCCTCGGCTCGAGGCGCGTGCGCCTCGGTCGGCCCGGCGTGCCAGGAACGGGGGTGGCCGCGTGAGTGAGACGGACCGCACGCTCATCGACACGACGCGCGCGCACCGCGAGCGGATGCTCGGCGCGCTCGCGCACGGGCCGCAGGCGACGAGGCGCACCGTCAACACGAACGTGGGTCGTCTGCTCGGCTCGGTGATCCTCGGCGCCGTCATCTGCTGCGCGTGCCTCGGCACGAGCTTCGTCGTGAACCTGCTCGAGGATCGCAAGCAGCAGGAGGCGATCTCCGCGTTCCAGGCGGCGGCCGCGGCGAACCCCGTCCAGCCAGGCGGCACGGTCGTGCAGGACGAGGCGACCGGCTTCCTGCTCGACCAGGCGACGGGCCAGTACACCGACCCGCGCACGGGTTTCGTTGTCGACCCCGCCACCGGTTACGCGACGGACCCGGCCGGCAAGCTCATCGACACGAGGATCGGCTGGTACATCGACCCGGCCACCGGGTACTACACGAACCCGACGAGCGGCATCACGATCGACCCGCAGACGCTGACGGTGGTCGAGTGAGCAGCGACAGCCCTGGCATCCGGCAAGCGAACCCCGACGTCCGGCGACCGAACCCTGAGGAGCACTGAGTGTCGTACACGCGACTCACCGTCATCGGCAGCGAGCGGAAGGCAGAGCTCGCGCTGCCGAGCACCGAGCCCGTCGGGGCGCTCCTCCCTCACGTCCTCGAGCTGCTCGACGAGCACCCGCACGGCGGTGACGTGCTGATCCTGACGACACTCACCGGTTCATCCCTCGATTTCGACGCGACCCTCGAGGAGCAGGGGGTGCGGCCGGGCGCGATGCTGCGCGTGACGACCGCCGACGACGCCCCGCAGGCGCCAGAGGTCATCGACATCACCGACGCCATCACGGAGGCCGGGGCCAGGAGGCGGGACGCCTGGGGGGAGGGGCACACGCGCACGACGCTGGCCGTCGTCGCCGGGGTCGCCGCCGCGGGTGCCGCCATGTGGGCCATGGGCGCGTTCGCGCTTCCGGGGCAGTGGATGCTCGCCGCCGTGGCACTGCTCGCTGCCGTTGGCGCGGGACTGGCTCGGTCGGGCCAGCGGTTCGCGGCGGTCGCCGTCGCGAGCACAGCGATCGGGGTCTCCCTGCCCGCCGCGTTCGGGCTCGCTGCGGAAGTCGGCAGGGACGGTGGCGCCGGCGGCGTCGCGGGTCTCCTGCCGAACACGGTGCTCGTCGCCGCCATGTCTGCCTGGTTCGTGCTCGGACTCGTGTGGGGCATCGGGTTCCAACGGGGGTCTGCGAGGTACGGCGCCGCAGTCGGGCTGCTCGCCAGCAGCATCCTCTTCTTCCTGAGCCTTGCTGGCTTCGATCGCGGCGGCGTGGCGGTCCTCGTGTCCGTGCTGAGCGTCGCGGCCCTCGGCGTGCTTCCTGGCGCCGCTCTCTCCCTCAGCGGCCTCACGTCCTACGACGACCGCATCATGCGTGGTGAGCGCGCCTCGACGGTTGACGTGCGCGCTGCCATCAGCGAGTCGTTCGCGCAGCTCACCTGGACGGTCATCGCCGTGTCGGTCGTCGCCGCGCTGTCGCTCACCGAGCTGCTGCTCTCGGCCGACCCGTGGCGGCAGGGGCTCGCGGGGGCCCTCGCCATCGTCGCGCTCCTGCGCATGCGCACGTTCCCACTCGCGCCTCCCCGTCTCGCGCTGCTGGCCGCCGCCGTCGTGCCCGGCATCCTGTGGCTGGTCTCGACGCCGCTCCTCGGCGACGGTGAGAAGGCCCTCGCCGCGGGCGTCGCGGCGCTGGTCGCGGTCGCCGCCGCCGCGTGGAGCCCGAGCGGGGTCGTCGCCGCCAAGCTCAGGCACTGGGCCGACATCGTCGAGCTGCTCGTGGTGCTCACTGTTGTGCCCCTCGCGCTCGGTTCGTTCGGGATCTTCGCCGACCTTCTCGAGGCGTTCCGTTGAGCCGACCGAGCGCCCTGAACCTCGCCTGGCCCCACGCGCTCACGGCGCGCGGGGCGGCCGAGCTGCGCGACCTTCGAGAGCACGCCACCGTGCCGCTGGCGCTCCGCCGTCGTGTCGGCGTCGCCTCGCTCGCGGTCGGCGCCGGATGCACGACGGTCGCCGTGGAGCTCGCCAGGTTCCTGTCGTCAGTGCGGCGCGACCGGGTGCGCTTCGTCAGCGCGCAGGGCGGCAGCGCCCGCCCGGAACGCGGCCTCGATGGCACGGCCGTCGAAGCGCTCGAGCTGTCGCCGGCGGAGTGGCCCGCCGACGTCGACGCCTGGTGGCGGCTGCACCGCGCGTCCAGCGACGCCTACGACCTCACGGTCACGGACTGGGGCGCGACTCCGCTGGAGCGCATCCGCGACCTCGCGGAGCACTCGCACGTGCTCTGCCTCGTGACCCCGGCGGACCGGTCGAGCGTCCAGCAGGCGCTCGACGTCGCCGCCGCCATCGGCGCGCACACCAGGGTCGTCCTCGTCGCGGTCGACGTGCAGCGCGTCGCCGGCCTCGCGACCGAGATGCTCGTCGACAACCTGCCCTTCGCGTCTGTGCTCCTGCGACACGACCGGAAGCTGCGCGAGAGCGCGCGGCGGGGCCTCGACGGCGTGCGCATGCTGCGCCTCGGCGCCA
The DNA here is from genome assembly GCF_041366455.1 of Pseudoclavibacter sp. JSM 162008. Classification (NCBI taxonomy): domain Bacteria; kingdom Bacillati; phylum Actinomycetota; class Actinomycetes; order Micrococcales; family Microbacteriaceae; genus Pseudoclavibacter; species Pseudoclavibacter sp. JSM 162008. The sequence goes on from NZ_JBEWYX010000005.1 coordinate 189,670, forward strand.
GGGTCATCGATGCGGCAGCGGGGGTGGCGGCACCGCCGGTGCCCACCCCGGTCGCGCCCTCGGCTCCGGTCCCGCACGCGCCGCCGGCACCCGTCGTGCCGCCCGCGCAGGCGCCCGTGTTTCCCCCAGCGCCCAACCGACCCGCATCCACCTCCGACCGATCAGGGAGGCGACCGTGAGCATCCGCGACGCCCACCGGCCCACCCGAACTGTCTTCCCGGCCCAGAGGCCCGCGCCCCGCCAGCTCGCCTCGCCGCCCACGCTGAGCGACGAGGCCAGCGCGACACCATTCCAGTTCCTGCTGCCGGTCGTCGGCGCGCTCACGTCCGTCACGATGATGGTCGTCATGCGCAACGGGCAGCCGCTGTTCCTCTTCATCGCCGGCATCGTGTTCGTCGTCGCCATCGTCTCGGGCGTCGGCTTCGCGATCTCGGCCAGGGGTCGCGCCGGCCGGGCGCTGCGCATCCGCCGCAAGCGCTACCTCGATTACCTCGAGCGGCAGCGCACCGAGCTGCGCGACGAGGCGGCCGGGGCGGCGCGGGCCGCGAGGCTCGTGCATCCCGACCGCAGCGGCCTTGCCTCCCTGGTGCAGGATCCCGCTCGCCTCTGGGACAGGCGCCGCGGCGACCCCGACCACCTGCAGGCCCGCGTGGGCACGGCGACCGTGCCGTGGTTCCAACTCGGGGTCTCCGCTGAGGACTCGCCGACCGAGCCCGCCGACCCCATCCTGCTTCGCGAGGCGCAGCTGCTCGCCGAGACGCACAGCGAGGTGCCGGGGATGCCCGCCGTCGCGGAGCTTCGGGGCGCATCCGTCGTCGCGATCATCGGACCGCGGGCGCGCACCGTGCCCCTCGTGAGGGGGCTCGTCGCCCAGCTGGCCAGTCACCAGCTCCCGGACGACGTGCAGCTCGCCGCCGCCTTCGCTCCGGACCGCGGAGACGACTGGCGTGGCTTCGACCTGCTCCCGCACGCGCAGAACCCGCGCCTTTTCGACGGTCCGATGCCGGCGCGCCGCGTCGCGCCGGACCTCCGCCAGCTCGCCGCCGTCATCGGGAGCGAGCTCCTCGACCGCACCCAGACGGCCGCCGCCGCGAGGCGCCGCGGTGGCACGGCGACGACGCTGGCCAGTCTCGTCGTGGTCGACGACCGCCACGGCGAGCCCGCCCGCCCGCTGCAGCTCCCCGACCGTAGCTACACGCCGAGCGAGATCGGCGTGACCATCGTCCACCTCGTCGACGATCGCCTCCACGAGCCGGACGACGTCGACGTGCGCATCGAGCTCGACGCCGACGGCGGCGCGGCGATCACGCACAACGCGGGCGGCAGCGAGCAGCGCACGCTCTCATTCGAAGCCGACGAGGTGACATCGACCGCGTTCGAGGGCCTCGCCCGCACCCTGGCCGCGCGGCGCACCTTCGCCACCGCGGGGGCCGGAGACGACGAGGGACCCGCGGCCGACATCGCCGAGATCCTCGGCGTCCCCCTCGACAAGCCAGTCGCACTCGAGCGCGTCTGGGCGCCGCGACAGCCCTCGGAGTTCCTCCGTGTCGCGTTCGGCGTCAACGATCAGGGCCGCCCGGTGCACCTCGACCTCAAGGAGAGCGCCCAGCAGGGCATGGGCCCGCACGGCATCTGCATCGGCGCGACCGGCTCCGGGAAGTCGGAGATGCTGCGCACGCTCATCCTGTCGCTCGCCGTCTCCCACCCGCCGGAAGACCTCGCGATGATCCTCGTCGACTACAAGGGCGGGGCGGCCTTCGCGCCGTTCGAGGGACTCCCGCATCTCGCGGGCCTCATCGACAACCTCGCCGACGACCCGCAGCTGACGGTGCGAGCGAAGGCCTCGCTCCAGGGCGAGGTCGTGCGCCGACAGCAGCTCCTGAAGGCCGCGGACTCGTCACCGTCCATCTCGCACTACCGCGAGCTGCGCCGCACTCGCCCCGAGCTCGCGCCCATGCCGCACCTCTTCGTCGTCATCGACGAGTTCGGCGAGCTGCTCACGGCGGAACCCGACTTCATCGACCTGTTCCTGCAGATCGGCCGCATCGGCCGGTCCATCGGCGTGCACCTGCTGCTCTCGAGCCAGCGCATCGAGGGCGGCAAGCTGCGCGGGCTCGACACCTACCTGTCCTACCGTCTCGGTCTGCGCACGTTCAGCGAGGCGGAGTCGCAGGTTGTGCTCGGCTCCGGCGACGCCTTCCACCTGCCGCCGATCCCCGGCTACGGCTACCTGAAGGTCGACACGAGCGTCTACCAGCGCTTCCACGCCGGCTACGTCTCCGGTCCCATCGACGAGGTGGCTGAGGCGCGCCCGGTCACGGACCACGAGCAACCGCGCATCGTCGAGGTGCCCCTCTTCAACGGCATCGACAGCGGGGGAGACCCTGACGCACCGCTCGTGCTGCGCGCCCCGGAGACCCGCCGTACCCTCATCGACGACCTCGTCGCCCAGCTCGACCGGCCGGAGAAGGTCAGACCGGTCTGGCTGCCCCCGCTCGCCGAGCGCATCTCGCTCGGCGAGGCGTTCGCGGCCGGCGCGGACAGCTCAGCAGACCCCAGCGATTCCGGCGAACACCCCCACGGCCCCGCCAACCCCGGGGGAGCGCATCCGCTTCGCTTCGTCATCGGGGTCGAGGACGAACCCGGGAACCAGCGGCAGGAGCCGTGGGTGCTCGACCTCACCAAATCGGGTGGCCACGTCGCCATCATCGGTGGCCCGCAGTCTGGGCGGAGCACGGCCCTGCGCACGATCGCGGCATCGCTGGCCCTCAGCGGCGCACCGGGCGCCGTCGGCATCTACGGCATGGACCTGACAGGCGGCGGCCTCCGCAGGCTGGAGGCGTTCCCGCACGTCGGCGGCGTCGCCACGCGAGGAGACGACTCCAGACTCGTGCGTCTCGTCGAGGAGCTCACCGCGATGCTGCGGATGCGCGAGGAGCTCTTCAAACGGCACAGCATCGACAGCACGGCGCAGCTTCGCGCCATGCACGCCGCGGGGAAGCTGCCCGGACTGCCGAACGCCGACATCGTCCTCCTCGTCGACGGCTACGGCGCCCTCCGCCAGGACTTCGAGCACCTCGACGGGCCGTTCGCGAAGCTCATGCTGCAGGCATCGAGCTACGGCATCCACCTCATCGTGACGCTCGGCCGCTGGAGCGAGCTGCGCATGGCGCACCAGTCGCTGTTCGGGACGCGCATCGAGCTGCGCCTCAATGACCCGTCCGACTCGGCCATAGACCGCAAGCTCGCCAAATCGGTGCCAGCCGACTCCAGGGGGCGCGCGCTCACCGACGCGAAGACCCTGGCGCAGTTCGCGCTCCCGACGCTGGAAGCCGTCGACCCCGACCAGGTCGGCGACGCCCTCGAGGAACTCGCGGCCAGAGCGGCGGAATCCTGGAGCGGGCCGGCCGCAGCGCCCATCCGCCTCCTGCCGAATGTCGTCGACCCGTCGAGCCTGCCCGACGCGGCCGACGAACCCGCCGCCGTGCCCCTCGGCCTCCGCCAGGACACCATGGACACCGCGCTGTGGGACTTCCTCGACTCCGACCAGCACCTGGTCGTGCTCGGGGATGCGAAGAGCGGCAAGTCGACGGCGCTGCGCGTCATCGCGAAGGGCCTCGTCGAGCGGTTCACTCCAGACGAGCTCGCGATCGCCGTCGTCGACCCGCGCGGCAAGGTGCCCGGCGTGATCCCCGAGGAGTACCTCGCAGCCCACGCCAAGTCGGCGGCGCAGGCGAGCGGGCTCGCCGCGTCCATCGCAAGCGAACTCGCCGAGCGGCCAGGCCGCACCGCCGAGGAGCTCAGGAAGACGCCGAGAGTCGTGCTCCTCGTCGACGACTACGACATCGTCGCGGCCGGCGGCACCGACCCGCTCGGGGCGCTGGTCCCTCACCTGCCGGCGGCTCGCGACCTCGGCATCCACATCGTCGTCACGAGGCCCGTCGCCGGGTCGACGAGGGCCATGTACGCGCCGTTCCTGCAGAGCACGCGGGACACGGGCGGGGCGCTGCTGCTGCTCTCCGGCGATCGCAGCGAGGGGCAGATCGCGCCGCGCCTCTACGCCGAGCGGATGCCCCCGGGCCGAGGCAAGTACGTGCGACGCGGAGAGGCTCCCGCGGTCGTGCAGCTCGCGAACCTCCCCGAGCGCGCCTGACGGGTCGGCGGCTGCTCGGTGGGTGTCTGGCCTGCTGCGTCGCTCAGCGGGTGGTCAGCGGCTGGTACTCGGGATGCTTGCGGATGAACGTCGCCACGTACGGGCACTGCGGGACGATGGTGAGCGCCGACTGCTCGCCGAGCGTCGTCAGCGCCGCATCCGTCAGGACCGCGGCGAGTCCCTGCCCCTGATAGGCGGGGTCGACGACCGTGTGATCGATGACGATCGCGTCGGCCGTCGTGACGTAGCTCAGGAACCCGATCTCGGTGCCGTCGCCGTCGTTGAGGGCGAAGCGCGAACGATCCTGCTGGTGCTGGACGGAATTTGACATGCGCAGAGGCTACGCCGTCCCACCGGCAGAAGACTCAGTGATTCCGCCGACGATGCCGAGTGCGAGCATCAGTGTCCGCACCCTCGGCCAGTCCCGGACGACCCCGCCAGCGCCTGTGCGAGGGTTGACCGGTGACTGAGGAGCAGCAGAACCATACGCCGGACGGCCGAGCGTCGGAGGCTCAGGCGCCGGATGATCAGGGGCGGCGCGCCGAACGTGCCGTGCGGAGCAAGCGCAAGGCCTCAGCGCGTGTGCGCCGGAACCGGAAGATCGCGGCGGCGGGTCTCGCGGTTGTCGTGCTCCTGGGAGGCGGCTTCATCTACTGGGCCGTGACCGCCGCATCGAACGGTGACGCGAGCGTGCCGACCATCGCATCCACCTCGGCCCCCGCGACGCCGACGGCCACCCCGACTCCCACCGCCACACCGACCCCGGAGCCGACCGCGACGGCCGAGCCGACTCCGACCGAGACGCAGCCACCGGCCTCGGCGCTCGACATCACGGACCCAAACAGCATCACGGTGCTCGTGAACAAGCAGACACCGCTGGTTCCCGCCGACTACGCGCCCGCCGACCTCGTCGCCATGTCGGAGATCGGCGTCCCCTCCGCCAACGGGCACTCGCTCCGCTCGGAGGCGGCGACCGCGGTGCAGACGATGTTCGCAGCGGCCAGCGCCGAGGCGGGGCTCACCCTGGACATGACCAGCGGGTACCGCGACTACGGGCTGCAGACCGAGCTCTACACCGGGTACGTCGCCGACCTCGGCCAGGAGGCAGCCGACCTCACGTCGGCTCGTCCCGGGTACAGCGAGCATCAGACCGGGCTCGCCGCCGACATCTCGTCGCAGGGCGAGGGATGCGTGCTGGAGCAGTGCTTCTCGACGACGGCGGGTGGTCAGTGGCTCGCCGCGAATGCCCACCGCTTCGGCTTCATCCTGCGCTTCCCGGACGGGGCGACCGCCACCACCGGGTACGAGTTCGAACCCTGGCACTACCGCTACGTCGGCGCGGAGACGTCCACCGCGATGCAGGCGGCTGGCACCAGCACGTACGAAGAATTCCTGGGCGCTCCCGCGGCGCCAGGCTACTGAAGAGGCCGGGCTCGGTAGAGTTCTGCCAGAGCTTTGGAAGCAGAAGCACTCCAAGACCAGGAGGTCGAGATGGCAACGTGCCCCACGTGTGGTGCCGAAGCGCAGGTCGGACAGAGATTCTGCGCCGAGTGCGGTACCAAGCTGACGGCCGTGCGCCCTCGCGCCGCCGAAAGCGACGGCAGCAACGCTGCTCCGCGCCGACCGGCTGATATCGGTGCGGGCGGGTTCCGCTGGAACGCCTCGGCACCCACTCCTCCGTCGGAGGTCGTGGGCCGCGCTCGCGAAGAGGCGGAGCAGAAGACGGCGCCCACTGACGGCGACGACTTCTTCGCACGGTACCGCCCGAAGGCCTCGTCGCCGAGCGCGCCGGAGACGGACGACGCCGGCAGCGAACCGGAGCCCGTTGTTCCGGAGCCCCCGTCGTTCCTCCGCTCGCGCCGCCGCTTCAACCCCGACCTGCGCGCGACGGGTGAGCGAGGAATCGTCACGCCCGAGACGGTCATCCCTCCCACTCCGGCGCGCCCACGCACCCCCGCGCCAGCTGAGCCGCCCGTCGAGGCGCCGACCGCTGAAGAAGCTGCGAGCGCTGAGGAAGCTGCGAGCGCTGAAGCTCCGCAGGCTCCTGCAGCGTCCACGCCGAACACGACGGGGCCGGTGCGGGACGCGTTCGCGTTCGAGCCGCCGACAACCGAGTTCGACGTGCTCCCCATGAACACCCCGCCGGCACGTTCGTCCCAGCCCGGCATGCCCGACGCAGACGACAGCGAGCCGCGCGGACAGGTGCCGAGCTGGTTCTCCGACCTCAAGGGCACGGGCGACCCCGCACCCGTGGAGCAGGCGGCATCCGCCGTGAACGCCCCGTCCGCGCCCGCACCGCGCCGTGAGTCGCCATCGGAGACCGCTGCTCCGGAGAGCTCTGCACCAGCCAGCGCCGCGCCGCAGTTCGGGAGGCCCCCCGAGCGGGCAGCAGCGGCGCCGACAGCCGACTCCGACCAGCGGGCAGCCGCTCCCAGCTCATCAGCTGACTCTGCGGCGCCGGTTTCGACCGATTCGGGTCTCGAGGGTGCCGGTGCGCAGCCGGGCGCCACCAACGATGCCCCGCGTATCCCCTCGTTCCGCGCCGAGCCGCCAGCGCTCCCGACGCCGCGCGTGGTCCCCTCACCGCCGCCGATGCCCGCCACGGGCGACCCGTTCCGCGGCGCATCCGCTGCCCCCGTCTTCCCGAGCGGTCCAGCGGTCGTGCCCGGCGAGCCGCCCCGCGCGGCACCTGCCGGGAAGAGCGCCTTCGATGAGCTCCTCGCCGGTGAGCGCAGCGACGGCAGCGTCCTCGACGACTCCGATCGCCCGATCGTGTCGCGCGACTTCGAGCAGACCGGCATCGTGCCGCTCCCGTCTCGCAAGCGCGAGAGCTTCGGTGAAGCGCGCGACTCCGAGCGACAGGATGCGGCCGAGCTGTTCGGTGCCTCCGACGCCCCGGCAGCGCAGACCCCGCAGATGCCCGAGCCCGCAGCCCAGGTCCCGAGTGCAGCGCAGGCACCGAGTGCGCCGGAGGCTGAGCCGCCGACGCGTGCGCTGCCGAAGCAGCACACCGGGGCCGCCTACGGCGAGGACGTCGACCAAGGCCAGGGTGTCAGCCACGGCCGGGGCTTCGCGCAGGATCAGGATTCCGCGCAGGATCAGGACTTCGCGCAGGATCGTGACAGCGACCGGGATGCGCGCTTCGCTCCGCCTGAGACGCCTCAGGGAGGCCAGCGCGAGCAGGACCCTGCCAAGGAGCTGCTCTCCAGCTGGTTCGACGAGGACGACGCGGACGAGTCGTCGTCCGCCCCGACGTCCGCTGGCGTGCGAGCGCCTCGTGCGCCTCGCCGTCCCGGGCCCGCGCCGCGTGGGGCCGGTGCGCCTGCTGCCGCCCCGCCGCGGTCCACGGGGCCTGTCTCCTCGGGACCGGTCAGTGACGAGCCCGACGTCCAGCCGTCCGATCGGAATCCGTTCGACCGAGTGGGTGCCGCGCTCGGCGGCGGGAGCGGCGGAGGCGGTGGACGCGTCGGTGCGGCCGTGCGTGGCCTCGACAACCGCAACCGTCGACGACTCGGCATCATCGCCCTCTCGGTGGTCGGCTCGATCCTGCTGATCCTCTCGGCCATCATGATCGGCAACGTCGTCGGAGCGAACCGAGACGACCCCATCGCTGGCGGCGACCCCTCCGCGAGCGAGACCGCCGCTGAGCAGCCCGCGACGGAGGAACCGGCACCGCCCGCCGGACCGGCCGCCGTCGCCGACCCCAACTTCGCGCCGGTCACCTTCACGAGCGAGACCGGCAACATCCGCTGCCAGATCACCCCGGAGACGGGCGTCGCCTGCCAGCAGTACACGGTCGACTTCCCGGTTCCGGAACAGGCGTGCGAGGCTGGCGCGACGGGCGTCGTCGTTGGGCTCGACTCCAACGGCTACACGTTCCCGTGCCTCACGGCCGACATTCCGCTCGAGGGTGCCGTCGTGCAGCCCTACAACTCGCCCGTGGTGCTTGGCGAGTTCGTGTGCGAGATCACCTTCGAAACCGGCGTGACCTGCTTCAACGCGTCGGGGGACATCGTGAGCGTCGAGTTCTCGGCCGGTGTCGGACAGGCCGGCCGCCTCAGCGCGACCAACCCAACGCCCGCCGAAGGTCAGTAGCCGCGCGTCAGCGCAGCGCGAAGACTTCGACGAAGCAGAACGCTGCCTGCGTTTCCAACCTCTCGAGTTCGTCGAGGAGCTGGAAACGCAGGCAGCGTCGCTGCGGCGGGTGGTGCGCTGCGGTGCGCGGTCAGGAACCGAGCGCCGCGTCGACGATCGCCTTGGCCTCCGCCTGCACGAGCTTCAGGTGCTCGGGGCCCTTGAACGACTCGGCGTAGATCTTGTAGACGTCCTCGGTGCCGGACGGGCGGGCGGCGAACCATGCGTTCTCGGTGGTGACCTTCACTCCGCCGATCGCCGCACCGTTGCCAGGTGCGTGGCTGAGGCGAGCCGTGATGGGGTCGCCGGCGACCTCGACCGCGGAGATCGCGTCGCCGTCGAGCTTGCCGAGCACCGCCTTCTGGGCGGGGGTGGCCGGCGCGTCGACGCGCTCGTAGGCGGGGCGACCGAACTCGGCGACGAGCTCCTCGTACCGCTGCGACGGCGTCTTGCCGGTGACGGCGATAATCTCCGCGGCGAGGAGGGCGAGGAGTATGCCGTCCTTGTCGGTGGTCCAGACGGTGCCGTCCTTGCGGAGGAACGAGGCTCCTGCGGATTCTTCGCCGCCGAACACGATGGAGCCGTCGATGAGGCCCGGCACGAACCACTTGAAGCCGACGGGCACCTCGACGAGCGTGCGGCCGAGCGATGCTGCGACGAAGTCGATCATGGTGCTCGACACGAGCGTCTTGCCGATACCGGCCGACTCGGACCACTCAGGGCGGTTCGCGCACAGGTAGTCGATGGCGACGGCGAGGTAGTGGTTGGGGTTCATGAGCCCCGCGTCAGGGGTGACGATGCCGTGGCGGTCGGCGTCGGCGTCGTTGCCCGTGAGGATGTCGTAGTCGTGGCGGCGTGCGAGCACGGAGGCCATAGCGGACTGCGACGACGGGTCCATGCGGATCTTGCCGTCCCAGTCGAGCGTCATGAACGGCCAGCGCGCGTCCACGTCCGGGTTCACGACCGTGAGGTCGAGGCCGTACTCGTCGGCGATGGCCTGCCAGTAGCGCACGCTGGCGCCTCCGAGCGGGTCGGCGCCGATGCGCACACCCTCGCGCTTGATGGCGTCGACGTCGATGATGTTCTTCAGGTCGCGCACGTAGTCGCCCTTGAAGTCGTGGCGGCCGACGTTGCTCGTGTCCGGGGTGCCGCGCTTCACGCCTTCGAGGCCGGCCTCGATGAGCTCGTTGGCGCGGTTCGCGATCCAACCGGTCGCGTCGCTGTCCGCCGGCCCGCCGTGAGGGGGGTTGTACTTGAAGCCGCCGTCTTGCGGGGGGTTGTGGCTCGGGGTGACGACGATGCCGTCTGCCTGCTCGGTGTTGGCCGGGTCGGCGTTGTAGCGGATGATCGCGTGCGAGAGCGCGGGGGTCGGCACCCATTCGTCGTCGAGGTCGGCGAGCACGGTGACGCCGTTGCCGACGAGCACCTCGAGGGCGCTGCGCTCGGCCGGCTCGCTGAGTCCGTGCGTGTCACGTCCGATGAAGAGCGGGCCGGTGATGCCCTGAGCCGCTCGGTACTCGACGATGGCCTGCGTGATGGCGAGGATGTGCGTCTCGTTGAACGAGGAGTTCAGGCTCGAGCCGCGGTGGCCGCTCGTGCCGAACGCGACGCGCTGCGTCGAGACGGCGGGGTCGGGGATCTTCTCGGCGTACGCAGCGATGAGTGCGTCGAGATCGATGAGGTCAGTTTCAAGGGCGAGGCTGCCAGCGCGATCGTGCATGCCCTCAGTCTGGCACCGCGCGGTGTCTCGTGGGGAGGAACTCATGCATCGGCATAGGCTGAACCCCATGACCGATGCCAGCACCGTGCCAGATGAGCGAGAGACGTACTCCTACCTCGGGCCGGCTGGCACGTTCACGGAGGCGGCGCTCGGCCAGGTCGCCGCCGCCGAGGGTCAGATCTGGCGTCCCGTGAGCAACGTCGGCGAGGCGCTCGCCGATGTCACCTCCGGGCGCAGCGTGGCAGCCATGATCGCGATCGAGAACAGCATCGAGGGCGGCGTCACGGCGTCTCAGGATGCGCTCGCGACGATCCCGGGGCTTCGTATCGCGGGCGAGTACGAGGTGGCGATCTCGTTCAGCCTCGTCGTCCGGCCCGGAACGCGTCTCGAGGATGTGCGCACGGTGTCGGCGCATCCGGTTGCGTACGGCCAGTGCCGCAGGTGGCTGCACGGCAACATCCCGGGGCACGAGCACGTCGTCGCGAACTCGAACATCTCGAGCGTCAACGCGCTGTTCGACGAGCGCGGCGACATCGACGCCGCGATAGCGCCGCGCGGGGTCGAGGATCGCTTCGACGTGTCGGTGCTGGGCGAGGGCATCCAGGACAACAAGACGGCGCGCACACGGTTCGCGCTCGTGAGCCTCAGTCGTGAGCTTCCGGCTCGGACGGGAGCCGACAAGACGAGCCTCATCGTCGAGCTTCCTGAGGAGTTCCCGGGGTCCCTCATGGTGATGCTCGAGCAGTTCGCGACTCGCGGCGTGAACCTCTCGATGATCACGTCTCGCCCTCTACCTGACCGCATCGGCTCGTATCGCTTCGTGCTCGACCTCGATGGCCACATCGACGACGCGAGGGTTGCGGATGCGCTGCTCGGCCTTCGCCGCTTCAGCCCGCACGTCATCTTCCTCGGCTCGTACCCGCGGGCGGATCGCAAGCCGGTCGTCGTCGACCCCAAGTGGGGTGACGAGCACTTCGGTGAAGCGGTCGACTGGCTGAGCTCGCTGCGCGGCTGAGGTTCATCGCGCGCTGGCCTCGGTGAGGTTCGCGCCGAGACGGCGTGCGCTGTCGACCGTGAGATCGAGCACCGGGCCGCCTCGCAAGAGGACCGCGAGCCAGGGAACACGTTCGTGGCGTTCTTGATGCTGGACGAGCACCAGCGTGTCGATGGCGAACGCATGCTGACGTTCGCGGTGGGACGCCGGCGCTCGCGTCACCACGGAGACCTCTCTGCTTGCGCCGTAGTGCAGGGTCTCATCGGCCTCGAGATGCAGGGCGATGCACCATGCTGGGCAGAGCGGGGTGCCGGATCGCGTGATCATGCGCGTTCTCCTCTGGTGTGCACGCGGCAGGCTGCCCCGGTCCGGCACAGCCGGGGCGGCTGCCGCGCGAAGCGGATGCTGGGCTGTTCGGACAACGTAGAAGTGACCGCCGACATTCTGTGTCGTCTGCCACTCGGCCGGTCTCACACGCCGCCACCGTGCACCACGTAGCGCACCGCACACCCCAGCGCCAGGGGGAGAAGTACCCGAAATTCGCCCCTTGAAAAAAGTCACGTTCCTGTTACGGTGGACAAGCACTTTGCTGGCTCCCATCTTCGCGTGCTAACCAACCCCGGTTTCGGGACGGCGACGGTGGGTTGGCGGGACACCGCCTCAGCGCCGCAGAGCCGGAGTGCGATCACCACGCGGCTGGTCGCCTCTTGCGAAGCAGTGCCTCGCAGCACCGACACGACCCGCAACCAACGAAGGGGCCCACGCTTGAAGAAGCAGCTCGAACAGCTTGAGTCGGAGACGGGCTCGCGCTCGATGTCGGCTCGCGGCGGCGTCCGCAAGACGCTCGCATCCATCGGACTCATCGGCGGAATCGTCGCCATCTCTGCCGGTCTCGGCTCGGCCCCTGCGCTCGCAGACACCCCGAGCGAAGACCTCACCGGATCTCGGACGGAGCCGGTCGCGGCACCGTCGCGCCACGGCGACGACACCCGCTCGCACCTCTCGCGCTCGACGGAGCCCGTGCGCAACTACGTCATCCAGCCGGGAGCGGAGCTCCCAGCGGGTGTCACGCCCGACGAGGCCGCGATCTGGGAGATCTACGTCAAGATCGCGACGCCGTCGTTCATCAACGAGCACATGTCGACGTACGAGACCTACAACAACCCGAGCAGCAACACCGCCGCTTCGGTCAACCAGGACAGCACCGACCCCTCCAAGTGGCAGCTGAAGGTCAACCTCGCCTACGCGGACGACCAGGCGATCCTCACCGAGACCCTCATCCACGAGTTCGCCCACGTGCTCTCGCTCAACACGGACGAGGTCGACCTCACCTACGCGTCCTGCGAGAAGCTCGAGCTCTGGGAAGGCTGCCCGCAGCCCGACTCGCAGATCCTCGGCTTCCACGAGAACTTCTGGGAGCCCTACGGCGACGCGGCTCCGCCGCAGGACAACTACGACTGGAACGTTGCCAACGCCTGGTACGCGACCCACGAGTCGGACTACGTCAGCAACTACGCGGCGATGAACATCGTCGAGGACTACGCCGAGACCTGGGCGGCGTTCGTCGTCACCGACGTCCAGCCCACGGGTGACACGGTGCTCGCCGACAAGTTCGAGTTCCTGTGGAGCGACGCAGAACAGCTCGAGTTGCGCAAGAACATCCGCATCGCCCTCGGCTTCGACGTGGCCCCGACCCCGACGGCGACGCCGACGGCAACCTCCACGGCTACGGCGACGCCGACCGCGACGGCAACCCCGACGCCCACGGCAACCGCAACGACGGAGCCCACGGCGACGGCGACGACCGAGCCGACGGCAACCACGGAGCCCACGGCCACCGCGACGACCGAGCCCACGGCTACCGCGACGACGGAGCCCACGGCTACGGCAACGACGGAGCCCACGGCTACGGCAACGACGGAGCCGACGGCAACCGCGACGACCGAGCCCACGGCTACGGCAACCACCGAGCCGACCGCGACGCCCGGCACGACCATCACGGTCACGCCTTCGCCTTCGGCATCCGCGTCGACGTCGGCGACCCCGACTGAGACTGCGGTGGCCGCTGGCAGCGACGACACGCTCGCAACCACGGGTGGAGAGTTCGACGCCGCGCTCGCGTTCGGCATCGCCGGTTCGGTGCTGCTCGCCGGTACCGTGCTCCTCCTCGCGCAGAAGAAGCGCAAGCAGGACGCCTAAGCGCCAGCAGATCCAGGTCCGGCGCACGCCGGTCTGAGAGACTGGGCGGCCTACCCCGACACGGGGTGGGCCGCCCTTTTTCGCGCGCGGAAGGACGCAGCTGTGTTTCCGGATGCGCGTGTCCTTGCGTCCGCAGTCGTACCCGGAGAAGAGACAGACGTGTCGTCAGCTATTCGCCACAGCCCTCGCCAGACCCCACGTCAACGCGTTCGTCGCGTCGGGCTCGCCGTCATCGCCGTCCTCCTCGCTGCAGCGCTGCTCCTCTGGGGGGCCATGCAGGCGCAGGCCGTCGAGGTCGCCTCGGCTGCTGCGGAGCAGTCCGTTCCCCGCGCTGCGGTGGTCACGATCGCCGTGCTCTCCGGGGTGATCGTCGTGCTGCTCGTCGCCTTCGTCGTGTGGATGCGGCGGCGTGCGCGCTCGGAGCGGGATGAGATCGATGAGTCGGGTGGGGGAGCGGCCCGTTCCGACTGACACCCTCGGGTGTCTTCGCGACGTTCAGCGACGCGCGTCGGCTGCGAGGTCGCGGAGTGCGGCGGCGAGGTGCTCGGCGCTCAGTGTCGTGAGGTCGAGGACGGCCGCGCCCTCGTGGAGAATCGCGATCCACGGCGCAGGCTCACCCGTCTCCTGGTGGGCGACGAGCTCGAGCGTCATCGGCGTCGCGGACAGCTCTGGGCGGAACAGGCGCTCGCCGGGGCTGGGGCGCCGCATGACCGCGAGCTCGATGCTCGCTCCGTGGTGCAGGGTGTCGCCGTCGAGGTGCAACGCGATGCACCAGGTCGGGCAGGTGTTCGTGCCGGTGGTGTGCGTCATCGATCGCTCCAGGTGTCGGCGGATCAGCGGGAGGGAAGCGAGGGGACCCGGCACAGTCTGTTCTCGCTGCCCTGCACCGACAAGCTACGGCTTGCCACCGACATTGGTGAGGTGAGGCCGCGAGGTCAGGCGCTGGGGGTCGCATCCGTTCGCGCTGAGGTGTCGTCGTCTAGGAGTTCCATGGGGGCCACGCCGAGGAGCTCCGCCATGCCCTCGAGCGTCTGAAGGGTGATGTTCCGCTCGCCTCGTTCGACGGAGCCGATGTAGGTGCGGTGCAGTCCCACGACCGCGCCGAGGGCCTCTTGGCTGATGCCGCGCGAGAGCCGGATTCGACGGATGTTCTTGCCCACACTTCGCTGGAGTTCACCGACCATGTCCCAAATGATGGAGGAATGCTACTCATGAGTCTACAGAGTTATAAGTAGCATTCTTGCGCCCGATTCCGTGAGGATGCAAGCATTCCCGGCGGCGTCGGCGTAAAAGTGAGCCGCGCGACCGCGGCGCGCGCCCGACTCGAGCGTGCTCCCCGGGCGCGCCGCCTCAGCTGAGCGCGGGCTTCTTCGGCGAGTTCTCTTCTGCAGCCAGGCCGAGCCGTCGTGCGAGCGTGCGCAGGCCCTCGTTCTCGGGGATGGGCTTCGGGGTGCGCACGGTGAGGCTCGCGGGCTCGATCCAGATGCGCGCAGCCGTGATCCGGCCGGCCGCATCCCCGTCGACCTCGAACTCCTCCGGGCCCGAGTCGAGGCGGAAGGTGACTTCCTCGACCTGGGCGTACGTGAGCGCGCGCACGTGTTTGCGGCCTTCCAGCAGGATGCGCCGGCCGACGTCGGTGCGACGCATGATGCCGGACTGCACGACGATGCGCCCGTAGATCTGCAGCCAGCCGAGGAGCCCGTTCGGGCGCATGATGGCAAGGTCGAGTCGCCCGTCGTCGATCTCGGCGTCCGGGAGCAGGTGGAGCCCGCCGGGCATCAGTCCGCAGTTGCCGACCATCACGGTGGCGGCCCGCAGCGTGCTGGCGTGCGACTTGCCGTCGACCCGCAGCCGCAGGTGGAAGTTGGGCCCGTTGGCCACGGAGCGGATGATGCCCCCGAGGTACGCCACCCACCCGACCTTTTTCTTGAGGTCCTCTGAGGTGTTCGCGATCATGCCTGCGTCGATCCCGACGCCGCCCATGACGGTGAAGGCCATGCGCTCGCGGGTCTTGTCCTCGCGTTCGACGGCGGCCCAGCCGAGGTCGATGCGAGCATCCACTCCGCCGAAGGCCACTTCCACGGCACGCGCGACCGTGGTCATGGGCAGCGAGGAGGGCTTTGCGCCCGGCAGGATGGTGGAGGCGCTCTGCACCATCTCCGAGACCGTGTCGGTCACACCCCCGGCCACCTCGATGCCGATGTTGCGGGCGAGCAGGTTGCCGGTTCCGCCTGGCACAACGCCGAGGGCGACATCGGTGCCCGCGAGCGTCTCGGCGACGAGCCGGACGGTTCCGTCGCCTCCGGCGGCGATGACCATGGTCGCGCCGGCGGCGATGGCTTCCTTCGTCTGCCCTGCACCAGGATCCTCGACGGTCGTCTCGAACCAGAGCGGCTCCGGCCAGTCGTACCGCTCGGCGCTCTCGGCGGCAGCTGCGCGCAGCGCTTTCGTGTCGACTTTCACTGGGTTGACGACGATGGCGGCGAGCTTGTCTGAACCCTGTCGGGCGGTATGCGGCATGCAGTGAGCTTAAGTCAGCCATGGTGTGTGTCAGCGCCGAGCTCTGCTCGTGCCCGTGTCACCTGCGCCAGCTAGGCTTGGCCCGTGATCGACGCCCAGCTTCTCCGTGACCAGCCCGACCTTCTCAAGCGCTCGCAGCTCTCGCGCGGCAACGACCCGGCGACGGTCGACGCGGCCCTCGAGGCGGATGCGGCTCGCCGGTCGGCGATCTCCGAGTTCGAGCGTCTGCGTGCTGAGCAGAACGCGGCGTCCAAGCTGGTCGCGAAGGCCAGCAAGGAGGAGAAGCCGGCGATCCTCGCCTCGGTCAAGGAGCTCGCTGCGAGCGTCAAGGCCGCGAGCCAGGCCGCCAACGAGGCCAGCGCCGCCGCGGACGTCGCGATCGGGCGCATCCAGAACCTCGTCATCGAGGGGGTCCCCGCCGGTGGCGAGGAGAACTTCGAGGTGCTCAAGACCGTCGGGGAGCGGCCGAGCTTCGACTTCGAGGCGCGCGACCACCTCGAGCTGGGCGAGCTGCTCGGCGCGATCGACATGCAGCGCGGCGCGAAGGTCTCCGGTGCACGTTTCTACTTCCTCCGCGGCATCGGCGCGCGCCTGGAGCTGGCCCTCATGTCGTACGCCCTCGACGTCGCGATCCGCAACGGCTTCGTGATGCTCACGACGCCGACGCTCGTGAAGCCCGAGATCATGCGCGGCACCGGGTTCCTCGGCGAGCACGCCGACGAGGTCTATCACCTGCAGGACGACGACCTGTACCTGACGGGCACCAGCGAGGTCGCGCTCGCGGGCTACCACTCGGATGAGATCCTCGACCTCGAGGCCGGCCCGCTTCGCTACGCCGGCTGGTCGACCTGCTACCGCCGCGAGGCCGGCTCGCACGGCAAGGACACTCGCGGCATCATCCGCGTGCACCAGTTCAACAAGCTCGAGATGTTCGTCTACGCGAAGCCGGAGGAGGCGGAGGCGGAGCATGAGCGGCTCCTCGGCTGGCAGGAGGAGGTGCTGCAGTCGCTCGGCTTGAGCTACCGCGTCATCGACACCGCCGCTGGAGATCTCGGCTCTTCGGCTGCTCGCAAGTTCGACGTGGAGGCGTGGGTGCCGACGCAGGACGCGTACCGCGAGCTCACCTCGACGTCGAACTGCACGACCTACCAGGCGCGGCGCCTGTCGACGCGCCACCGCACCGAGTCGGGGAAGACGACGCCGGTCGCGACGCTCAACGGAACGCTCGCGACGACTCGCTGGCTCGTCGCCCTGTTCGAGACGCATCAGCGCGCGGACGGCTCGGTGCTCATCCCCGAGCCCCTGCGCCCGTACCTCGGTGGCCTCGAGGTCATGGAGCCCGTCGCGTGAGCGCGGAGAGCCTGACGGGCCTGGGCACCTCGAACGAGGCGGATGCCGCAGGCGAGCGGATGCTCGTGGCGCTCGACATCGACGGAACGATCCTCGGCATCGACGGCGCGATCCCAGACGCCACGTTCGAGCAGGTTCGCCGCCTGCAGGCGGCAGGTCACGAGGTCATGCTCGCGACGGGCCGCAGCTGGGCGGACACGCGCCCCATCGCGGAGCGGCTCGGCCTCGACTCCCGGTTCCACGTCTCCGCCAACGGGGCCATGACGCTCGAGCAAGATGCCGTCGCCCAGGGCGGATACGCGACCCGGTGGATCGAGACCTTCGACCCCACCGAGGTGCTCGTGAGCCTGCGCGGCGCACTCGAGAACGCCATGTTCGCGGTCGAGGATCCGCACGGCGTGTTCAAGTACAGCGGGCACTTCCCCGACGGCAGCTTCGAGGCTCGGGGCCAGGAAGTCCCCTTCGAGCAGCTGCTCAACGCCGAGGCGACGCGTCTGGTCGTCATCTCGCCCGACCATTCGATCGAGGAGTTCACGGCGGTCATCGAGCGGCTCGGGTTGCACGAGGTCAGCTACTCGGTTGGGTGGACGGCGTGGCTCGACATCGCGCCGGACGGCGTCAACAAGGGCACCGCGCTCGAGCGTGTGCGTCGCGAGCTGGGCATCCCGATGGAGCGGGTCGTCGTCGCTGGCGACGGCCGCAACGACATCGAGATGCTGCAGTGGGCGGCCAACGGGGGAACGGCCATCGCGATGGGCGACGCGCCTCAGGAGGTCATCGACGCCGGCAACGTGCTGGCGCCGGACTTCGCCCACGACGGCCTCGGCGTGGCGCTGAGCAAGCTCAGCTAGGCACGAGCGTGACCGTCGACGTGCCACGGAGGCGGAAGCGGCCGCTCGCCGCCATCGGGCAGGGGCTCGACGGCTTCTTCTTCGTGTTCGCCGGGCTCGCCGCGATCTGGCTCGCGTTCCTCGTCGCCGACGACTCCTTGCAGGTCGGCTGGTGGGGGATCCTGCTCCTGGTCATCTTCTGGGCGCTCCTCGCGTACCTGGTGCTGCCGCGCATGCACCGCATCCTGACGACCGTGTACGTGCCCGACTACTTCATCGGCAGGGCCCGCACGAGCGACGGCCTGCTTGGCGACCCCATCAACCTTGGGCTGCTCGGTCACGAGGCCGAGCTGCATGAGGCCATGCGGGCTGCGGGCTGGACTCGGGCCGATGACATCTCGCTGCGCACGAGCCTCGGGATCATCTCCTCGACCGTCACTCGGCGCAGCTACGACGAGGCGCCGGTGAGCCCGCTCTTCCTCTTCGGTCGGCAGCAGGACTTCGCCTACCAGCAGGAAGTCGCCGGGAATCCCGCGAAGCGGCACCACGTGCGGTTCTGGAAGTGTCCGGAAGGCTGGCTCCTCCCAGGCGGCACGCGCGTCGACTGGCTCGCGGCCGGCACCTTCGATCGTGCCGTCGGCTTCTCGCTCTTCACGCTGCAGGTCACGCACAAGATCGATGCGGACACCGATGTCGAGCGGGACCACATCGTCGCGACCGTGCTCCAGGGCACGCCGCGGGCGTCGGTCGCGATCCTGAAGGACTTCTCCACCGGGTACCACTCGCGCAACGGGGGTGGTGACTCGATCCGCACCGACGGCAACCTCCCGGTGCTGCAGCTGCCGAGCGCCGTGGATGCTGCGACGGGCGTCTCGTCCCCGGTGCTCGAGCCGCTGACGAACGCCGCGTTCGAGCTCCAGCCCACGGTCGCCCCTGCCCCTGCCCCCCCCCCCGTGACCCCCGGCCCCGCAGTCGCTCCGGCTCGTCCGGAGCGCTCGGCGAGGAAGCGGGCGGCGTTCGAGCCCCTCAGCTCGTCGAATCCGGTCGAGGCCTCCGTCGGCGAGGCCGTGCGACGGCACGGCCGGCCGATCACGACGACCTTTGGTGCCATCGTCGTCTTCGGGCGAGGGGTGCTCGCCCTGCTCTTCTTCGGGGCGCTGGCCCTTCTCGGGCCCGACGGCATGCGTGAGGTGCTCACGGATGCCGACCTCTCCGGCACCGATGCGGCGACGCTCGCGGAGCCCGCCTGGATCGTGGCGATGATCGCGGGCGCCATCATCGTCCTCACCTCGCTGCTGCTTGGTGTGCTCGTGCTGCGCGGCGTCAACTGGGCCCGCATCACGCTGCTGCTCTACGCGGCGGCGTCGATCGCACTGCAGTTCGGCAGCTGGTGGGCCGGCGACGAGGAAATCAGGTTCAGCACTACCCTCGCGTTCACGGCTCTGGATATCCTGTCCCTGCTGGCTCTGTCAGGGAAGCCGGCGCGTCATTACTCGCGGCAGCGTCCGTGAGGTCGCGGGTCCTGCCCGGGTAACCAGACATTCCACTTTCGGTTACCATGGACACGCGACAAGCTCGAAAACGATACTGAATCGTTGTGAGCAATCCTGGAGGGCTGTCCGAGCGGCCGATGGAGCTGGTCTTGAAAACCAGTGGGCAGCAATGTCTCGTGGGTTCGAATCCCACGCCCTCCGCCACCAAGCCCCTGACGTGAGGAACCCCGCCTGTGACGCACTCCGGACCTTCCCGCGCACGGCGCGGCTTCGTCCCGGGCCAGGGCGTCAAGGACGAAGCGCCGAAGGTCACCTCGGCACGCCACGGCAAGCTGCACGTGACGACGCCGACGAACTCCGTGGTGAAGACGGGGACGATCGCCCTGTGCGTCGCGCTCGTCAGCGTCATGTTCGTCGGGGCGCTCGCCTGGATCAACCTGCAGTCGAAGGTCACGACCTTCGACATCGCCGACCCGTCAGGTTCGGAGGAGCCCGCGAGCTTCGCCGAGATCGAGGGCGGCATCAACGTGCTGCTGGTCGGCAGCGATGACCGCACGGGGCAGGGTGCCGAGTTCGGCGAGGGCGAAGCGGATGCGGACGGCGTGCTCAACGACGTCAACATGCTCCTCCACATCGCGGAGGACCGCTCGAGCGCATCCGTCGTCAGCATCCCGCGAGACACGATCGTGAACAAGCCGGCTTGCACCAACGACCAGGGCGTCGCCATGGAAGAGGCCTACGAGGTCCCCATGAACAGCATCCTCGGCGAGGGCGGCATGAACTGCGTCGTCTCCACGGTCGAAGCGATGAGCGGCATCGAGATCCCCTACGCCGCGATGGTGAAGTTCCGCGGCGTCATCGAGATGTCCAACGCCGTCGGCGGCGTCGACGTCTGCGTGGCGAACGAGATCAACGACGACTACGTCGGCCTGTACCTCCAGCCGGGTGACTACACGCTGCAGGGCGAGGACGCGCTGAAGTTCCTCCGCACCCGCCACGGCGTCGGTGACGGCAGCGACCTCACCCGCATCGCGAACCAGCAGGTGTTCCTGTCCTCCCTCATCCGCGAGGTGAAGAGCGCGGGCACGCTCACGAACCCCGTCAAGCTCTACGGTCTGGGTGTCGCGGCGACGCAGAACATGACCATGTCGAGCTCGCTCACCGACCCGAACACGCTCGTCAGCATGGCGATGGCGCTCTCGCAGGTGCCGCTCGACAAGATCACGTTCGTGCAGCTGCCGACGGCCGACTACGACTCGGCGCGAGTGCAGCCGCTCGAACCGGACGCGACGGCCATGTGGGAGCTGCTGCGCACCGACCAGTCGCTCGAGGTCGCCGGTGCTCCAGAGGCGACGGAGACACCGGACCCGAACGCGACGGTCAATATCGATCCGGAGACGGGCTGGGTGATCGACCCGACGACGGGCTTCCCGATCGACCCGACCACGGGCATCCCGGTCGACCCGGCAACCGGCCTTCCGGTTGAGACGGCGCCAACGACGGCCGTGCCGCAGCCGACGCTCGCCGGTCAGCGCGCCGATGAGGAGTCGTGCTCCAACGCGAGCACGTCGCTCTTCTGAGCTCGGTGAACAGCGGCGAGCGCTGCTCGGGCGTGGTCAGGTGATCCACGTTCGCGAAGCCTATGCTGACGAACTCCACGTACGCTTCGGGGGAGGCCCGCACCTGTGACGACTTCTCGACGACGGGGGAGCAGCGCTCAGCGCTTCGACCGGGCCGGCGACGACGGCATCCTGCACCCGGATGCGCGCGGCGGGGTCGCCCAGCACGGCCGGCTGCCCGTGACGTCAGCGGCTCGCTCGCTTGGCAAGGGGCTGCTCATCGCGTTGTCGGTGGCGCTCGTGAGCGTGCTCGCCATCGGCGGCATCGCTGTCGCCGGCCTCTGGGGGCGGCTCGACGTGCTGCCGAATCCCGGCGGAGACGACGAGGACACCGTGGCGTTCGATGAGATCGAGGGCGGCTTCAACATCCTCCTTGTCGGCAGCGATGACCGCACGGGTCAGGGCGCCGAGTACGGGGAGGGCGACGAGGACGCGTCCGGCGTGCTCAACGACGTGAACATGCTGCTGCACGTCTCTGCCGACCGCACGCACGCATCCGTCGTCAGCATCCCCCGCGACACGATCGTCGACCAGCCGGCGTGCACCAATGACCAGGGTGTTGCTCAGGAGGAGCGCTTCGAGGTGCCCATGAACAGCATCCTCGGCGAGGGTGGCATGGGCTGCGTCGTCGAGACGGTCGAGGCGATGAGCGGCCTCGACATTCCGTACGCGGCGATGGTGCAGTTCCTCGGGGTCATCGAGATGTCGAACGCGGTGGGCGGTGTCGACGTGTGCGTCGCGAACGAGATCAGCGACGACTACGTGGGCCTCTACCTGCAACCCGGCAACTACACGCTGCAGGGCGAGGATGCGCTGAAGTTCCTCCGCACCCGCCACGGCGTGGGCGGTAGCGACCTGCAGCGCATCGCGAACCAGCAGGTGTTCCTCTCATCGCTCATCCGTGAGGTGAAGAGCGCTGGCACCCTCGCGAACCCGACGAAGCTGTACGGCCTCGGGGTCGCGGCCACGCAGAACATGAAGATGACGAAATCGCTCGCCGACGTGCCGACGCTCATGGGCATGGCGTCAGCGCTCAACCAGGTCGATCTGTCGAAGATCGCGTTCGTGCAGCTGCCGACGGCCGACTACGACGGTGCTCGGGTCATGCCGCTCGAGCCCGACGCGACCGCCATGTGGGAGCTGCTAGCGGCCGACCAGCCGCTGTCGGTCGCTGGTGCGCCGACCGGTGAGGACGGCGCGGCCGGTGAGGATGGCGCGGCCGGCGACGGCACGACCGGTGAGGACACGGCCACGGATGCGCCCGTCGACCCGAACGCGCCGGTCGCGACCCCGGCGCCGACCTTCGCAGGCCAGGCAGCCGACCAGGAGTCGTGCTCCAACCCGACGACGCTCTTCGGATAGTCGCTCGACTCGGCTTGGCCGGCGCGTGCCACGAGCAGTCCCACGCCAATTTCCCGCTCGGTTCGGAACTTGGCTCGCGACCCGCTACGATAGGTGAGTCTTGGAGACGTCGCATAGTCCGGCCGAGTGCACCACCCTGCTAAGGTGGAGTCCCCTTTGAGGGGACCAGGGGTTCAAATCCCCTCGTCTCCGCTCTGCAGAGAACACCAAGATGAAGCCCCGGTCCGAGCCCAGCTCGGAGCCGGGGTTTCGTGTTTCCAGCGGCGGCACCTGTGGTGCGACCACCCGCCGGTCTTGGAGAGTCGCGCACGGCATAGGGTTGGTTGGTCAGTGCCCCTGCACTCCCGAACCAACGTGAGGTCACATGCCGCCAGAACGCTCGAGCAGTCCCAAGATCGCCTTCCTCGATGTCGACGGCACGATCCTCGACCACGGGCGTCGGATCGCTCCTTCGACGGTGCGCGCGGTGCGTGAGGCACGTGCCGCGGGGCGCCTCGTCTACCTCTGCACCGGCCGAGCGGCCGGGCACATCCCGCAGGCGGTGCTCGATATCGGGTTCGACGGGGCTGTCACCAACGGCGGGGCCTTCGCGGACGCGGGAGACGTTCGCGTGCACCAGGAGACGATGCCGCGGGCCGAGCTCGACGCCCTCATCGCGCACTTCGAGAAGCACGACCTCCACTACTTGCTGCAGAGCGACAAGCGCGTCTACGCACCTGCAGCCACCCGGGCGGCGCTCGTGCAGCACCTGCAGGCCGCGCGGGTCGGCAAGGTCGAACCGCAGACGTCGCCGCAAGAGGGGTTCTCTGCCGAGCCCATCGAGGACGCCCCGCTCACCGAGATCGCGAAGGCGGTGTTCTTCACGGAGCAGCCCGGCGCCGTCGACCGGGCGAAGGCCGAGTTCGGCGGGCGCTTCCACATCGTGCGCGGGAGCATGCCGCTGCCTGGTGGTTCCGACGGGGAGGTCGGTCTTCCGGGCACCACGAAGGGTGCCGCCATCGAGAAGGTGCTCGAGCACCTCGGGCTGGACCGTGCTGATGCCATCGGCATCGGCGACAGCTGGAACGACATCGAGATGTTCGACGTGTGTGGCGTCGGGATCGCGATGGGGAACGCCGACCCCGAACTGCAGAAGCTTGCTGATGAGGTCACCACCACCGTGCTGGAAGACGGCATCTCCACGGCCTTCGCCCGCCACGGCCTGGTGGAATAGCGCCCGGAGCCGCCCGCAGGCGCTAGGTCCGCGAGCCCGACCACGGGCGCGACACGCCCGGGTTCAAGGGTGGTTTGACCTCTGGATCAAAACGCGGGTAAGTTACACAGGTTGCTTCCGAGCGGCAGGGAAACCGGCCAGGAAGAAGCGCACATAACTCAACATCAGGACCAGGAACGTCCAGTAGCAATTGCGAATCTCGCACAGCTCAAGTTGACAAGGTTCCAAGCCTGATGTAAGTTAGAGAGGTTGCTCTCGGGAGATGGTCGAATAGGCCGGAAACGAGAAGCGTCCGATTCTTGAGAACTCAACAGCGTGCACTATGTCAAATGCCAATTTGATCCCGTGCCTCTCCTTTTTGGAGGGGCAAGGATTCCTTTTGGAAACATATTTGGACAATACAAGTCAGTACTGAGCCTTCGGGTTTGGTGTTGTTTTGTTTTTTGTCAGTTTCAAACTTGTCATCGCACTTCGGTGTGGTGGCGTGATGTTTAT
>NZ_JBEWYX010000006.1:0-206867 GCF_041366455.1 Pseudoclavibacter sp. JSM 162008
GCTGACGAAGATCGCCCCTCCCGCATCAGCTCCCAGAACTTTCGCTCGCGCTCCCGCGCAGCACCGCTCGCTGGCATCCGCCCACCCCTTACTCATCGGGGTGTTGCAACGACCGACAGAAACCGCCAGTTTACTTATGAGACACATGAAGGCAGACTCCTGCATACTCAGAGGAGGATGCGTTTTTGAGCTACCGGCGGGGGACGCGGGCGAGCATGTCGCCAATCGCGCGGAGGATCGCCACCACGCGCTTTGCCGGGACACCACTACGACCGAAGAGCACGCCCAGAACGATCGCCGCGACGAGCGCGATGAGGATCAGGGCGAGCCCGGTCAGGATGACCAGCAGCGCGGTGGGGTCCACCTTGCCGAGGAGCTCAGGAAGCAGGTTCACCATGTGGACCTCCACTGAGTTCGGCGCACGAGAGTGCGCCAGGATTCACCGCCCGGGACGGACGGTGAGCTTGTCGAACGCTCGACACTGAGCGCTCGTGAATTCGGGGCTTCCGTCTGCATGACAGAAGAGCGGGCCAGCAGGGCGGCCTGTGCCCGGGCATGAAAAAAGCCGACACGAGGTGTCGGCGTCGAATCCGCAGGCAGACGGATCAGCAATACAGAAAGAAAGTAGCGGGTTTCACGCCTTTTCGGCAACCACACAGTTCCATGCTCACGGTACGAGCGGACATCAGCTCGGCGCAAGACGATCTCGGGCCGACCCTGCGAAGCTGCCACGCTCGGACAGACGCCCCCCCGGAGCCTCGATCATCGCTCGAAAGGCAGTCACGCTGCAACTCTGCTGTGGAGCGCCCCATCTTGAAGCTACTGGGTGACATCGCTCACGCCTCAAGACCTGCACCGATCGAGCTGGCACCAAAAAAGGCCAACCGCGAGGTTGGCCTTAGGCGGAGCGAACCGCCAGGGCGATCCTATCCCGGAGGTGGGAAATAGGCGCAAACAGTGGGGTGTCGGTCCCTCGCATCTTCAACGTACTGGGTGAAGACGGTGGGACGTCAAGGTCGTGCTGGAACGAGAAAAGGTCAGCTGGTGGCTGACCTTTTGAGCGCGGAAATCTGCGTAGGGACATCATCGCTCGATTTCCGCGGCGACGTCAAGACCCGGATTGGAGGCTGCGCTCGTTAGATTCGTGCGTGGAGGGCTTCGACGCGGGCGCGGATGTCGTCGCGGACGAGGCGCATGCGCTCCATGCCTTCGATGCCGCGCTCGGAGGGCTCGTCCGTGATCCACGTCTCGATCTCCACACCAGGCGTCTCGGGGACGCGCGCTTCTGCGCCGAGCACGACGATGAGGTCGGCCGCGTCGATCATCTCCGGCGTGAGCTGCTTCGGGTGCTCGTCGCCGACGCTCACGCCGATCTCGGCGAGCGAGTCCACGGACTGCTGGTTGAGGGCGGCGCCGGGCTTGGTGCCCGCTGAGGTGACGTGTACCTCGGGGCCGGCCACGGAACGCATGAGCGCTGCGGCCATCTGGGACTTGCCGCCGTTCTTCTGGCAGACGAAGACGATGTTCGTGGGGGTGGAGGTCATCGGGTCGCTCCGGCGAGTTCGTTGCTGGTGAGGAGGGCGGCGAGTGAGTCGAGCGCGCCGGGGACGAGGCTGAAGTAGGCCCAGGAACCGCGCTTCTCGCGGGAGAGGATGCCCGCCTCGACCAAGATCTTCAGGTGGTGGGACACGGTGGGCTGCCCGAGCCCGAGCGGCTCCGTGAGGTCGCACGCGCACGCCTCCGCCTTCTCCTGCGCCGCGATCATCGAAATGAGCCGCAACCGGGCCGGGTCAGCGATGACCTTCAGAACCTTCGAGAGCCTGAGCGCATTTTCTGCCGTGATGGACTCATGCGTGAGCGGCTCGCAGCACGCAGTCACGTCAGCAAGCGGCAGCAACTGGGGGGTGGTCATCGGCATCCTCCGCACGAATCATCGACAGCACACACTCTACCGCTTCACATCGATGGATGTCGATACGCGGCATCCTCGACAGCGTTTACCGCGAATTCATATAGACGAGCTTCTATGCATTGGTCAGCGTGGCTGGCCTACACGTCTCGTTGCGGATGCGTCCGCGTTGGAAGGATTGTAATGACTGCTAAGTCGCTCAAACTCGCTGGAGCCTCGTCCGTTGCTGCTCTCGCACTCCTGGTGCTGACCGCATGTGGGGGCCAGGGCGGTTCCGGCAGCGCGTCGGAAGGTGAGGGTGCCGGGACTGGTTCCGTGACCACCGACGGCTCGTCCACCGTTGCCCCGCTGACGGAGGCTGCTGCTGACCTCTTCCGCGACACCGAGCCCGGCATCAATGTCACGGTCGCAACCAGCGGCACCGGTGGCGGCTTCTCGAAGTTCTGCGCCGGCGAAACGGACGTCTCGAACGCCTCGCGAGCTATCTCCGATGAGGAGATCGCCGAGTGTGAAGCCAATGGCATCGAGTTCACCGAGATCGTCATGGCTAACGATGGGCTCTCCGTGGTCGTGAACCCGGAGAACGACTGGGCAACATGCCTGACGGTCGAACAGCTCGCCACCATGTGGGGACCGGAAGCCGAAGGCAGCGTCACCAGCTGGAACCAGATCGACCCGTCATTCCCCGATGAGCCGCTCGCGCTCTTCGGCGCGGGCACGGACTCGGGCACGTTCGACTACTTCACTGATGCCATCAACGGCGACGAGGGCGCGATCCGCACCGATTACAGCCCCTCCGAGGACGACAACATCACCGTCCAGGGCGTCTCTGGCGCGAAGGGCGGCGTCGGCTTCTTCGGCCTCTCCTACGTGGAAGAGAACGCCGACTCGGTCCGTGCCGTCGAGATCGATGGCGGCAGCGGATGCGTTGCTGCCACCAACGAGACTGTGCAGGACGGCAGCTACCAGCCGCTGGGCCGCGAGCTCTACATCTACGTCGCAAACGCCTCCTACACGGACAAGCCGGCCGTGAAGACCTTCGTTGACTTCTACGTCGCCAACTCCACGGACATCGCGGGCAACGCACTCTTCGTGCCACTCACGGACGAGCAGGTCACCACCGCGCAGGACGAACTCGCCGCCCTGGCCTAAGAACTCCACGACACCACTAGGGACCTTCGTGCCAAACGTCGTCACCTCTGGGGAGCCCACTGTTCAGCAGGGGGCTCCCCGCTCCGTCCTCAGCTCCGGCAACCGCCGAACCGGTGAACGCCTGGTCCGCCTCGCGCTGCGCCTTGCCGCGTCACTGGCGGTCGTCATCACCTTCGGTATCGTCATCGCACTCCTGGTGCCCTCCATCGGATTCTTCACCGAGGTCCCCATTTGGGAGTTCCTCTTCGGTACCCGCTGGGCTCCCCGATTCGCGGACGCCTCTTTCGGCGTCGTGCCACTCCTGACCGCGACCGCATGGACGACACTGATCGCCCTCGCTGTCGCGGTCCCGATGGGCCTCGGCGCTGCGGTATTCCTCTCTGAGTACGCCCGTCCCAAGTGGCGACGGATCCTGAAACCCATCCTGGAAGTGCTCGCCGGCGTCCCCACCGTCGTCTACGGCCTCTTCGCCCTGCAGTTCGTGCAAGCACGGGTGTTCCGCGAATGGCTGCAGCTGCCCACGGAAGCGTTCAGCGTGCTCGCCGCCGGCATCGTGATGGGGATCATGATCGTTCCCACCATCGCCTCCATCAGCGAAGACTCCATGTCCGCCGTCCCGCAGGCCATGCGGCAAGGGTCAGCTGCCCTCGGGGCGAACCGCATGCAGACCACCCTGCGGGTTGTGTTCCCGGCCGCGCTGTCCGGCATCATCGCGGCGGTTGTGCTCGGCATCTCCCGAGCCGTCGGCGAAACCATGATCGTCGCCATTGCCGCCGGGAACCAGGCCCGCATCGTCACCGGCCCACTCGAACAGGGTCAGACCATGACCGGGTTCATCGCGAACGCCGCCCTGGGAGATTCCCGGGTCG
The DNA here is from genome assembly GCF_041366455.1 of Pseudoclavibacter sp. JSM 162008. Lineage (NCBI taxonomy): Bacteria > Bacillati > Actinomycetota > Actinomycetes > Micrococcales > Microbacteriaceae > Pseudoclavibacter > Pseudoclavibacter sp. JSM 162008. The sequence goes on from NZ_JBEWYX010000006.1 coordinate 3,931, forward strand.
GATCGATCGAATACGACACCCTCTTCGCCGTCGGCCTGCTGCTGTTCCTGCTCACGTTGCTGATCAACGCCGTTGCCGTTCGCATCGTCCGTCGCTTCCGAGAGGCCTACTGATGTCCACGAAACTCGCCCCGCTCGGAACCCGACCCTCCATCGCTGGACGCGTGCGGGGAGGGGAACTCAGCCCACGCTCGGTCGCATTCCTCATCCTGCTCTGGATCTGCCTCTTCATCGCGCTCAGCTTCCTGGTGACCCTCATCGTTACGACCTTCATCGACGGCATGGGCCGTCTCGATGCTGGCCTCATCACGGAATACCCCTCTTCGGACCCGGAGCGCGCCGGCGCGCGCCCGGCGATCCTCGGCTCCATCTGGGTTATCGCGGTCACCGCCGTGCTCACCATTCCCCTGGGGGTGGCCGCGGCGCTCCACCTCGAGGAGTTCGCCGACAAGAAGAACCGCTTCAATCGGTTCATCGAGCTCAACGTGCAGAACCTCGCCGCCGTCCCGTCCATCGTCTACGGCCTGCTGGCACTCTCAGCACTCAGCTTGATCGGCGTGCGGGACAAGAACATCGTCATCGGTGGGGCGCTCGCCCTTGGCCTGCTCATCCTGCCGGTCATCATCATCTCCACGCGTGAGGCGCTGCGAGCGGTTCCCCTCGACATTCGGCAGGCCTCGATCGCGTTGGGGGCATCCGAGGTGCAAACCGCGTTCCGGCAGACCCTGCCCGCGGCGGTTCCGGGAATCGCGACCGGAACGATCTTGGCGCTCTCCCGAGCGCTCGGTGAGGCCGCGCCGCTGCTGCTGCTGGGCGCCCTGGTCTTCGTGAGCTTCGACCCGAACGGGCTCCTCAGCGGGTTCACGACCATGCCGATCCAGATCTTCAACTGGACCGGCAGACCGCAAGAGGAGTTCCACACGCTGGCGTCCGCCGCCTCGATTCTCCTACTGGTGATCCTGCTCGCCATGAACGCGATCGCCATCATCATCCGCAACCGATTCCAGCAGCGCTGGTAGACGCGAGGCAACCATGACTACAAACGCCACCACCAACCTCTCCGACGGCCTGCACATCGCAACCCGCAAGCGTCCCCAGATTCCCGCCGTTCCCGAGCCGGTCATCGAATGCCATGGCGTGGACGTGTACTACGGCTCGTTCCGGGCCGTGACCAACGTGGACCTCACCTTCGGCAAGAACGAGATCACCGCCCTCATCGGCCCATCGGGCTGCGGCAAGTCAACGCTGCTCCGGTCGCTGAACCGTATGAACGACCTCGTCGACGGAGCCCGTGTAGAGGGCAAAGTCCTCTTCCACGGGCAGGACATCTACGCGAAAGACGTCGACGCGATCTCCGTGCGCCGACGTATCGGCATGGTCTTCCAGAAGCCCAACCCGTTCCCCAAATCGATCTACGACAACATTGCGTATGGGCCGCGCGTGGTCGGCATGAAGCCGTCCTCGATGGACGACCTTGTCGAAGAGGCGCTCACGAAGGCGGCGCTCTGGAACGAAGTGAAAGACAAGCTGAAGCAGAGCGCGTTCGGGCTCTCCGGTGGGCAGCAGCAGCGTCTCTGCATCGCCCGCACGATCGCCGTGCGCCCGGACGTGATCCTCATGGATGAGCCCTGCTCCGCCCTGGATCCGATCGCGACGACCCGCATCGAAGATCTCATGCACGATCTGCGACGCGAGTACTCGATCGTCGTGGTGACGCACAACATGCAGCAAGCGGCCCGCATCGCAGATCGCACGGCGTTCTTCACGGCACTGGCCGATGAGACGAGCGGTGACCGCACCGGCGTGCTCGTCGAATACGACCAGACGACGAAGATCTTCGAAGACCCGGCCGACAAGCGCACCGAGGACTACATCAGCGGGCGATTTGGGTGAGTGCAGCCCTCACGGCTGCTGACGGGCAGCTGCGAGTCGTTGCCATCGGCCGCCAGAACTACGTGACGCGCAGCCGAGCCGCCGAGTTTCGTCACCTCGGAATGGCGCTCGTCCACTACTCAGCATTCGTGGACGCGCTGCTCGACCTCGCCCAGCACGCGGCCCACGCGGTGGTCCTCAGCAGCGAGCACGCAGACGTGGGACCGGACGAGGGGGCCACCCTCGTCCGGTCCCTCACCGAGGCCCCCCTCTTCCTCGCGGTGAGCCCCCGGGCCCGCCCCGGCGTGACCACTGCTCGTGCCCGACACTCGCGCACCTACGCGATCCCCGCGCCCGTGTCCGCAGCGACGCTGCGGGTCGCACTCGGTGAACTGCCCGAGCCTCACTTCGTCGAGCGGCTCCAGCTCGGAGAGCTCCTCCTCGAAGTTGACGTCGCTCGAGCGCACTGGCACGGACACGACCTCGCCCTCGTCGGTCGAGAATTCGATCTTCTCCACTGTCTCGCGCGCGCCTACCCCGTCACGCCAAGCTTCGCTGAGCTCGCGATCGCGGTGGGCGGAACCCGCAACGTGCGCGCCATCGCCACACGCCTCCGTCTGCGCATCACCGATTCTGCTCCCGGGACCCCCGACCTCCTCGATCCACGAAGCGGCGGCGTCCCAAGACTCAGTCCGACGCTCAGCGACTCGGCGACGCCAACGTCTGAATGAGGTTCCGGACGCGATCCACGATCTGATCGCGAATCTCCCGCACCTCGCCCTCGGAGCGACCGACAGGATCCGCGATCGGCCAGTCCATGTACCGTCGCCCCGGATACACCGGGCACGCATCCCCGCACCCCATCGTGACCACGAAGTCGGCCGCCTGAACGACTTCGTCCGTCAACGGCTTCGGGAACTCCGAGGCGAACGGGACACCGATCTCCGCTAACGCCGAGACGATACTCGGGTGAACAACGTCTGCCGGTTTGGAGCCCGCCGTCCGGACATGCACGCCCTCGCCGGCGAGGTGACGAAGCACCGCGGCCGCAATTTGGGAGCGGCCGGCGTTCTGCACACACACGAACAACACCTCAGGGATCGCCGCGGGTCGCAGCCCGGTGGCAGCCACCAGCGCATCGAGGCGCGAGGTCGCGAACTGCGCCGTCATCGCCACCAGATGGTCGTCAGCGTTCACCCGCGGCACCAACAGCTCGTAGCTGCGCTCGACGTACTCTCGGACCGTCTCCACGGAGAGCACGGACGCGAACCGATCCGAGAGGTCCCGCACAACACGCTCCAACCCCGCAACCGGCGGCCGGGGCCGATCAGGAAGAGATGCGATCGCGATCGGCGTGCCGGCGAGGAGACGGCCGAAGCGTATCCACGCCTCGGCCGTCAACTGCGGAGCCCCTTTCGCATCCCAGAACACCAGCGCCACCTCCTCCAGCGCAGACAGCGACGCGGCGAACTCCGAGCTGGACAGCTGGATGCCGGCCGCGAGTGCCGCAAGCGGTGTGTGCTCGGCGGGGCGAGCCGCGAGAGCACTCAGCACTCGCAGATTCGCAGGTGACGCGAGAAGATGCAGCTGCCGCGAACGCGCGTGCGCTGACTCGTCATCCAATGGTCGTGCGAGCGATCCCGGCGGGACGTGCATGGCTACCTCAATAGGTCGACGATCTCCTGCTTGCGCTCGCGCGCAATCGACATCCACACGTGGCGGCCACGCTGTTCGCGGGTCAAGATTCCGTCCTCGAGCAGGATGCGCAGGTGGTGCGTGATGGTGGGCTGACGAAGCCCCAAACTGGTCGCGAGCTCACCCACCGTCGCTTCCCCGGTCGCGCTCCCGAGGAGCATGCTCAGCACTTGCAGTCGAGTGGGATCGGAGATGGCTCGGAACGTACTCGCGAGCGCCTCAGCGGCGGGGCGGCTCAACGGACCCGACGGTGTGGCGTCCACGGACGCGAACTCGGGACCAGTCATCACCTGAGTCTAGATCCGCAAGCTGGCACCCCAGGCGCGATCACCGGTTACGAGTCGGGGGCAAAAGGCTGAACCACAGCTGAACTCCTCCCGGTCAGATTGACAGCCATCGATATGGTGACAATACTCGAATCGATCAGCATCGATGTCAACTGCCGAAGCCGGCAGATCTGGAGTTTCATGAGCACCCCCACCGCACCTGCCCGGCTCGGCACCCTCGATCGCCTTCTCCCCGTCTGGATTCTCCTGGCCATGGGAGTGGGCCTCCTGCTGGCGGTGTTCGTGCCCTCCGTCGGCGCGTTCCTGCACACCTTCGAGATCGGCTCGGTGAGCGTGCCGATCGCCATCGGGCTGCTGGTGATGATGTATCCGGTGCTCGCGAAGGTCCGCTACTCGGATGCACGGGCCGTCGCGGGGGACCGGAAGCTGCTGATCTCCTCGCTCGTCATGAACTGGCTTGTAGGCCCCGCCCTCATGTTCGCCCTTGCATGGCTGCTGCTGCCAGATCTGCCCGAATACCGGACCGGGCTCATCATCGTGGGACTTGCTCGCTGTATCGCGATGGTGCTGATCTGGAACGACCTCGCCTGCGGGGACCGGGAAGCGGCCGCGTTCCTCGTGGCGCTGAACTCCGTGTTCCAGGTCATCATGTTCGGCGCGCTCGGCTGGTTCTACCTGCAACTGCTCCCGTCCTGGCTGGGCCTGCCCACGACCAGCGCGGACTTCTCCTTCTGGGCCATCACGATCAGCGTGCTCGTGTTCCTCGGCATCCCGCTGCTCGCCGGCTACCTCTCCCGCCGCATCGGGGAGTCGACGAAGGGCCGCGACTGGTACGAGTCCAGGTTCCTCCCAAAGGTGGGCCCGTTCGCGCTCTACGGGCTGCTGTTCACGATCGTGATGCTCTTCGCCCTCCAGGGGCAGCAGGTCATCGACCGCCCCTGGGATGTCGCCCGCATCGCTCTGCCGCTGCTCATCTACTTCGCCGTCACGTTCCTCCTCGGCTTCGGGCTCGGGAAGCTCGTGGGGCTCGGCTACGAGCGCACCACGACGCTCGCGTTCACCGCGGCGGGCAACAACTTCGAGCTCGCCATCGCCGTCGCCATCGGCACGTTCGGCGCGACCAGCGGTCAGGCCCTCGCGGGCATCGTCGGCCCGCTGATCGAGGTGCCCGTGCTCGTGGCCCTTGTCTACGTTGCGCTCTGGCTGCGCCCACGACTTTTCCCGGGCGAGCGGCGCCAAGAACACATTCCGGACCGGGCCTCGGTCTCGGTCTAGAGCAGTCATGACGACGCGCATGCACTCGACGCCGGCCGTCGTCGGCAACCTCGCGGACAGCTGGGCGCTACCTGCCGCCCATACATTCGCAACACGGACACGCCCCAGCGAACCGCGTGATTTCCCACTTAGGGGGTCACTGTCCCGATCCGTTCGTCACCCACTCTGCACAGAAAGTTCCTGATGACTGCCAAGCCTTCCGTTCTCTTCGTTTGTGTCCACAACGCTGGCCGCTCCCAGATGGCCGCCGGCTACCTCACCGCCCTCGCAGGCGGGCGTATCGAGGTGCTCTCCGCGGGGAGCGAGCCGAAAGACCAGATCAACCCCGTCGCCGTCGAGGCCATGGCCGAAGAGGGCATCGATATCGCGGGGAACACCCCGAAGGTGCTGACCACGGAAGCCGTCCAGGCCTCCGACGTCGTGATCACGATGGGCTGCGGCGACGCCTGCCCGTTCTTCCCCGGCAAGCGCTACGAAGACTGGAAGCTCGACGACCCCGCAGGACAAGGTATCGAAGCCGTGCGCCCCATCCGCGACGACATCAAGCAGCGCGTCGAAGCGCTCATCGCCGACCTGCTTCCCGAGAAGGCGTAACCGACCATGACCGATCTCAGCCAGCGCCGAGGACTGCCCGGCCTCGCCTACCCCGAAGCAGCCCTGCACCGCCTTGCCGACCAGCTCGCCGAGCAGTTCACGGGCATCCTGAACAGAGAGACGGTCGAGCGATACGTGCTCGAGTCGTACGCGGCACTCCTGCGCACCTCCACCGTCAAGGCGCACCTCATCACCAACACGACCAGGTTCGTCAAAGACCGACTGACGGCGCTTGCGCAGGCGAAGGGCGACATCGCTCGCCCCGTGCCGGAGATCCTCTTCCTGTGCGAGCAGAACGCGGGCCGTTCCCAGATGGCCGCGCTCCTCACTCAGGCGCTGGCCGGCGACAGGGTGCACGTGCGCTCCGCGGGCTCCGCACCCGCGAAGACGCTCCACCCGGAGGCGGTCGACGCGATGGCGGAGCTCGGGCTCGACCTCGGCCAGGAGTTCCCCAAGCCCCTCACCGACGACGTTGTGCAAGCCGCGGACGTCGTCATCACGATGGGCTGCGGTGACGCCTGCCCCGTGTACCCCGGCAAGCAGTACCAGGATTGGAACCTCACCGATCCGTCCGGCCTGGGGACCGACGAGGTGCGCGTCATCCGTGACCAGCTCCACACGCACGTCACTGAGCTGCTCGCCAGCCTCGGCGTCACCCCCATCGCGCTCGAAGGCTCGCGCACGTGAGCGTCGAGAACGTCATCGTCGTCGGCTCCGGCCCTGCCGGGTACACGGCTGCGATCTACCTGGCTCGCGCCGGCCTCTCCCCGGTACTGCTCACCAGCGCTGTGGAAGCGGGCGGCGCGCTCGTGAACACCACGGAGGTCGAGAACTTCCCGGGCTTCCCGTCCGGCATCCTCGGCCCCGACCTGATGGAGAACATGAGGCAGCAGGCGGAGCGGTTCGGGACGCGCATCGTCATCGACGACGCCACCGCACTGCGGCTCGACAGTCCGATCAAGACCGTCGAAACCGGCTACTCGGGCACGTTCCAGGCGCACGCCATCGTGCTGGCCATGGGGTCCGCGTACCGGAAGCTCGGTGTTCCGGGGGAGGAGCGACTGACCGGGCACGGGGTGTCCTGGTGCGCGACGTGCGACGGGTTCTTCTTCAAGGGCCAAGACATTGCCGTCGTCGGGGGCGGGGACTCCGCCCTGGAGGAGGCGATGTTCCTGACTCGCTTCGCGAACAGCGTCACGCTCATCCACCGCCGCGATTCGCTGCGCGCGTCGAAGATCATGCAGGATCGCGCGTTCGCGAACCCGCGCATCACCGTGCGCTGGGACTCGGAGGTGCTCGAGGCCGTCGGCACCGATCACCTGGAATCGCTGCGCCTGCGCGACACCGTCACGGGCCAGCTCGACGAGCTGCCCGCGACGGGCCTGTTCATCGCCGTCGGCCACGACCCCCGCAGCGAGCTCGTCGACGGGCAGGTCGACGTCGACGAGAACCGGTACGTGCGCGTGAGCGCACCCACCACCCACACCTCTCTCTCCGGGGTGTTCGCGGCAGGCGACCTGGTCGACTTCCGGTATCGGCAGGCGATCACCGCTGCGGGCACCGGCTGCGCCGCAGCCCAAGACGCGGAGCACTACCTCGCCTCCGCGGGCCTCGCCACCTACCCGCAGGCCGCCACCGCACAACTCGACACGGTAGAGCTCGACACCGCCGCAACCACCGTCCGCTGATCCCAAGGAGTCACCCATGACCGCCTCCCCTGCCCTCACCCCCGCGGCGACCACCGCGCTCGACGCGTTGCCGGTCGCGATCATCGGCGCGGGGCCAGTTGGCCTCGCCGCCGCCGCGCAGCTGCTGGAGCGAGGGCAGGAGGTGGTCGTGTTCGAAGCGGGAGACCAGGCAGGTGCCTCTGTCGCGGCGTGGGGGCACACGCGCCTGTTCTCGCCGTGGGAGTACCTCGTCGACGAGGCCGCCGCGCGCCTCCTGGATGAAGCTGATTGGGAAGCGCCGCCCGCCAAGACTCTCCCCACCGGGCAGCAGCTCGTCGACGACTACCTCTTGCCGCTCGCCGCGGTGCCAGCCCTCGCGGACCGCATCCGCTACGGGCACCGGGTGCTCGCGGTCACGCGTCGCGGCATGGACCGTACCCGCACACTCGGACGCGAACGCGCCCCCTTCGTGCTCCGCACCAAATCCACTGCGGGGGTCACCGAAACGCTCGCTCGCGCCGTGATCGACGCGTCCGGCACGTACGAGACCAGCAACGCCATCGGCTCCAGCGGTTTGGAGCCCATTGGCGCAGACCAGGTGCGCGAGCACCTCAGCCACGCCCTGCCCGACGTGCTCGGACACGACCGTGCTCAATTCGCCGGGAAACGCGTCCTCGTCGTCGGTGCCGGCCACTCCGCCGCGAACACCCTGCTGAAACTCGCCTCCCTCGCCAAGCGGGAACCTGCCACACAGATCTTCTGGGCCATTCGTGGCACACAGCCCACTCGCGTGTACGGGTCCGCCAACGACGAGCTCGCAGCGCGAGGCGAACTCGGCGGGGCCACCCGGGCGCTCGTCACCTCCGGGCAGGTGCAGCTCCTCGACCAGTTCGAGATCGACGCTCTCGCCCCCGCGGAAGATGGCGGCGTTCGAGTCACCGGGCTTCGCGCCGGAGTCGCCGCCTCCGTAGACGTCGACGTGATCGTGAACGCGACCGGGTTCCGCCCCAACCTTGACCTGCTGCGCGAACTCCGACTCGACCTCGACACCGTCGTGGAAGCACCCCGAGCACTCGCACCCCTCATCGACCCGAACGCGCACTCCTGCGGCACCGTTTACCCGCACGGTGTGGACGAGCTCACGCACCCCGAACCTGGCTTCTACATCGCTGGCATGAAGAGCTACGGCCGCGCCCCCACCTTCCTGCTCCTCACCGGGTACGAGCAAGTGCGATCCATCGCGGATGAGCTCGCCGGACACCACGAGCAAGCGCGCCTCGTCACGCTCGTCCTCCCGGAAACCGGGGTGTGCTCGACCAGCACACCCGAGGAGAACAACGTGACGAACTGCGGCGCAGCGCAACTCGTCACGAGTGACGGACAGGCACCCCAGCCCACATCGAGCTGCGGCTGAGCAATACTCCTCGCGACGGAGCCTGCGGACGGTCGCGTCGCTCCGAATCGCACCTGCCACCCTGTTTCGTGGTCTCTTTTTGTGGTACGTTTTTTGCATGGGTATTCGGTGGACGCCAAGCGCGGCGAAGCACGGCATTTCGCGTGAAGATGCGCTCTACGCGATGACGCATGCCGAGGCGGCAGCCGAGCTTGATGGGAAGCCGGGAGAGACCACCACGGTGTACATCGGCCACCCGCACGCACAGACAGAGCGCTACCTCGAAGTCATCGCAGCTCACCGCCCACCACGTGACTTAGTGATCTTCCACGTGATGGAACTGAGCGACCTGTACCGAGACCTGCTGACTGAAGGAGAAGACCATGAGTGACTACACCGAACTCGCAGCACAGGCGGAAGCTGGCGCGCTGCTCCCCAAGAAGGGCACGGTCCGTCGCGGCCCTGCCGCGGCCGCGGCCGCCCAGCGCGCCCTCATCGAGGCCGCGGGGACGGACGACCTGGAATCGGCCGTGCGCGTCGCCAAGGGACGTCCACGCCTCGATGCGACTGCCCCCGCGTCTCACGTGTGGAAGGTGCGCCCAACCCCCTTCCTTGACGAGCAGGTCCGCCTCGTCGCGCAAGAGCGCGGGATCTCCATCTCTCAGGTGGTCCGCGACGCGGTCGCTCAGTACGTCCAGACCCCGCAAACCACGCCGGCTGCCCGCCCGTAGCCGCAGCCCGACTCCTCACCCAACCTGCCTATGACCGATGAGGATGCGCGTTTCCAGCTCGCTGCCGACGCTGCGCGACGCATCGTCCGGCAGTGCCGAGCGCACGTTGACACCTCAACACTGAGGTACGCGGGCCGGCTCGCCGCCGCATCCGCCTCCACGCCGTACGGCATTGAAGCTGCCGCTGCGGCTCAGGGACAGCACAAGCTCGCGCTTCAGTGGAAGGTCGCTCACGCCGAGGCGACGAGTAACGCCATGCTCTCGCACCTGCTGGGCCTCGATATCTTGCTGCAACAAGGCACCTTCTACCCGTTGCCGGCGATGCCAATTGCGAGGTCCATCGCAGAAGTCGCAGCCTCGACGTCGTGGGCGCTCGCAGCGAATGTCGAGCCGGACGAGCGGGCAGCTCGTGGGTACGCGGGACTGTTCCGGTCTCTGGAAAAGAGCATCTCCGGCTCTCTCGCGAGCGACGCAGAACGACACCGCGTGCTCCGCGAAGGCATCGTGCAGGACCTGGCGAAAAGCGGGGTCCGCGTGGTGCGCCACACGAAAAAAGGAATCTCCACCGACGAGGTGTCCCAGGTCATCGTGGGACGGGCGCACGCGAAGACCCGGTTTCAGTATTCGCAGCGGGTGGCCGAAGAGATTCCCACGATTGGGGAGACCTACTCGGGGATGTCCGGAGTTGTTCACGGGGAGCAAATCCACCTCTCGACGTCCTGGCTAATACCCGACACCTACGCCCGGCTGATCGGGCTCGTGGTGCAGGAGTCGGTCGAGGCCTGGTCACGGGCCATGCACACGTGGGTGGGGGTGCAACCTGGCCTGTTCATCAACCCGAACGAACGACTCAAACTCATCCACTCCGTGCCAGAGCAGTATCGGGCAGCGTTCGACGCCGAAGACGCACAAGCCAGCGCGGAATAGGCAAGCCCGAGGGTGCCGAGAGGCGCGGCACGCAGTCGCCATGAATTGCCGCTTCCGGAACGGTGACGGAAGCGCTCTGCGCTCCCGGGCCGCCACAAGGGTTGGCCGCTCTCCGTAAATGTCCCTGGTTGGTGGGACCCTGCGGGTCGTGTTCCCTTCGTTCGATCCCGGCTCCGACGTGCCGTCCGCAGAGCTCGTTCCCGCCGCCTACGCTCTCGCGGCGCTCACATTGCGCTGCGGGCGCATCCACTACGTGGGCATCAAGGGACAGCCCTTCGTCAAAGAGATTCAGTGGGTGCCGCTCGCGACGCGCCCCGTCGACGGTCTCTCGTGGTTGTTGTGGGAGAAGGTTCCGCCCTGCTATCCGAACTCGCTGCGCGAGCTGCCCGCGACGGGGCTGGAAAGCGCAGCCGTGTTCGTCGACGGTCACCGATACCTGGCGGATCGAGGCAACTACCTCACCGACAGCTACAACCAGCTGCAGCCGGGTGCGTGGATGGCGAATTGACCGGTGCCTAGCCCAGCTCGTCGATGAGCTCGGTCGCGGTCGCGGCGACGCTCTGGAAGTGATCGCGTTCCGCGGTGGTGCTGTCTTCTCGCTGAGCCTTGTCGAGAGCGTCACTCGCGTAGTCCTGGAGCGCGTTGACCAGGATCGCGTACCGGTCGCTGTCTGTGAGGTCGAGGGTCACGATGTGGGTCTGCTGCTCAGCCATAGAGGCAGTCTCGCAGCTGCCACCGACAGTCACGCCCGAAGCGACGAGCGCCATTAGAGGCGGGCAGCCAGCCGGTCGATGTGGTCGGGACGGAACCCGGACCAGTGGTCCTCGTCGTCGACGACCACGACGGGGGCTTCCGTATAGCCGAGCTCGTCGGTGATGTAGGCGTGGGCTGCGGCGTTCTCGGCCAGGGTGACGTCGACCTCGACGAACTCGATTCCTTTGGCGGCCATGGCCTTCTTGGTGAGCTTGCAGCGCACGCAGCGCTCCCCGGTTGTGTAGACCCGCACTGCCTCACTCACGACGTCGCCTCGGTGCTCGCTAGAGCGTGATGGGTTCGATGAGGCTGGCATCGGTGCGGTCGAGCGTGCGGACGTTGTTCACGGCTCGAGAAACCGGGTGCGTGGTGATCGTCGCGGCCACGGCCGCCGACGTCTCGTCGAGCTCGTGCAGCATCGCGTCCTTGTGCTCGATCTTCTCAGCGCTGATCCACCGGTCGAACATCGCCGGTTCGAGGAACACGGGCATGCGGTCGTGGATCTCGCCGGAGGCGTCCTTGGCTTCGCGGGTGATGATCGTGAACGTGGAGCGCCACTCGTCGTTCTCATCCTTGTACGCAGCTTGCAGCCCTGCTGCGGCCAGCACGGCCGCCGGGGAGGAGATGAAGTACGGCTGCTTACCTTCTTCCACTTCTTCCCACTCGTAGTAGCCGCTCATCGGCACGATGCAGCGGCTGCCCGCGAAAGCGCCCCGAAACAGGCCGTTCGTTGCCACGGTCTCCAGGCGCGCGTTGATGCGGGGCGGGCCGCCGGCCTTTGCCCAGGACGGCCGAAACCCCCACTTGGCGTTCTCAAACTCGCGCTCACCGTCGTGCTGACGCAGGATCGGCGCGGAGTTCGTGGGAGCGATGCTGTAGGCGGGCTCCCACTCGAACTCACCGCCCGCGTCGAACTCGAACAGGAGGTCGCTGCTGGTCTTCGCGATGACGTATCGGCCGCACATGTCGTCAGCGTAGAACTCAGAAATTCGATTCGGTCGAAAGATTCACGCGGCGCGCAGCGCTGGAGCGTCGACGGTGCCAGCCCGCACGAGCGCGAGCGCGGCTCGGTGGTCGCCTCGACCCTCGCTGCGGGGGTATCTCGGATAGTCCGGCCGGTCGCTGACGCTGAGCAGCTGAGCGGCCGTGGGGGAGCGGCGTCGACGGCGTTGTTTCCCGCGCCTCGACATCCACTGCACCTCAGCCTGCCACCACGCCCAGCAGTGCCGCTCGTCGGCATAGCGCGCTCGACGAGCTGCGAGATGCCCCGCGACATTGAGGGCGTGCGCCACGACGTCAACGGAGCTGATTTCTTCCCGAGCCCAACCGTAATCGGTACGGGAGAGGAGACCGTGCAGGTGAAGGGAACGGAGGGCTTGCCGGGTGCGGCGGGCGTCGAGGCCGGTACTGCGGGCGACCTCGTCGACGGTAAGCACAGACCCTTCGTCAATGTGTTTGTAGACGAGGCCAGCGGTGCGACCCAAGCTGCGAGGAGCGGCGAAGGTGTCGTGCGCGAGCGTCTGGAGGTTCTTCGCAAGCCGGGCGATGTGCTGGCTTCGAGCGGGCAGGGGGGAGGCTGCGGCGGGGCGTGCACGCACTTGTGTCCGGTTGCCCACTCCTGCCCCTGTGGAAAACTTCTGGGAGAGGCGGTAGCGCTGCGCGTGGGCGCCCTCCGGGGTTCCCTCGCGGACGATCCAGGCCGACTCGGGGGAGGCCTCGTCGGTGGGGGTGGCGAGGCGACGTAGTGCCTCGTGGACGGTGGTGCGGCCGTACCCGGTGTCGGCGGAGATGCGGCGCACGTCGGCCTCGACCGTGAGCTGCGCGGCCTGAGCCATGTAGAGGCAAAGGGCATCGAGGACAGCACGGGTGCTGTGCGTGCCCGTGCGGGATCGCCGCGAGGAAGAGGCGCGGTCGCCGCCCCAGAGGCCGGGCATCGCGTTCGCGCGTGTCTGTGCCGCGTCCACGGCCTCGACCGTTGCCGCGCAGCGGGCGAGGAACCCCTCATCGGTGCCGTCGCCCGTGGAGGGGTTCCGGTCACGTAGGTCATGCACTCGCCTCGAGTCTCAGGCGGTTGAGGATGCGCAGAGCAATGTGGTCTCAGGAAATTCAGGGCCAGCACCCTCTCGACTTAGGTCAGTTACCTAACTGAGGAGTTCTAGTGCTCAAGGAAAAGCCGCTGGCTTCGGAGCGTTCGCGGAGAGAGAATCACCACGTCGATTTCAGATCGGTCCAGATCGAGTTGCGGGCCTCCGCGAGGTGGCGCACGATGAGCACTGTCATGGCAGATCGGTCACGTGCCGATGCAGGATCCGACTCGGGCATGAGGCGTTGAACGCCGGCCTCGCGCTCGTGGGCTGGGGAGACCGTGCAGCGCTGTCTCATCTCTACGATGCCCTGAGCCCGATGATGTTCGCGCTCGCGCTGAGACTCCTGAATCGAGAGGATCGAGCGCAGGGGGCCACGACCGGTGCCTGAATGACGATCTGGCAGTGCGCGCCGCGTCTCCCGCTGGGAAGTGCGCGGCAGACGATCCTGGCCGCGGCGGTTCGGTCGGCCTCGAAGCTAGCGGGTATCGGGCGAAACTGAACCCGTCGTCAGAGTGGTGCGCCCACCGCAGCGCTCAGAGGCCTGACCACTAGCGTGTTCGCATGTTCGGACCCGCTCCAGACGCCACTCAGCTCGAAGCGCTGCATCATGCCTGGGCGGACGCGTCATCCCCCTCAGCGAAACTCGAAACAGGGCTCGCCCTCGCGCAACTCGGCGACTTCACAGGCCGCGCTGAACTGCTCGACACCTACAGCGGCGACATCGCTTGGCTCGGGCGTGAGGAAAAGCTCCGGCTCCTCGATCTGATCCTGGCCACCGCGACCGAATACGAAGCAACGGACGATTGCCTGTTCGTCCTGCCCGACAACGACGACGGATCCGTGTACGCCGGTTCCGGCCGGGTGCTCCTGGCCCGCGCAGCCACAGTCCGGTACGTCGAGCTTGCGCGGGTCTTCGACGAGATCCATGACATCACTTTCGAGGTCGCCACGGACAGCGGGTTCGACCTGTCCGGAGTCGAGTTCGATCTCTACGACGAAGACTCGACCGTCGACGCGTGGGCGGGTGAGATGACAGCGGCATTGGCCGACGTCCCCGCGACCTACGTCTTCCGCGGGGCCGAATTCACCCCGCAGATCTTCCTCGATGAATTCCTGGAAGGAGTCGATCGAGCTGCGGCCGGGGGTCCGGTGCTCATCCGCCCGAACGCGGAACTTCTTGCGACCTGCTCGGGCCTCGCGCATCCCACCATCGGCAGCACGGTCGGGCCAGACGACGTCGCGGCGTTCACCGAGTACGCCGAGCGGCTCCTCGCCCTTCCGTGGCGGGCCGGAGTCAAGTACTTCTACGGTCACGACGTCGACGGCGGTCCGGGCCTGCATCGCTGACGTTGGAGCCGGGAGCCGCGAGCGGACTGGCCACGCAAGCAGGCGCGACTGTTCGCAGGGATGGGGTGCCGGGCGGCGCGTTTCGTCACGCTGGAGGCATGGAAACGCAACGAACCGCAGACGCACAGCCCACCGATCCGACAGCCCCCGTTCTGAGCGGCCGCCCGAGGAAGCTGACCGCGGTGATCGCCACCGCCGGCGTCCTGGCGGCCGGCGCGATCGGCGTCGGTGCGTGGTCGAACAGTGCGAACGCCAACGCGGATGTCGGCCCGGACCCGCACGAGGCGACGATGCAGGCGCTCGTGGACGCTGGCTACCCTGGCGTTCTCGCATCCGTCACCAACGCCGAGGGCAGGAGCGCGAACCTCGCCCTCGGACAGGGAGACCTCGCCGCGGGGGAGGCTCCACCCGTTGACGGGGAGGTGCGCATCGGCAGCAACACGAAGATGTTCGTGTCGACGATCGTGCTGCAGCTCGCCGAAGAGGGGCAGGTGGCGCTGGATGAGCCGATCAACACGTATCTGCCCGGCCTCGTCACCGGGGACGGGGTCGATGGCACGAAGATCTCAGTGCGCCAGCTCCTCCAGCACACCGCCGGCCTGCCCGAATACGCGGACAAGATCGCCGCGGACGCGTTCGGCGCGCAGCACACCTATATCTCCCCCAGGGACATGCTCGACGTCGCGTTCGAGCGTCCCGCGGCCTTCGCCCCGGGCGAGAAGTGGGCGTACAGCAACACCAACTACCTCGTGCTCGGGCTCATGATCGAGGCCGTCACCGACCGGGCCCTCGCCACCCAGATCGAGGAGCGCATCACCTCACCGCTCGGCCTCGAGCACACCTACCTGCCCGCACCCGGTGAGCGGCAGCTGCGCGGCGAGCACCCCCGCGGCTACCACGCGGAGACGCCTGGCGACTTCCGGGACATCACCGACCTGGACCCCGCGTTCGGCTGGGCCGCCGGAGCTCTCGTGTCGACGCCGTCCGAACTCAACACCTTCATGCGGGCCCTTCTCGACGGCAGTCTCCTGAGCGCGGAGTCGATCGCCGAGATGCAGACCACCGTACCCGCGGGAGACGAGCTGACTCCCGGGGCCGCGTACGGCCTCGGCGTGCAGAGCTACCCGCTGTCCTGCGGCGGAGTCGCGTGGGGACACGGGGGAGACATCCCCGGAACGCAGACTCGCAACGCCATCGGCCCGGACGGCACCGCCGTGACGATCGCCGTCACCGCGCTGCCCTGGGCGGTCGTGTCGGCCGACGACAACGAGCAGCTCCTCGCGCACTACCGCATGGTCATCGACGCCCTCGACGAGACGCTGTGCGGGCAGTAGCAGACGACGCGTTCGCGTCGGGTGGTGGCCTCGTCGGCGGCCACCACCCGACGTGGTTGAATCGGGTCATGCGCTCATCGCCGCGGAACTCGGCCGTGATCGGCGCCCTCTGGTCAGCGACGCCCAGTCTCCTCGTGCTGGCGGGAGCCGTCGGATTCCTCGCGATCGGCACCTGGGATCGCGCACTCTTCGCGTCGGTTCCCGGAACCGGGTCACCGCTGCTGCTGGCGGGTCTCATCGCCGTGCAGGCGCTGCTGCTCTGGCCGCGCCGCCTCCGACCGCTGCCTGTGTTCGGGGCGGTCGTCGGCCTCGACCTCGCCATCCTCGGCACGACGGCCGGGGAGCTCGGCATCGGCGCGCTCGCCGTGGGCATCGCCTCGTACCGTGTCGTGCGACACCTGCCCCGGCGATCCGCGCTCATCGCGCTCGTCGTGGGGGCCGCGGCGACGACCACCGTCGGTGGCGTCGCGATGCTCCTCGGGTCGCGCGAGGCGCCGCTCGTCCTCACTGCAACGCTGCTCCTGCGCATCCTGCTCCTCTACGTCCTTCCCGCGGGCGTCGCCGACTACGTGCTCGGGCGGGAGCGGCTGACGGATGCGCTCCGCGAGCAGGCGCGCATGGCCGAGCAGCGGCAGGTGGAGCGGGCGCGCGGCGAGCTCCGGGCAGAGCGCACCGCGCTCGCACGCGAGCTGCACGACATCGCCGGCCACCACCTGTCGGGCATCATCGTGAGTGCGCAGGCGGCGACGACCCTGACGCGCTCCGATCCCGAGCGTGCGCGGGCCATGATGCAGGGCATCCAAGATGACGCACGCACGACGCTCGTCGACCTCCGGCGCACCGTCGGGTTGCTGCGAAGCGACGACGAGTCGAACGGCGGGCCAGATCGCCCGAGCCCCACCCCGGATCTTGCCGGTATCGCGACGCTCGTCGATGCCGCACGGGAGCGGGGCCAGGTCGTCGGATTCCGCGTCATCGGTGCGCCTCGGTCGCTCGGCCCGCTGACGGAGGCCGCCGCGTACCGCATGGTGCAGGAGTCCCTGGCGAACGCGGCCCGGCATGCTCGGGGTGCGCGCAGCGACGTCAGCGTCCGCTTCGATGAGGGCGAGGTGGCCATCGTCGTCGCGAACGCGCCGACAGGGCCTGCACCGGATGCGGTCGCGCCGCGCGCGCCCGCGCAGCCGGGGTACGGGCTCTCCGGCATGGCCGAACGGGCCGAGCTTGTGGGGGCGACTCTGAAGACTGGACAAACGAGCGACGGCGGCTGGCGCAACGAGCTCACGATCGGCGGCGCAGGCCGAGGCGTGGACCGAGACGGGGAGGCATCATGATCCGGATCCTCATCGCCGACGACCAGGCGGTCGTGCGCGCCGGGCTGTCCGTCATCCTCGGCGCGGAGGCCGACTTCGAGGTCGTCGCCGAAGCCGCCGACGGTGCAGAAGCGGCCCGGCTCGCTCGCGAGCTGAACCCCGATGTGGTCTGCATGGACATCCGCATGCCAGGCACCGACGGCATCGAAGCGACGCGGATGATCGCTGCAGACCCATCGCTCGGCGCCGCGGTGCTCATCCTCACGACCTTCGACGTCGACGCCGACGTGTTCGCGGCGCTCGAGGCCGGGGCTGCCGGGTTCCTGCTGAAGGGCGCGGATGAGGCGACGCTGCTCGCCGCGGTCCGCTCGGTGGCCGCGGGGCACGGGACGCTCGACCAGCGGCTCACGCGCCGCATCCTCCACGAATTCGCCGACAGGCGGCGACCTGTTGCTCTCGCTGCCGCGCCGCCGCAGATCGTGCTGACCGAACGGGAGCTCGACGTGCTCGGGCTGCTCGCGCGCGGCCTGTCCAACGCCGAGATCGCCGGCGAGCTGTACGTCGAACCCACCACGGTGAAGTACCACCTCGCGGGGCTGCTCCAGAAGACCGCGTCGAGGGACCGCCTGCAGGTCGTGCTCTGGGGCATCCGCGCCGGACTCGTCGACGTCCGCTGAGCGAGACCGCAGCAGGCGCGTTCGGCCCGGGATGGCGGGGCCCAGGTTGCAACACGGTGACGGCCTGACCCGCCGGGGAGCCACACACGACCCACTGGGTAGACTGGCCGCAGATCGTGAGGAGCGAACGATGACGATGCAAGTGGGGCCCACCGCGGTACCGGAACGCCTGTGGATGTCGATGATCGCCCGCGCCGTGCCCGCGCTGATCATCGCCGCCGTCATCACCTTCTCGCAGGACCACTCGGCCTCGTTCGGGTTCATCACCTTCGGGGCGTTCGCGCTCGCATCCGGCGTGCTCATCGGCTTCGAGGCCGTCGGCTTCAGGGAC
This sequence comes from Pseudoclavibacter sp. JSM 162008, assembly GCF_041366455.1. NCBI lineage: Bacteria > Bacillati > Actinomycetota > Actinomycetes > Micrococcales > Microbacteriaceae > Pseudoclavibacter > Pseudoclavibacter sp. JSM 162008. The sequence goes on from NZ_JBEWYX010000006.1 coordinate 22,210, forward strand.
CACCCGGCCCGCGCCCTCACCTTCGTGCGCGCCGTCGTCTCAGCCCTCGCCGGTGGCTTCGCCCTCTTCATGGGCACGGCCGAGATCGAGCACGCAACCCCGGCCGCGTTCATCGCGACCGTCGCGACCTGGGCGCTCGTCACGGGCGCGCTCGAGCTCATCAGCGCCCGAGTCGGCCGCGCCACCAAGTTCTTCTCCCGAGAGGTCCTCATCACCGGCGCCATCACGGTGCTGCTCGGACTCCTCGTCGCGATCATCCCACCAGACCTGCGCGTCGACTACGGCGGACTCGAGCAGGTCGAGGGCAGCCTCACCGCATCCGTGCAGACCGTCGGCTACGTCGGCGCGTACCTCGCCGTGCTCGGCGTGCTGCTGGTCATCGAAGGCATCACCCTTCGCGGCATCCTCGCCGATGCGCCGGCCGCCAAGCCAGAACTCACCAAGAAAGCCTGATTCCCCAGTGACACAACCCAAGCGCCGCGCGGTCTTGAAGCCCTTCGAACTGCTCGGCATCTCCGCCGTCATGGCCGGATTCGTGCTCCTCATCCTGCTGCTCACCACGCAGGACTTCGTGCTCGCCCTCGTCTTCGCCGGGGTCGCCTTCATCGCAGCGATCCTCGTGATCGCGATGCTCGTGCTCTCCTACTCGCCGAACCCCGACGCCGAGCGCTACCTCGACCGCTTCGAGAACGCCGAGCAGGGTGTCTCGCGCAGCGACGAAGGCGAGGAGAGCCGTGCGGCGAAGCGGGCGGCCGCCGACGAAGCCGTGCGCAGCGAGCCGGTCGTCGCAGACTCCGAGGCTCCCGAGCCCGCAGCAACCGCCGAGCCCACAGCAACCGCCGAGCCTGTCGCGGAGCAGAATCCGACGCCGACAACGGATGCCCCCGCATCCGCCCCGACTGCAGACGCAGAAGAGGCCCCGCTCGACGAGACGACGTCGGGCGAGGCCCCCACCAGCAAGTAGAGCTGGAACCTGAGCGCTTAGCTCAGGTGGTCGACGAGGCGCGACGAGGCGCCCGTGTAGCTGCCGGGCGTGAGCGCGAGAAGCGAGTCCTTCGCGTCCTGCCCGATGTCGAGACCCGTCACGAACTCGACGAGCTCGGCCTTGCCGATGCGGCGGCCACGCGTCAGGTCCTTCAGCACGGCGTAGGGGTCGGCGATGGATGAGCGCCCCGCGACGATCTCGGCGCGGATGACGGTCTGGATCGCCTCGCCGAGCACCTCCCAGTTGCTGTCGAGCTCGTTCGCGAGCAGCTCCTCGTCGACGGCGATCTCGCGCAGGCCGCGCGTCACGTTGTCGAGCGCGAGCAGCGAGTGGCCGAACGCGACACCGATGTTGCGCTGCGCGCTCGAGTCGGTGAGGTCGCGCTGCAGGCGAGACGTGACGAGGGTCGAGCCGAGCGAGTCGAGGAGGGCGCTCGAGATCTCGAGGTTCGCCTCCGCGTTCTCGAAGCGGATCGGGTTGATCTTGTGCGGCATCGTCGACGAACCCGTCGACCCCGCCTGCGGGATCTGGCGGAAGACGCCGCGCGAGATGTAGGTCCACACGTCGGTGCAGAAGTTGTGCAGGATGCGGTTGAAGCGCGACACGTCGGCGTACAGCTCGGCCTGCCAGTCGTGCGACTCGATCTGCGTCGTCAGCGGGTTCCAGCTGAGGCCGAGACCCGTGACGAACTCGTCGGCGAGCTGCTCCCAGTTCGTGTCGGCGCTCGCCGCCTGGTGCGCCGCGAAGTTGCCGGTCGCGCCGGCGAATTTGCCGAGGTAGTCGGTTGCCTCGACGCGCTTCAGCTGGCGGCGCAGGCGGTGCGCGAACACGGCGAGCTCCTTGCCCAGCGTGGTCGGCGTCGCGGGCTGGCCGTGCGTGAGCGAGAGTAGGGGAACATCCCGAAGCTCGACGGCGAGCTCGGCGATGCGGTCCGCGAGCCCAGAAGCGGAAGGCAGCCAGACGTCGGTGACGGCGTCGCGGATGGTGACGGCGTACGAGAGGTTGTTGATGTCCTCGCTCGTGCACGCGAAGTGGGTGAGCTCGGCGAGCTCGCTCAGCCCGAGCTCCTCGAGGCGGGCGCGCACGTAGTACTCGACGGCCTTCACGTCGTGGCGCGTGCGAGCCTCGACCTCGGCGAGCTCGTCGATGTCCTTCTGGCCGAAGTCGGTGACGACGGCACGCAACGCGGCGGCCTTGTCAGCGTCGATCTTGTGCGACCCGAACATCTCGCGGTCAGTGAGGAACAGCAGCCACTCGACTTCGACGTGCACACGGGCCCGGTTGAGGGCGGCCTCGGAGAGGTGCTCGCCGAGACCTTCGACGCTCTTGCGGTACCGCGAGTCGAGGGGACTCAGCATCTGGGGAGGGAGGGGGCTCATTGTGCTCCTTGGGATGAGGACGATCCGGCGCGCGACGTGAGCGCCGACCGGACGACGGGCTCGATCTGGCGAAGAAGCTCCTCGCATGCGCTCGTGATCATGTCGCGCACGTGGTCGAAGAGCTGGTCGTTGCCATAGTACGGGTCCGGGACTTCCGTGATCCCGCCTGGAGGCGCCGGGTGGAACGTGAGCAGCGGCTGCACGAGCGAGCGCTGCTCGTCGTCGGAGGCCCACGCCTTCAGGATGCGCCGCTGGCCGCGGTCGAAGGTGACGATGAGGTCGAACGTGTCGAACCAGTCGACCTCGAACTGCTTCGCGCGGTGGTTCTCGGCCGTGAATCCGGCCCGCTCGAGCGCCGACTGCGTGCGGGGGTCCGCCTTCTCGCCGACGTGCCACTCCCCGGTGCCGGCGGATGCGATGCTGACGGCGCTGCCCAGCCCGAGCTTCTCGACCATGTCGCGGAAGATGACCTCGGCCATCGGGGAGCGGCAGATGTTGCCCGTGCAGACGAAGATGATGCGAAAGACCGCGTCCCTGCTGTTTTTCGCCATGACGCCCATTGTCACGCATTCCGCGCACATCCGCGTGCCCGTTCATCCGCTCTTCTCCGACGACGCTGAACCCGGCCCCACTCTGCAGACCATTCGCCTGTGGACGTGACGCTGTGCACACCGCAGCCGGTGCATCCGTTCTGGTGCGCGTTCGCGTTCGAGGATCGAAGCCTTCGAAGAACGAGAGGACGGCAGCTAATGCCAGAGACCATGCCAACCGTTCACATCGCGCTGCCGGTGATCGGCCCCACCCTGCCGGCCGTCGACGCCGTCCGAGCGCAGATCCTCCGAGAACTGCAGCAGGTGGCTCTCGACAATGCTCGAGCACTGCAGGCGTTCGACTCCGGGGCTCGCGACATCTGTACTGGGCTCAGACTGCTCGCCAACTCGGACACGTGGAGTTCGCCTGCGCAGCGGTGCCTCGCGCTCGAGGCGGGACTGCTCGCCGATGCGATCTCGCTCGCCGCCACCGCGGCCGTGCTCGCAGAAAAGGACTACCGATCGGTGCACGACGCCCTCGCCCTCGAATCCGCGGGGCTGAGCGCGCTGTGAGTGGCGAGCTTGTTGTCATCGGCGCGAGTGACGTCCGAGCCGTCGCCGCCCGCGCCGGTCTCTTCGCGGTGGACTTCACGGCGCTGCGCTCCATCCTCGCCGCGCAGGAGTGGATGCCCCCGAACGCCTGGTTGAGTTCTTCCGGGCTGTCGTTCGCGGCCTCGTCCGCACAGGCCGAGGTGGCGTTCTATGGAGGAGCGCCGCTCGAGCTGCAGCTCTCCTCGCTGGGCGACCGCATCCTCCTCGCGGCTGAGCTCTACGAACGTGCCGAGGTGCTCTCTCGGGCCGTGATCGATGCGGTCGGTGCCAGCGTCGCCAACGCGCTCGGCCGCTCGGTGCCGCTCACGGTCGCGCTCCTCGGGCCAGCGGCCGGCATCGCTGCGGTCGTAGCACTGTCCGGCGACGCGCCCACGTTGAGCGACCCGCGCATCCAGGACCTCATTCGCGTGACCGTCGAGAACGCCGACGACTTCGCCCTTGGCCTTCTCGGTCTTCCGCCCGTGCACGGAGCTGACGGCAGCACTCTCGTGTCATGGGCGCTCGCGGGTGCGGGTGTTGCCGGTCTCGTCCCGAGCGATCGTTTCCGTGTGACGAGCACCGCCGTCCCGCTTGACGGGCGGACCTCACCGCCCGCCGGCCTTCACGAGCTCGTCGCCGCCATCCCGCCATCCGTCGACGGCGGGCCCCAGGTGCGCATCACAAGCTACGTGGACGCGGACGGCGCGCAGCTCTACGAGGTTGCGATCACGGGGACCTCGAACCAGGCCTACGGGACGACGGGGAACCCGTTCGACCTCGCCGGCAACCTCGCCGCCTATGCGGGTATCGACGCGCAGTCGGTCTCAGCCGTGCTCGCCGCCATGGACGTCGCCGGCATCGACCCGGGTGACGCGGTCGTGTTCGCCGGCTACTCGCAGGGCGCGCTCGTCGCGGCGACCATCGCCGGCACCGGCAAGTTCGACACGAAGGGCCTCGTCTCCATCGGAGGCCCTATCGATGCGGAAAGGCTCCGAGCAGAGCTGCAGAAGCAGGAGGGGAGAAGCGGGCGGGAAGCTCCGATCATCGAGATCCAGCACCGGGAGGACCCGATCGTCGGCCTGCAGGGACTCGCGCCGGACGGCTCGGATTCGACGGTCGTGGTCGCGGACGTCGACGCCCTGGCGCCGATGGGCGACGACCCGCTGGCGGCGCACTCGCAGACGAGGTACCTCGACACCGCCGGGTTGGCAGACGCCAGCGGCGACCAGGCCCTCGAGAGGGCGCGGGCCGAACTTCTCGACGCCTACGAGGGGTTCGAACTCGAAGAGACGACGCTCTCGACAGTGAGCAGGCTCAACCCGCTCCCAGACCGGGACGCCGCGCTCGACGAGGCGAACCGCTTCCTGGAGGAGAAGTTCGCGCCGATCACCAGCAACCTCGAACCCGACGACATCAAGCTCTGAGCGACGGGGTCAGTCTTCGCGGCGGCGCTTGTCGCTCTTCAACTTCGAGTCGGCACCCCGCACCCAGGCGCCGAGGATCGACGTGATGACCGACATGATGAGCGCCGCGAGCACCGCCCACCAGAAGCCGGAGACCTCGATGCCGAAGCCGATGCTCTCGCTGATGACACCGACCAGCCAGAAGAGGAAGCCGTTCACGATGAAGGAGATGAGGCCGAGCGTGAGGATGTACAGGGGGAACGCCACGACGCGCACGAAACCGCCGACCACGGCATTCACGACACCCCAGATGAGGCCGAAGAGCGCGAGCGTTCCGATGACGCCCCACGTCGAGTCCTCGAACGGGATCACCTGCACGTGCGACTGCAGGATGAGGGTCACGACCCAGAGGGCGACGGCGTTGATGATGATGCTCAAGAGGGCTCGCATACCCGTATTCTCCCTGATGCCGGAGAGAACGGCCTGGGTCGGCTGACGGTATGCCCTCGTCCATCTCGTGCAGGGTCCGCCCGAACTGTTGGAGGATTTCTCCTGAATCGCGGTGGGGCGGAGAACTAGACTGGCGAAATCTCGGGCAACCGCATTCGGGATCGGAACAGCAGGAAGGCGCCACACGACGTGACTCCAGGCGACGAGACCGTGCAGATCCTCACTCCAGAGGGAGAGGTGAAGCCGACGAAGGCCGCCGAGCCCTTCCTGGAGCAGCTTGAGCTGCTCGGCACCGAGGACTACCTGCGCGCGTACCGCGACATGAGCTACGTGCGAGCATTCGACCGCGAGTCGACCATGCTGCAGCGCCAGGGCCAGCTGTCGCTCTACGTCCCGGCGGAAGGTCAGGAGGCCGCGCAGATCGGCTCCGCCTACGCCATGCGCCCGCAGGACGCGGTGTTCCCCTCCTACCGCGAGCACGGCGTCGCGTTCGTGCGCGGCGTCGACCTCGTTGACGTGCTCCGCCTGCTGCGCGGCGTGACGCACAGCGGATGGTCGCCGGAAGGTCACGGCGTGCGTCCCTACACGCTCGTTATCGGTTCGCAGACCCTGCACGCCACCGGCTACGCGCTCGGCCAGAAGTTCGACGGTGCCACAGGCACCGGCGACCTCGACAAGGACGAGGCGACCGTCGTCTACTTCGGTGACGGCGCGACCAGCCAGGGCGACACCAACGAGGCCTACGTCTTCGCGACGAGCTACCAGGTGCCGCTCGTCTTCTTCCTGCAGAACAACCAGTGGGCCATCTCCGTGCCGGTCTCCGTGCAGGCGAACAACCCGCTCTACAAGCGCGCGGGCGGCTTCGGCATGCCCTCGACGCACATCGACGGCAACGACGTCATGGCGAGCTTCGCCGTGACACGCTCGCACCTCGAGCGGGCCCGCGCGGGTGGCGGCCCCGGCTTCATCGAGGCCGAGACCTACCGGATGGGCGCGCACACCACGACCGACGACCCCACGAAGTACCGCACGAAGGACGAGGAGGAGTCGTGGCGCCGCCGCGACCCCATCGCCCGCCTCGCCGCCTACCTGCGCGGCCAGGGCGTCGGCGAGGACTTCTTCGCCGGCGTCGATGAGGCAGCGAAGGACTACGCGGCCGACGTGCGCCGCGGTGTCTTCGAGATCGAAGAGCCCGACAACGACTCGATGTTCGACAACGTGTACAGCGACGCGCACCCGCAGCTCGAGGAAGAGAAGCAGTGGCTGCGCCGATACGAGGCGTCCTTCGACGAGGCCGCGAACCAGGAGGCAAGCCGATGACCGACGTCGCCACGAGCACCACGCAGAGCGGACCTGACGCGGATGCGCCAGAGACGGTCACCATGCCGCTCGCGAAGGCCATCAACGCCGGCCTGCGCCGCGCCATGGAGGACGACGACAAGGTCATCCAGCTGGGCGAGGACATCGGCACGCTGGGCGGCGTGTTCCGCGTCACCGAGCACCTGAAGCGCGACTTCGGGGCGAACCGCGTGCTCGACACCCCACTCGCGGAGTCCGGCATCATCGGCACCGCCATCGGCCTCGCCATGCGCGGCTACCGGCCCGTCTGCGAGATCCAGTTCGACGGATTCATCTTCCCCGGCTTCGACCAGATCACGACGCAGCTCGCGAAGCTCACGAACCGCAACGAGGGCCGCCTGCAGATGCCGGTTGTCATCCGCGTGCCCTACGGCGGGCACATCGGCGCCGTCGAGCACCACCAGGAGAGCCCCGAGGCGTACTTCGCCCACACGGCGGGCCTGCGCCTCATCTCCCCGTCGACGCCCAACGACGCCTACTGGATGATCCAGCAGGCGATCAAGAGCAACGACCCCGTCATGTTCTTCGAGCCGAAGAGCAAGTACTGGCAGAAGGGCGAGGTCAGCCTCGGCGCTCCGGCGGCCGGGATGCACGCGAGCCGCGTCGCGCGCACCGGCACCGACGCGACGGTCGTCGCGCACGGCGCCATGACCGCCGTCGCGCTGCAGGCCGCCGCCGTGGCCGAGAACGAGGGCATCAGCATCGAGGTCATCGACCTGCGCTCGCTGAGCCCCATCGACTACGCGCCCATCGTCGAATCCGTTCGCAAGACGGGCCACCTCGTCGTCGCGCAGGAGGCGCCCTCGAACGCGAGCATCGGCTCGGAGATCGCCGCGACCGTGCAGGAACGGGTGTTCTTCTCGCTCGAGGCCCCGGTGCTTCGCGTGTCGGGTTTCAACGTGCCGTTCCCGCCAGCCAAGCTCGAGGCGAGCTACCTGCCGGACGCGGACCGCATCCTCGAGGCCGTCGACCGCTCGCTCGAGTACTGACCTCGGCACCCGACGCCCGCACGCACCCTCACGCACAGATAGAGACAGCACGCATATGAGCACCGAGAACTTCGAACTCCCCGACGTCGGCGAGGGACTCACCGAGGCCGAGATCGTCTCCTGGCACGTCAAGGCCGGCGACACCGTCGAACTGAACCAGACGCTGTGCGAGATCGAGACCGCCAAGTCGATCGTCGAGCTGCCCAGCCCCTTCGAAGGTCGTGTCGTCGAGCTCTTCGCGAGCGAAGGGCAGACCGTCGACGTGGGCAAGCACATCCTCTCCATCGAGACCGCCGGCGCCAGCAGCGGCAGCGAGACGCCCACCGCGGCGCCCGAAGCCCCCGCCGCCGACCTCGAGTTCGACGCGGCCCAGGCGGATGCGGCTTCGACCGTCTCCACCGAGGGCGCCGAGTCTGGCGCCAACTCGGTGCTCGTCGGCTACGGCCTGGGCGACGCGCCCACCACCCGTCGCCGCAAGAAGTCTGCGGCGCCTGCCCAGCCGACGCGCCCCGCGCAGATCCCGGCTCCGGCCCAGCCGTCGCACCGCCCGCCAGCCCAGGCTCCCGCACCGGTCGCGGTCTCCGGGGGAACGCAGACGCAGGCACGGCCCGGGTCGGTGCCCGCCGCATCCGCATCGCCGATCATCGCGAAGCCTCCCATCCGCAAGCTCGCGAAGGACCTCGGCGTGGACCTGTCGCAGGTCGAGCCGACCGGCCTTGCCGGCGAGACGACGCGAGACGACGTCATCCGTCACGCGCAGCAGGCGAGCGTCTTCAAGAACCTCGAGACCCCCATCTGGGGCGAGGTGCGCGAGGAGAAGCACCCAGTCAAGGGTGTGCGCAAGGCGACGGCGAACGCCATGGTGTCGTCGATGTTCACGGCCCCGCACGTCACGCTCTTCACCGACGTCGACGCGACCCGCACGATGGAGTTCGTGAAGCGCCTCAAGGCGTCGCCCGACTTCGCCGGCGTGAAGGTCTCGCCGCTGCTGATCGTGGCGCGCGCCGTGATGTGGGCGATCCGCCGGAACCCGACCGTCAACGCGGCGTGGACCGACGAGGAGTACACGATCAAGCACTACGTAAACCTGGGCCTCGCCGCCGCGACCCCGCGCGGGCTCATCGTGCCAAACATCAAGGACGCGCACGCCATGACCCTGCACCAGCTGGCGCAGGCCATCGAGCAGCTCACCTACCGTGCCCGCGACGGCAAGACGCCGCCCACCGAGATGCGCGACGGCACGTTCACGATCACCAACATCGGCGTCTTCGGCATGGACACGGGCACGCCCGTCATCAACCCGGGGGAGGTCGGCATCCTCGCCCTCGGCACCATCAAGCTCAAGCCGTGGGTGTTCGAAGACGAGGTTCGCCCCCGCATGGTGACGACCCTCGGCGCCTCGTTCGATCACCGCCTCGTCGACGGCGACGTCGCGAGCCGCTTCCTCGCCGACGTGGCGACGATCGTGGAAGAGCCCGCGCTGCTGCTCGACTGAGGCAGGTGGAAGCCCTGCTCTTGCGGGGCGCCGGCTGCTGACGCGTCCGCCGGGTCGCACAGAGTTGTGGCGCGACGTCTCTGGTGCCCGCTGGAGGCGCATCCACCCACAACTCTGGCCGAAGCGCCCGAGCGCAATTGACATTGATTCTCAGTACGTTTTACACTCCACTGGTGAACCTCCGCCCTTCTTCCCTCACCGCCCTCGCCGGACTCTCGACGCTCGCCCTGGCCGCGTGCTCCGGCCCGGCCGCCGGCACCGATGCATCCGCTGCACCCACGGCGGAGGGCGAGGCATTCACGGTCGTCGCGACGACCACGCAGGTCGCCGACTTCACGCGTGAGCTCACCGACGGCCTGAACGTCGAGGTCACGCAGCTGCTGCAGCCAGGCATGAGCGCGCACAGCTTCGAGCCAACTCCCGCCGACCTCGTCGCGCTCGGCTCGGCCGACCTCGTCGTCTCGAGCGGCGCCGGCCTCGAGGAGTGGCTCGACGCGGCCGTCTCGTCGAGCGGATACGCGGGTGAGGTCGTGGACGCATCCGCCGGCGTCACCCTCTCGGGCAGCCACGAGCACGACCACGGCGAGGAAGCGCACGCCGAAGAAGGCCACGACCACGCTGAGGGCGAAGAGCACAGCCACGCGGAGGGCGAGGAGCATTCGCACGCCGAGGAGACCACCGCCGAGGCCGACGGTCACGACCACGCCGAGGGCGAAGGCAACCCGCACACCTGGACCTCGCCCGCCAACGCGAAGCTCATGGCGACCGAGATCGCGACGCACCTCGAGGAGCTGCCCGGCATCGACGCCGCCGCGGTGCAGGCGAACGCCGACGCGTACGACGCCGAGCTGACCGAGCTCGACACGTGGATCGCCGCGAACGTCGACGCGGTGCCAGAGGCCGATCGGGTCGTGGTCACGAACCACGACGCGCTCCACTACTACCTCGAGCAGTACGGCATCACGTTCGTCGGCTCGATCATGCCGAGCTTCGACGACAGCGCAGAGCCGAGCGCGGCCGAGATCGACGCCCTCATCGCCGAGATCAAGGAGCACAACGTGAAGGCGATCTTCACGGAGACGCAGCTCTCGCCGCAGAACGCGGAGACCATCGCGGCGCAGACCGGCGCGAAGGTCTTCTCGGGCGACAAGGCGCTGGCGACGGATGCGCTCGGCGAGCCGGGCACCCCCACCGGCACGTATGTCGGCGCGACGGTGCACAATACTCAGATGATCATCGAATCCTGGGGCGCGACAGCGACCGACGTGCCTGAGGCGCTCGCTCAGCAGTGACGTCTCCCAGCCCCCTCGTCTCGTACCGCGACGCCTCCATTGCCTACGGCAGGGAGGCGCCTGCGTTGACCGGTGTGTCGTTCGAGGTGGGGGAGGGCGACGCGGTCGCGCTGCTCGGCCCGAACGGCGCCGGCAAGTCGACGCTGCTGCAGTCGCTCCTGGGGTTGCTGCCGACGACCGGCACCGCCGAGGTGCTCGGCACGACTCCCGGGGCTCGCGCTTCCGAGGTGGGCTACCTGCCGCAGTCGACGCACATCGACCCCGACTTCCCCGTCTCGCTCAGCCAGGTGGTCATGATGGGCCGCTACCGTCGCCTCGGTCTGTTCCGCTGGCCGGGCGCCGCTGACCGCGAGGTGGTTCGGCGCGTGATCGAGACGGTTGGGCTGACGGAGCTCGCGAAGACCACGTTCGGCGAGCTCTCCGGCGGGCAGCGCCAGCGAGCCCTCCTCGCACGCGCCCTCGCGACCGAGCCCAAGCTCATCCTGCTCGACGAGCCCTTCAACGGCCTCGACCGCACGAACCGGGACGCGCTCATCGCGACCCTGCTTCGCCTCCGCGAGACGGGCGTCGGCATCGTCGTCTCCACGCACGACCTCGAGCTCGCCCATGAGGTGTGCTCGCACGTGCTGCTGCTGAACGGGCGGCAGATCGCTGGCGGTCCGATCTCTGCGGCGCTGACGGATGCGGCGCTCGCGGCCGCCTTCTCCGGCACGTCCGCCGACACGGAAGCGCACGGCGGCGCCCATGGCACGCTGTGCGCGCCGGGCGGCGACGACGCGGACGAGCACGAGCGGGCCCGGGTGTGACCGACCTCTCCGTCCTGCTGCAGCTGCCGTTCGTGCAGAGCGCGGCCATCGCCATCATCGTGCTCGCCGTCGCGAGCGCTATCGTCGGCACGGCCCTCGCCCTGCGTGGGCTCGAGTTCCTCAGCGATGGGCTCGTGCATTCGGTGTTCCCCGGCGTGGTGATCGGCTTCATCGCCGCTGGCACCGACGGCGTCTATGTCGGCGCCGGCATCGCGGCCCTCCTCGCGACGGTGGCCCTGACGATCGCCACGTCCAAGGGCATCGGCTCGGATGCGACCATCGCGGTGGTGCTCGCCGGCGCCTTCTCGCTCGGCATCGTCATCGTCTCGCGCAGCGTCGACTACGCCTCGGGCCTCGAGCACCTGCTGTTCGGGCAGCTCCTCACCGTGTCGAGCGGCGACATCGTCGCGATCTGCGTGCTGGGCGGCGCCGCGATCGTCCTGGTGCTCGCGACCTGGAAGGAGCAGCTGCTCGTCTCCTTCGACCGCAAGCAGGCGCAGGCCTCCGGGCTGCGGGTGCTCGCCTACGAGCTGGCGCTGAACGTCGCCATCGCACTGGTGGTCGTCGCCGCCGCGCGCGCGGTCGGCAATCTCCTTGTCCTCGCGCTGCTGATCGTGCCCGTGGCCGTCGCGCGCCTCGTCGTCCGGCGCGTGTGGGCGATCGTCGCCGTCTCGCTGCTCGTCTCGGTCGGCTGTGGACTCGTGGGTCTCTGGGCGGGACTCTGGCTGTCACTGGATGCGGGCATCCAGGCTTCCCCGAGCGCTGTGCTCGTGCTGGTGCTCGTCGCGCTGTATCTCGTGGTCGTCGCCGTGACGAGGCTGGCCGCGCTCGGCTCCTCGGATCGGGGGCGACGGCGCGCAGCCGCAACCCGCGCCGGCACGCCCCGCGCCGCCGAGCCAACGCGCGCCGAGGTGGTCTCGTAGACGTGGACTACTTCTCCCTCGCGCTCCTCACGGGCGCGCTCGTCGGTCTCCTCAGTGGCCTCGTCGGCGTGCTCGTGCTGCTGCGCCAGCGTGCCTTCTACACGGTCGCCCTCACCCACGCGACGTTCCCTGGCGGCGTCTTCGCGGCCGTCGCCGGCATCAATATCGTGGTGGGCGCATCCATCTTCAGTCTGCTGCTCGTGGCGCTCATGGCGGCGCTGTCGCGCGTGCCGAGGCAGGGCAAGCAGGTCGCCGCCGGCATCATCCTGAGCTTCGGCTACGCGCTTGGCATGCTGTTCGCGTCGCTCAACCGGGGCCAGTCGGTGCGTGTCGACTCGTACCTGACGGGGTCGATCCTCGCCATGAACCCCACCAACGTGTGGCTGCTCGGCGGCGCGCTCGTGGTGGTCGCGCTCGCCTACGCGCTGTTCGGCAAGCAGCTGCTGTTCTCGAGCTTCGACGCGCGCGGATTCCGCGCGGCAGGCTTCCGCGAGGGCACGTGGGACCTCGTCGCGCTTGCCCTCATCACGCTCACCGTGGTCGTCGCGATGCCGGCGATCGGCTCGATCCTGGCGATCGCCATGATCGCCGCCCCGGCCGCCGCGGCTCGGCTGCTCACCAAGCGCATCGGGTGGATGCTCGCCCTCTCCTGCGTGTTCGGCGTCACGGCCGCGGTGGTCGGGCTGCAGGTCTCGCGGTCGCTGTCGTTCGCGGCCGGCGGTTCGATGGCGCTGGCGGCCGTCGCGATCTTCGTGGTCGCGCTGTGTGCGAAGGGGATCACGCGACGGTTCGCGCAGGGCCTCTCGCACAGCGCATCCGCCCCGGGTATCGTCGGCTGACATGAGCGACGAGACGAACGAGGAGAGCGGCACCACCGCCGAGGCTCCCGCGGCCCCCGTCAAGCGGAACACCCGACAGCGGGAGGCCGTGCGCCGAGCCCTGGCCGAATCGTCGGAGTTCGTGAGCGCGCAGGTGCTGCACCAGCGGCTGTCGGCCGCGGGGGAGCGCATCGGACTCGCCACCGTGTACCGCACACTCGGTGCGCTCAGCGAGAGCGAAGAGGCCGACTCGCTGCAGAACGCCGAGGGTGAGGTCGTCTACCGCGCCTGCGAGATGGGCGAGCACCACCACCACCTCATCTGCCGCAACTGCGGCGCGGCCGTCGAGATCACGGCCGACCCCGTCGAGCAGTGGGCCGCGAGCGTCGCCGCGAAGCACGGCTACACGCAGGCGAGGCACGTCGTCGACATCTTCGGCCTCTGCCCGAAGTGCACGGCGCTCGCGGAGGCGTCCGCGTAACTCGCCGATGTGACGTCGAGACGTCCGTGGAGCTTGCGCTCCGCGGACGCAAGCTCACCAGCGGTTGTGGACCGTCGCGCGGAAGTAGCGATCGTAGATCTCGTGCACCTTGGCGTCGAGGCCGGCCGGAAGCTCCAGCGACGCGGCGGAGGTGTTCGACTCCACCTGTGCAGGGTTGCGCGCGCCGGGGATGACGCTCGTCACGCCGTCCTGAGCCGCGACCCAGGCGATGGCGGCCGCAGCCGGCGTGACACCCTCGGGGAGGGCTGCCGCGAACGCGCGGGCGGCTTCCACGCCGGTGGCGAAGTCGACGCCCGAGAAGGTCTCCCCGACATCGAACGCGCTGCCGTCGCGGTTGTAGGTGCGGTGGTCGTCGGCCGCGAAGGTCGTGTCCTTCGTGTACTTGCCGCTCAGGAGTCCGGAGGCCAGCGGCACGCGCGCGATGATGCCGACGCCGGCTTCCCGCGCCGCCGGCAGCACGCGATCGAGCGGCTTCAGGCGGAACGCGTTGAAGATGATCTGCACCGAGGCCGTTCCCGGCCGGGCGATCGCAGCGAGCGCCTCGTCGGCCGTCTCGACGCTGACGCCGTAGGCGGCGATGGAGCCCTCGTCGACGAGGGTGTCGAGCGCGTCGTACACGGCGTCGTTGGAGAACACGGGCGTCGGCGGGCAGTGCAGCTGCACCAGATCGAGCGTGTCGACGCCCAGGTTCGTGCGCGAGCGGTCCGTCCAGGCTCTGAAGTTGTCGAGCGTGAACTCGGCAGGATCCTGCGGGCCTCGCCGCCCCATCTTCGTGGCGACGAACACGTCCACGTCGGGGTTCTCGCGCCCGAACGTGCCGATCAGCGATTCGCTGCGACCGTCACCGTAGACGTCGGCGGTGTCGAAGAACGTAACGCCGCGCTGGACGGCGGTGCCGAGCACCTCGAGGGCGGCTCGCTCGTCGACGTCACCCCAGTCGGCACCGAGCTGCCAGGTGCCGAGACCGACGATGGACACGGGGCGGCCAGTACGACCGAGGGTTCGCTGAAGCATGCCAGATGCTAACGCGCCGCGCCTGACCCGGTGCCGAGTGCACGGTGCCCGCGCGGCTCCGAGGCGGAGGGCACCGACTGCTCAGCACTGCCAGTCGAAGTGCCGTTCTGGCTGCTCCAGAACGGCCACTCGACTGGCAGCGATCGCGCGGAGGCGGGCGCGGTGCGGGCGCCTTACGGTCGCAGGTCCTTCAGGTACGTGTTGACCTCGCGGGCCTTCGCAACCTCAGATGACAGGAACTGGGCGCTCAGCAGCTCCGTCCCGTCGCGGCCGGCCATGGCGAGCGTGTTGCCGTAGGGGCTCGCGATGGTGCTGAGTCCCGTGAATCCGGGGCCCGAGTGGTTCGCGTAGGCGATGTAGAGCCCGTTCTCGAGGGCGCGGACGGGGACCATGTGGGTCGAGATGACCTCGGCGTTGTAGGAGTGGCCCGGCTGCCCGCCCTCGACGTCGCCCGTCGAGGGGACGGCTGTCGGGATGAGCAGCGCCTCGGCGCCCGCGACGGCCGCGCGGCGCGCGATCTCGGGGAACTCGATGTCGTAGCAGATGGCGAGTGCGACCCTCAGGCCGGCGAGTTCGACGACCTCGGCGGGCGCATCCCCGAGGTCGAAGACCTCCTGCTCGTCGCCGCCGAAGAGGTTCGACTTGCGGTAGCGGGTGAGCTCGTTCCCGTCGCTGCCGAACAGCGACGCCGAGATGAAGCGGCGTTCGGTGGTCGCGCTCGCGGCGAACCCGGCAGAGCGCTCGACCGTGTGCTCGACGGTGGATGCGACGATCGCGATCCGCAGGTCGGCGGCGATCTGCGCGATCCGCTCGCGGATGGCCGAGCCGTCTTCGGCGGCGACCTTCGCGGGCGCGTACCCGGTCGCGAAGAGCTCCGGGGTGACGAGGATGTCGGTGCCGTCTCCGGCGGCCCGCTCCGCGAAGGAGCGCAGCACCTTGAGGTTGTCGTCGATCACGCCGACGGCGCCCTGTGCCTGCAGTACGGAAATCAGCGCCATCGCCAGCCTCACATCGTCTCGGTGCCCGTCGAGTCTCACCCTGGCGGGTGTCGACGTCATGTCCCCGAGAATAGCTCTTGACACGGTGGGGGACACCGCTCAAGATAGCCGAAACCGAAAGTAATTCGGTTGATCTGGTTTCGACGACGAGAGCAGGACCCCCAATGGACATGCGCGACCCGGAGATCACGGCCGATCTCAAGAGACGACTCGACACTATCGCGAGCGCTGAAGCAGGTGACGTCGCACACGATCCCCTGAGCAGTCGCGACATCGGACTCTTCGCCCTGACCTGCGTCGCCCTCGTGGCCGTCGGCGCGCTCGTGGTGATCCTGTGAGCGGGGCAGCCAAGCGCGAAGGCGTCGAGGGGAAGCTCGAGGGAGCATCCGCCGAACTCGACCAGGCCGCGACCTTCGGCTCGCTGCCGCTGCTCAAGAAGGAACGCATCTGGTCGGGTTGGGACTACAGCTGGGTCAATCTGAGCCTCGCGATCGCGACGTGGGCGTTCCTCGTCGGCGGCTCGACGGCGCTGCTCGTCGGATTCCAGGACGGCATCGCCGCGATGGTCATCGGCAACGCCATCGGTCTCGGCATCATGGTGCCGGCCGCGACGGCAGCGAGCGCCCGCTTCGGGGTCGAGCAGTACACGATCCTTCGACCCGTCTTCGGGCTCATCGGAGTCGGGGTGCTGGTCTTCACCGTCATCCTCGTCACCGAGATGGGCTGGTCGTCGCTGCTCGCGATCATGGTCGGCCGCGCTGTCACGCAGGTCGCCAACGGGGCGGCAGGCACCGACTTCGGCTCAGGGAGCTTCCTCGTCACCGCGGTGGGCCTCGTCGCGATCCTCATCGCGTGGCTCATCCTCTCGCGCGGTCCCGTCACCATCGGCAAGCTCAACCGCTTCGTCGCACCCGGCCTCGTGCTCGTCACCGTCTTCATGCTCTTCTTCCTCGTAGCGAACACCTCGTGGGAGGCGCTGTTCGCCGCCGAACCGCTCGCGCCGTTCGAGGAGTCGCAGCTCAACTTCATGCTCGCCGTCGAGTTCAACGTCGCGGTCGGCTTCTCCTGGTACCCCGTCATGGGGTCGATGGCGCGCATGACCCGCTCCCCGAAGGCCGCCCTCTGGCCCGCGTTCACGGGCCTCATCGTGGGCACGCTCGTCGCGCAGATCGTCGGCATGGCGGCGGCGCTCACGCTCGGCGACTCCGACCCGACCGTGTGGATGCTGCCCCTCGGCGGTCCGATCCTCGGCGCGTTCATGCTGCTGTTCATCTCGTTCGCCAACATCACGAGCATGTCGTCGATCGTCTACTCGACGGTGCTCGCGATCAGGCAGGCGAGCGGCAACCTCCTCGGGCGCGTGCCCTGGCCGCTCCTCTGCGGCGCGTTCTTCGTGCTCCCCGCGATCCTCACGTTCTTCCCCGACTTCATGTACCAGCAGTTCATGGTCTTCGTCACGATCTCCGGCGCCTTCCTCGCCGCCATGTGCGGCGCGATCCTCGCCGACTACTTCGTGCTCCGACGCCAGTGGGTTCGCCTGCCAGACCTCTACAAGCTCCGCGGCGACAGCGCCTACCACTTCACTGGAGGCGTGAACTGGGCCGGAATCGCCTCCGTGGTCGTCGGTGCCGCCTTCTACCTGTGGATCTACAACCCGGTGACCCTCGAGACGCACCCGCTCTTCCTGCTGCTCACCGCATCCGCGCCCGCCACCGTGCTCTCTGGCGGCGTCTACCTGCTGTTCGCCCAGCTCCTCTACCGGCGCCGCGGCGTCGGGGCCTTCGCGGACAAGGCGGGCGACGGTGCAACCTCTTCAACCACTCAGCACACGACCACCCGGAAAGGGGTCTGACCATGCGCGCACAGGCGGCAGTTCACTTCGAGGGAAGCAGCGAACTCCAGATTCGCGAGATCGAGGTCGCTGAACCAGGACCTGGGACCGTGCTCGTCAAGCTCGGCGCCTCCGGCGTGTGCGGCTCCGACCGGCACGTGCTCGACGGCGACTGGCAGCTGCCGTCGCCCACCGTCATGGGCCACGAAGGTGCCGGCGAGGTCGTCGCCATCGGTGAGGGCGTCATCGACGTCGAACCCGGAGACCACGTCATCCTCAGCTGGTTCTACCCGTGCCGTCGCTGCACGGCCTGCCTCAGCGGACGTGCCTACGTGTGCACGGGCAGCCGCAGCGAGGAATGCCTGCTGCCAGATGGCACGACCCCGCTCGCCCTCGACGGCGAGCCGGTGTACCCGTACCTCACCGCGGGCACCATGAGCGAGTACGCGGTGGTCCCCGAGTCGGCCGCCATCAAGGTGCCGAAAGAGGTGCCGTACGACGTGGCCAGCCTCATCGGCTGCTCGATCGCGACGGGCGTCGGCACCGTCGTCAACGACGCCGAGGTCGACGCGGGGGAGTCGGCGGTGGTCGTCGGTGCCGGTGGCGTCGGACTCAGCATCATCATGGGGCTGCAGCTCGTCGGCGCGAACCCGATCATCGCGATCGACCTCAACGAGGACAAGCTCGCCGCCGCGCGCGAGCTCGGCGCGACCCACACGATCGTTCCCGGCCCCGACCTCGCGGCCCAGGTGGCGGAGATCACCGGCGGTGGTGCCGAGTACGCGTTCGAGGCCATCGGCCGCGTGCAGACCATCGAGTCGCTGCCTGGCCTCATCGCGCCGGGCGGCACAGCCGTCATCGTCGGACTCCCGCCCGCGGATGCCCCGGTGTCGTTCGACGCGCTCGCCCTCGCAGAGACAGGCAAGCGCCTCATCGGCACCAACTACGGCTCGACCGTGCCGGGACGCGACTTCCCCAAGCTCGCCGCGCTCTACCTCGCAGGGCGCCTTCCCGTCGACAAGCTCATCAGCGAACGCATCCAGCTGAGCGAGGTCAACGAGGCGTTCGATGCCATGCGGAGAGGCGAGCGAGCGCGAAGCGTCATAGTCTTCTGAGATGAACGCTCGCGCAGATGTCGTGCGCTGAGAACGAGGGAGTCTGATCATGGCACGTCCGAGAATTCCGATCCTGTCTCCCGAGAAAATCTGTCTGGCCGCGCTGGAGCAGATCGATCGCAAGGGTGACTTCTCGATTCCGGTGCTCGCGAAGGAGCTCGGGGTGAGCGCGTCGTCGATGTACCACCACGTGCACGGGCGAGCCGGCATCGTGAACGGCATTCGGGCGCTCATCAGCACGGAGCTGTCGCTGGCGATCGGGCTCGAGGACGCCACCGACGAGGACCTCGCGGCCTTGGCGGCCATGAGCTGGCAGGACCAGGTGCGCCGGTGGTCGAAGGACTACACGCGAGCCCTCGCGAAGCATCCGCTCGCCCTGCCGATCATGGTGCAGGAGCCGGTCAGCGACGAGCAGACGCTCGAGGTGTACGAGGCGATCGCGATCACGTTCCGCTCGGTGGGATTCACCGACGAGCAGGCGCTCGTCGCGATCGCCGTGCTCGAAGGGCTCACGTTCGGGAGGGTGGTGGATGCGGCCTCGCCACCCATCCCGTGGTCGGCCGACGCTGACATGCATCCGGTGCTCCACGGCGTCACGCGGTCGCTCGAGCCGTCGCGGCGCCTCGAGCTCGCGTTCGACTTCGGCCTCGAGGCGATCATCGCTCGCCTCGAGGGCGTCCTGGCGGCGAACGCTCGTGGCTGAGGCGAAGACGGTCGTCATCACGGGCGGCTCGGACGGTATCGGGGCCGCGGCCGCGCGGTCGCTTGCGGCCAAGGGGTGGCGGGTTGTCGTCGTCGGGCGCAACGCCGCCAAGACGGCTGCGGTTGCGAGCGAGATCGGCGCCGAGTCGTTTGTCGCCGACTTCTCCCGCCTCGATGAGGTGCGCGAACTCGCGGCGTGGCTCGTCGCCGAGGTCGGTCCGATCGACGTGCTCGCGAACAACGCGGGCGGGATCTTCGGCGACACGACACGAACCGTCGACGGCAACGAGCTGACACTGCAGGTCAACCACCTCGCGCCGTTCCTGCTCACGAATCTCCTCCTGGAGGAGGTCCAGGTCGGGGCGGTCATCAACACGGCGAGCATCGCGGCACGCCTCATGGGTCGTATCGATCTCGACGACCTGAACAACGACGCACGCTTCAGCGCCAACAAGGCCTACGGCGACGCGAAGCTCGCCAACATCCTCTTCACGAAAGGGCTGCACCGTGGACTCGCGGGGCGGCCCGTCGCGAGCGTCGCGTTCCACCCCGGGGTCGTCGGCACGAACTTCTCTTCCGATTCGACGAGCCTCATGCGGCTGCTCTACCGCACCCCGCTCGCGAAGCTCTTCACCATCAGCGCCACGAAGGGCGGCGAGACGCTGGAGTGGTTCATCGCAGGCAAGCCGGGTGTCACCTGGCAGGCGGGCGAGTACTACGACGAACGCCACCACGCGACGAACGTGAACCCGCAGATCTTCGACGAGGACCTCATCGAGGGCCTGTGGAAGCGCAGCACGGAGCTCGTCGGGCTCGCAACCGACTGAGGCGCAGCCGGGTCAGACCGCGGCGAGCTCGACGGCGCGACGCACGTTGCCGTCGGCCTCACGCAAGAGGGCGGCGGCCTGTTCTGCGTCGCAGTCCGCGAGCAGCATGACCACGGCGGTCTTCGCGTGGTCGCCCGCCGAGGCGAGCGCGGCGTCGGCGTCAGCGCGCGGCGCCCCCGTGGCCTCGGCGACGATGCGCTGCGCGCGGTCGACGAGCTTCGCGTTCGTGGGGCGCACGTCGACCATGAGGTTGCCGTAGGCCTTGCCACCGCGAACCATGCTCGCCGTCGTGAGCATGTTGCAGACGAGCTTCTGGGCGGTGCCAGCCTTGAGGCGTGTGGATCCGGTCAGAACCTCCGGGCCGGTCACGACCTCGATGGCGATGTCGGCTTCCGCGCTGATCGGCGCGTCCGCATTGCAGGCGATCGAGATGGTCGCGGCGCCGCGCTGTCGAGCGGCCCTGAGGCCACCGATGACGTACGGGGTGCGTCCGCTCGCCGCCAGCCCGACGACGACGTCGCTCGCCTGCAGGCCAACAGCGTCCAACTCGCGGGCCGCGAGCTCCGGGTCGTCCTCGGCGCCCTCGACGGCGCGCACGAACGCTCGCTCGCCACCGGCCATCACCCCGAGGACGTCTTCCGGTGCGGTGCCGAAGGTCGGGGGGCATTCGACCGCATCCAGGAGGCCGAGGCGGCCGCTCGTGCCAGCGCCGAGGTAGATGAGGCGACCCCCGTGACGCCTGGCCTCCGCGATGCGCTCGGCAGCCTGCGCGATCGCGGGGAGCGCGGCGCGCACCGCCGAGGCGACCGTCGCATCCTCGTCGTTCATGAGGCGCAGGATCTGCTCGGTATCGAGCGTGTCGAGGTCCCCCGTTCGCGGGTTCCGCGCCTCCGTGGAGAGGGTTGCTAGCGTCGAGATCTCGTCGTTTGGCATGCTCGTCTCCGGTTTCCGACTCGCCACGGCGCAAGTCTCGTCGCAAAAGTACACGACTGACGCTGGGTAAGTAAATAATCTTCGAAAATCTTGGCGGTCGCCGCTCGATACGCTGTCTATGGAAAGCAGGTGGATCGTGGGCACAAAGGGCGCTGGTGCGAACTCTCGCACGGTACTTGTCGAGGTGCGGGCGCTGCTGCCGTCGCTCCGGCAGTCGGAGCGACGCATCGCGGAGGCGCTGCTCGCCGACCCCGAAGGGTTCGCGACGAGATCGATGGCGGAGATCGCGGAGCTCGCCGATACCTCGACGACCACGGTCGTGCGGTTCACGCGACGTGCCGGATACGCGCGGTTCCGTGACCTGCGGCATGACCTCACCGAGCAGAACCTGCGGGAGCGCCTCGCGTCGGGTGCAGGGGTTGTCCCGGCGGCAGACATCTCCCCGGGCGACTCGCTGTCCGACGTGGTTGCCAAGATCGCGATGAACGAGACGCTCTCGATCGCAGATACCGCCGAGGTTCTGAACATCGATGCCCTGGCGGCCGCCGTCGAGGCCATTGCCGGCGCCGCTCGCGTCGACATCCACGGAATCGGTGCGAGTTCCGTCGTCGGTGTCGACCTGCAGCGCAAGCTGTCGCGGATCGGACGCATCGCGCTCGAGTGGCCGGAAGCCCACGCTGCGTGGACCGCCGCCGCGGTGCTCGACGATCGGGCCGTCGCGATCGCCATCTCGCACTCCGGCGCGACCGCCGGGGTGGTCGAGTTCCTCCGCATCGCAAAAGCGACCGGGGCCACGACGATCGCGATCACGAACCACGAGCGGTCGCCGCTTGCTGCCCTGGCCGACATCGTGCTCCGCACCGCGGCACGCGAGACGCCGTTGCGTTCTGCTGCTCTTGGCAGCCGGATCGCGCAGCTCATGGTTGTGGACTGCGTCTTCACCGGTGTCGCGCAGGTCGACTACGAGGGATCTGTCGCCGCCATCGAGAAGACGCACCAGGCGGTCCTGCGGGGCTGAGGGCGCCGGTTGCTCGGGCCTGAGTTCACGAACGGTCCTATCGCGCCTGGTCCCGTCACGCCCGGGGCCTTCGGTGCTGACGTGTGCCACCTTGGGGAACTTTTTTACCTTTTCGTGTCACTTCCTGGTACTGTTCTTCAAAATTCGAGCAATGTCGCGAGAAGAGGATGCCCATGAGCGCAAACGACGAACTCGCCAGCGAGCTGCTGCGGTTGCTCGGTGGCCCCGGCAACGTTGCCGGTGTCGAGAACTGCATGACGCGGATGCGCGTCAGCCCCGTCGACCGCGACCTGATCGACGAGACCGCCATCAAGGCCCTCCCGGGGGTGCTCGGCGTCGTCGACGACGACACCTACCAGGTCGTGCTCGGCCCCGGCAAGGTCACCAAGGTGACTGACGCCTTCCGCCAGCACCTCGGGGCGGCCGGTGCCGACGCTGACGCGCTCGCGGCCCGCGGGGCGGCGATCAAGGCCGGCCAGAAGCAGCGCAACAACACCCCGTTCAAGAACTTCATCCGCAAGATCGCCAACATCTTCGTGCCCCTCATCCCGGCCCTCATCGGAGCCGGTATCGTCGCGGCTGTTCGCGGCCTCCTGGTGAACTGGGTGACGGTCGGGACGGCTCCGGAGTTCGTCGAGGCGGTGGTTCCGGCTCTGACCGTCATCGGCTCGGCGTTCTTTGCGTTCCTGCCGATCTTCGCCGGCATCAATGCCGCGAAGGAGTTCGGCGGCACACCCGCACTGGGTGGCGCCGTCGCCGCGATCATCGTCTTCGCCGGCATCAGCGACGTGCAGTACAGCCTCCCCGTCCTGGGCGACATCGTGCTCGCGCCGGGGCAGGGAGGCGTGATCGGGGCCATCTTCGCCGCAGGCCTCTGCGCCTGGATCGAGCGCAGCCTGCGCGGGAAGATCCCCGATGCGATCGACATCCTCGTCACGCCGACGCTCGCGCTCCTCATCTCCGGCCTCGCCACGATCTTCGTGTTCATGTTCGTCGCGGGCAACATCGCAAGCGCGATCGGCACGGGCGCGATCTGGCTGCTCGACAACTCCGGTCTCCTCGCGGGCTTCGTGCTCGGCGGGCTCTTCCTACCGCTCGTCATGCTCGGCCTCCACCAGGCGCTCATCCCCATCCATGCGACCCTCATCGAGCAGGTGGGCTTCACGCCGCTGCTCACGATCCTCGCGATGGCGGGGGCGGGCCAGGTCGGTGCCGCGCTGGCGATCTACTTCAGGCTGAACCGGAACACGTCGCTGCGGACAACGATCAAGGGTGCCCTCCCGGTTGGGATCCTGGGCGTGGGGGAGCCGCTGATCTACGCGGTCACGCTCCCGCTGGGTCGCCCCTTCCTCACTGCCTGCCTCGGCGGTGCGGTCGGTGGTGCCGTCGCGGGTGCCTTCAACCAGTTCGCGGGGGCCTTCGGCGCGACGGCGATCGGCCCGTCCGGGTGGGCGCTGCTGCCGCTGCTGCAGAGTGACAACGGCCAGGGGTACGCGATCCTCGCCTACGTCGTCGGGCTGCTTGCCGGGTACGTCTCCGGCTTCCTGATCACCTACTTCTGGGGCTTCACCCCAGCGCTGCTCGCCGAGCACAACGCGGATCAGGACGAGTACGGCGCGTCGGAGAGCCAGGATGCGGATGCTCCGAGCGCAACGGGGTCAGCGTCGGCGGTCGCCTCCGGGACCCGGGCGGTCATGGGGCAGCGCATCGATATCCTCACTCCGGTCGAGGGGTCGATCATTCGCCTGTCGGATGTGCAGGACGAGGCGTTCTCCTCGGGAACCATGGGTGACGGCTTCGCCGTCGAGCCGACGTCCGGCGACTTCCGGAGCCCCGTATCGGGCATCATCACGGCGATGTTCCCGACCGGTCACGCCTTCGGGGTAACGACGCCCGAGGGGCTTGAGGTGCTGGTGCACATGGGGCTCGGGACGGTCGACCTGCATGGGGAGGGCTTCGATCTCAAGCGGGCCGAGGGTGACGTCGTCGAGGCCGGCGACGTGGTGGTCGCTGTGGATCTCGAGGCCGTGCGCGGCAGGGTTCGCTCGCTTGCCACTCCTGTGGTCGTGCTGAATGGCGCTGCGTTCCCGATCGTCGAGCGCCGCACGCAGGACGGGCCGCCGCTCACCGTTGAGGCCGTTGTCGTCGCTTCGGCGCGAAGCTGAGGTCGGGGCGGTCGGCGCTCAGTGCTGGCCGCCCACTTCGACGAGCAGCACGCCCGCGCCGATGAGGGCGATGCCGGCGGCCATCATCCAGGTGAACGGCTCCTTGAAGAGGTAGTGGCTGAGCACGGCGGTGAGGGCGACGCCGACCGCCGCCCAGATGCCGTAGGCGACACCGAGTGGAACTCCCTGCGCGAGCGTCGAAGAGAGCAGCGTGAATGCGGTGACGTAGCCGATCACCACGGGGACGTACCAGAGTCGGCTGCCGTCGACGGCCTTCCGCAGGGAGAGCGTGCCGCCGACCTCGCTGAGGATCGCGCCCGCGAGGAGGATCCAGCCGAGCATCAGGCGGACACCTTCCCGGTGCCAGAGGGCTGGGCGCGTTCTTGTACGCGATGCGCGCGGTCGTGGGCACGCTGCGATCCGAGCTCGACCAGCAGCACGCCGCCGATGATGAGCACCATGCCGAGGCCCATGAGCGCGGTGAGCGGTTCTGCGAACAGCAGCGCGGACAGGAGGGCGGTCAGGGCGACTCCGAGGGCGCCCCAGATGCCGTAGGCGACACCGAGTGGGAGGCCCGCGCGCAGAACGAGGGCGAGGAGCACGAACGACGCCGCGTACCCGACGACGACGATCGCGTACAGGGCGGGAGCATCGAGAGCCCCTTTGAGGGAGAGGGACGCGGTGACTTCGCAGGAGATCGCCGCGGCCAACAGCAGCCATTTGCGCATGCGCGGATTCTCGCAGATCGCAGTCTGGGAGCGTGGTTCGCGGTCGTGGTCGCGTTCACCGGCGGGTGCGGTGCGCTCTGCAGCCTCGGGACCTTGCCCGACGCCGGGGCGGTCGCCGGGCAGGCGGTTGTTGGCCCGGGTCAGTGCAGCCGAGTCAGCCGGTCACGGCGTCGACGACGGCGGCCGCGAGTTCGTCCGGCTTCGTGAGTTGCGGCCAGTGCCCGGTCGGGAGCTCGACGATGCGCGCGGATCGCGCACGGGCGAGTTCGGCGACGTAGGGGTGGCCGTCGGCCATGAACTGTCGGTGCATCGGTTCTGGCATGGTGCTCGTGATGACGACCGCCGGCACGTCGTAGCGGCGCTCGTCGCCGAGCTGCTGCTTCTCCGTGGCCACACCGACGGGCTCCGGCACGGCGATGTCGGCGAGCCGCTGCCAGACTTCCTCGGTCATGTCGACGAGCTCCGGCTCCCCAAAGACACTGCGGTCTGGCAGCGGCACCGCGCCGGCGGAAGACTCGAAGCCGTCGTTGATCACGCCGCCGTCGGCAAGCGGTCCGGAGTCGACGTAGACCACCCGCGAGACGCGGTCGGGGCGTGCATCCACCGCCCCGTAGGCGACCGCGCCACCGCCGCTGTGGCCGACGAGCACCACGTCGCCTTCGAGGGTGTCGATGAGCGCGGCGACCGCGTCGATGTGGGTGCGCAGGCCGACACCCGCCGCATCGTCACCCGGGGCCTTGCCCGGCAGGGTGAGCGGATGCGCGGTGTGCCCCGCGTCTTCGAGCGCTCGCGTGACCGGGGCCCACGAGTCGCCGGTGAGCCAGAAGCCGGGGATGAGGATGATGTGCATGGCGCTGACGCTACCCACGGCCACCGACATTCAACCGCGAGCCGGCGGTGCGCAGGAGCGTGTCCCACCCGCGCCGGTGAGAACCGAGAGTAGACGTGCCGCGTCTTGAGCACCGCCGGGGAGGTCGCCCGCCCGCCCGAATGCGAACCTTAGGGTTGGTGCATGAGCAACGTCGCCGTGCAGCCGCGGGGCAGGCGGAGCGTGCGCGCGAGCCTCTCGCTGACGGTGGCTGCCGCACTCGCCGTGGGGCTCTCCGGGTGCACCGCGTCGCCCGAGCCGGAGCCCGTCCCCACGCCGATCGTCAGCCCGGCGGCACTTGTCGAAGAGGCTGCCCAGGTTCTGGAGGAGAACGGCCTGTATTCGGGCGGAGATTGGTCGGCCGAACGGGATGCGCTCCTCGCCGCGGGCGCGTCGGCCACAACCCTCGAGGAGGCGCACGATCTGATCGCGGCGGCGGCCTTCGATGCCGGTGGCCGGCATGCGAGGTTCCTTCCCGCCGATGAGCGGGAAGCAGCGTACACGGAGGCACCGAGCGCCCCGCCCACGGTCGAAGCGACGCAGGGCCGCACCGTCACGATCACGGTGTCGGCGATCGGACACGAAGGCCCCCTCGCCGAGGAGTATGCACGGACCGGAGTCGAGGGGTTGTCAGCGCTCGCGGATGCGAACACGTGCGGCTTCGTCGTCGACCTGCGCGGCAACTGGGGCGGCAATGCGTTCCCGATGCTCGGGGCCGTCTCGCCGCTCTTCGACACGAGCGAGGTTGCGGGATTCGTGGCCCGCGACGGCCAACGCGACGCGATCACGGTATTGACGGAGAGTGCGACCTCGACCGACGGCTACGAGCTGCGCTTCGACTCTGGTGCCGACGTTCGAACGGGCGTCTTCGCGGGCAAGCCGATCGCGGTCTTGCAGGATTTCTACACGGCCTCCGCCGCCGAGATGGTGCTCGCGGGCTTTTCGGGGCAGGACAACGTCCGCACGTTCGGGGAGAAGAGCAACGGGCTCGCGACCGGAGTCGAGGGCTTCCTGCATTCCGACGGATCGGAGATCCTGCTCACAACCTCGCGCTTCACGGACCGGACGGGCGCGGTCATGCCGGAGCCCATCCAACCCGACATCTCAGCGCTCACGGGCGACGCTTCTCAGCTGGCTCATGCTTGGCTGGCCGAGCAATGCTCGGCGGCTTGATCCGCTACGCGGCGTGCTCGGCCGAGGTGCTCGGTCGTCCGCGCCCCGGCGCGAGATGCCGCTCCCGCATCGCGAGGAACAGCGGCAAGGCGAACGCGAACGCGACGCCGAAGCAGAGGATGTAGACCCACAGCCGCCGCATCCCCTGCCGCCGCCCTTCGACGATGATGAACACCGCGCCCACGGTGGCGGCGACCAGCACGTCGATGACGATCGACGTGACGGCAGGCCCGCTGCCGAAGTAGTCGCCGACGAAGGCGCTGCCTTCCACGCCGGCCATGACGTTGAACGTCCAGGTAACGGCCCCGCCGACGATGGCGAGCACGAGGTAGAAGATCGCGAGGGGAGTCCAGGTGGATGCGCGCATGCGGCAAGGTTCGCACGCGCGGCCCCGCGCATCCCGAGTCCGTGCCTCTCCCTGCTCTGCCACCGCGCGGCGCCCTACCGTCCGAGGGCGGAGTTGTGGTCGTCGAAACTCGCCGGAAGCGACCACAAGTGCGCTCCCGGCTTCCCGGTCGTGACGGGGGATGCGAGACGGGCGCCTGCTCCCGGATGCCCCGCGTGGGGTTCCGAGGGCAAGCGCCCGTTGACTGCTTGAGCTGAGGCTAGCTGCGGCGTTCCGCGTCCTGCAGGGTCGCGCCTTCGAAGGCGTCCTGCTCGCGGTCGTTCTGCGAGCCGGTGGAGCGCTGGATGGTCTCCTCCACTTCCTCGTCGGTCTCGTCGGAGAAGGCGACGTCACCGCGGGGCGCGTTGTAGAGCTTCTCGTTGAGGATGCCCTCGCGCTTCGCGACGATCATCGGCACGAGCGCCTGGCCGGCCACGTTGGTCGCGGTGCGGCCCATGTCGAGGATCGGGTCGATGGCGAGCAGCAGGCCGACACCCTCGAGCGGGAGGCCGAGCGTCGACAGGGTCAGCGTGAGCATGACCGTGGCACCCGTCGTACCTGCCGTCGCGGCGGAGCCGACGACGGACACGATGACGATGAGGATGTACTGCATGATCGACAGCTCGATGCCGAAGAACTGGGCGACGAAGATCGCGGAGATCGCCGGGTAGATCGCGGCGCATCCATCCATCTTCGTGGTCGCGCCGAACGGCACGGCGAACGACGCGTATTCGCGGGGCACGCCGAGGTTGCGCTCGGTCACGCGCTGCGTGAGGGGGAGCGTGCCGATGGAGGAGCGGCTCACGAACGCGAGCTGCACTGCCGGCCACACGCCGGAGAAGAAGCGGCCGATGGACAGGCCGTGCGCCTTCACGAGGATCGGGTAGACGACGAACAGCACGAGTGCGAGGCCGATGTAGATGGCGATCGCGAACCAGGCGAGGCTCGTGAGCTTCTCCCAGCCGTAGTTGACGACGGCGCTCGCGATGAGGCCCAGCGTGCCGAGCGGGGCGATGCGGATGATCCACCACAGCACCTTCTGGATGACCGCGAGGGCGGACGCCGTGAACTCGAGGAACGGCTCGGCGCGCTTGCCGAGGCGGAGTGCCGCGATGCCGATGACGACGGCGATGACGATGACCTGCAGCACGTTGAACGCGATCGTCGAGTTCACGTCACCGGTGTCTGCGTCGACGCGCGAGCGCACGCCCATGCCGAGGAAGTTCTGCGGCACGAGTCCGGTGAGGAAGTTCCACCAGGTGCCGACCGAGGAGGGCTCACCGGTCTCGAGCTGCGACTGGTCGACGCGGTTGCCCGGCTGGATGGTGACGCCGAGCACGATGCCGATGGTCACGGCGATGAGCGCCGTGATCCCGAACCACAGGAGGGTCTGGCCTGCGAGCCTGGCCGCGTTCGTCACGAGACGCAGCTGCGCGATGCTCGAGATGACGGCGGTGAGGATGAGCGGAACGACAGCGGCGGTCAGGATGGTGACGTACGAGCTGCCGATGGTGGCGAGCGTCGCGGCGAGCCCGTTGGGGTTGCCTTCCGCGTCGTCGCCCAGGTTGCGGGCGACCAGTCCGAGCACGACGCCCAGGACGAGGGCCGCAAGGATCTGGAATCCGAACGACGTGAGGAGCTTGCGCGCGCGGCTTTTGGGGCGCGGCGTCACCTCAGCTTCGGATGCTCCGGCTGTTGTGGGGGTGTTGGCCGACATGGAAGATCT
Source organism: Pseudoclavibacter sp. JSM 162008 (assembly GCF_041366455.1). NCBI lineage: Bacteria > Bacillati > Actinomycetota > Actinomycetes > Micrococcales > Microbacteriaceae > Pseudoclavibacter > Pseudoclavibacter sp. JSM 162008. The sequence goes on from NZ_JBEWYX010000006.1 coordinate 51,215, forward strand.
CCCGATGCGATTTCTCATTTCGCGGGATATTCCGCGAACTGAGCGAGGCTACGCCTGACCCGGGGGAGTGTCACGGGTGTGACGGTTCATGACACGCAACAAATGGTGTGCTCTGGGACGTCACGAACCGTCAGGGCGGGAATGGAACGGCGGGACCACAACTCAGGCGCGCCCCACCCAAAGTAATTAAACGATTGAGCGAAATCGCAAGCAAGGAGGCGTACCCTCACCTCGTCGTCACCATCCCCCTTGGACGAGAAGTTGGAGCATCATGGCTGAGTCAGCACGTCGTCGGTGGGTTGGTCTGGTCTTCATCAGCGTCGCGGTGGCGCTCATCATCGTCGACTCGACGATCGTGAACGTCGCTGTCCCGTCGATCGTCACCGAGCTCGGCATCACGTCGACCGAGGTGCAGTGGGTCCAGGAGGCCTACACTCTCGTCTTCGCGTCGCTGCTGCTCCTCTTCGGAAGCCTCGCCGACCGCGTCGGCCGCCGCCGCCTGATGCTCATCGGCGTCGTGATCTTCGCCGTCGCCTCCGTGGCAGCGGCACTCGCTCCGACGGGTGGGCTGCTCATCCTCGCCCGCCTCGTGCAGGGCGTCGGTGGGGCGATGATCCTCCCGACGACGCTCTCGCTCATCAACGCGACCTTCCGGGGTCGAGAGCGGGGCATCGCGTTCGCCGTCTGGGGCTCGACGATCGGCGGTATGGCCGCGGTCGGTCCGCTGCTCGGCGGGTGGCTCACGACGGAGTTCTCGTGGCGCTGGGCGTTCGGCATCAACGTGCCGCTCGGCATCATCATCGTCATCGGCGTGCTCCTCTTCGTCAACGAGTCCAAGGAGCCCCAGCGGCAGCGGCTCGACCTCGTCGGTGCCGCGCTCTCGGTCGTCACCTTCGGGGCACTCGTCTTCGGCCTCATCGAAGGCCGCACCTACGGCTGGTGGGGCGTCAACGAGACCTTCACGATCGGCTCGTTCGAGTGGCCCCTCCCCATCTCGCCCGTGCCCGTCGCGTTCGGGGTCGCAGCGCTCGCTCTCGTCACGTTCATCGTCCGCGGCGTGCGGCGGTCTCGCCGGGGCGAGTCGTCCCTGCTTGAGTTCTCCCTCTTCCGCATCTCGTCGTTCCGCAACGGCAACATCGCGGCGATGGTGGTCGCGCTCGGCGAGTTCGGCATCATCCTGTCGCTGCCGCTGTGGTTGCAGTTCGTGCTCGGCTTCGACGCCCTGCAGACCGGGTTCGTGCTGCTGGCGCTCGCCGCGGGTTCGTTCGTCGCGAGCGGATTCGCGGGTGCGAGCAGCGGGAAGGTCAACGCGGTCACGATCGTGCGCGTCGGCATCCTCGCAGAGATCGTCGGCATCGCGTGGGCGGGATTCATCATCGCCCCGGATGCGCAGTGGGGGTGGCTCATCCCCGCCTTGTTCGTCTACGGCTTCGGGGTCGGCCTGGCCACCGCGCAGCTCACGGGAGTCGTGCTGCAGGATGTTCCGGTCGAGCTCTCGGGTCAGGGTTCCGGGACGCAGTCGACGTCCAGGCAGGTGGGGTCGGCGCTTGGCGTCGCCATCCTCGGAACGATCCTCTTCACGACCACCGGCGCATCCCTCGGCGCCTCGCTCGACGATGCCCAGGTCCCCGCCGAGCAGCGAGACCAGGTGGTCTCGGCGGTGGTCGACTCGGCAGGCGGCGCCATCGCCGGCCTCGACGAGAACCCCGCGACAGCTGATCTCGTGGACGACGCGAAGGCGGCGCTCTCCGATGGCACCCGCGCATCGGCGTTCACGGCCGCCGCGTTCCTCGCGCTCGGCCTCGCCGCGACGCTTCGCCTCGGCTCCGGGAAACGCGAGGAGGAGTCTGCCGCAGAGGCTACTCCGACGTCACGTAGCTGAGGTCGTGGATGCGCCTCCCGGCCTTCGCGGCCTTCCGTTCGAAGACGGTGAGCGTACGACCGTCGAATCTCGGGGCCCACTCGCCCGGATGCTCGCTCGTGAACTCTGGTGCCGCATCCAGCACCTCGCGCATCTGGAAGGCGTAGTCCTCCCAGTCGGTGGCAAGCCGCATGCGGCCGCCGGGGCGCAGGGCGTTCGCGGCGACAGCACCGAAGCCCTCGCGCACGAGCCGCCGCTTCGTGTGCTTCGCCTTGTGCCAGGGGTCGGGGAAGAAGATCCACAGCTCCTCGATGCTGCCGGCCGGGAGCATGTGCTCGAGCACCTCGACGGCGTTCGCCTCGACGAGACGCACGTTCGACAGGCCGGCGTCCTCGATGCGGCGCAGCGTGCGGGCGAGGCCAGCGACGAAGACCTCGACGGCGAGGAAGTTCCATTCCGGATGCTCGGCGGCCGCCGCGACCACGGCCTCACCCGTGCCGGATCCGACCTCGACGACGAGCGGCGCGTCCCTGCCGAACAGCTCGGCCGGGTCGACCCGGAACGAGGGGCTCACGGAGAAGTCGAGCTCGGCGCGTTCGACGTCGACGAGGTACTTCGGGCCGAGCGTGTTCCACGAGTTCAGCTGCCCCTCGGTGAGGCGGCCGCTGCGCCGCGAGAACGAGAAGATCGGACGATGCGAGGGGTGCTGCTCCGGCTGGGCGGTTTCTGCGTCTGACACCCGACAAACCTAGGCGATGCTTGGCGCGGTCGGGCAAACCAGCAGCTGGCAGGCAAGAGTGTTCGAGAAAGTGCCCCGGATGAGGGATGCTGGACGTCGTAAGCCGTCACCCCCGGTCGGAGGCCAGAATGCCGTATCGAAGCAAAGAAGTACTCGAGTCATGGGCTCGGGAGTTCGAGAGCCTCGGCTATGCCGAGCCGGGGGTCGTCAAGGTCATCGTGCAGGACGGCGACGAAGGCCATGACACGGGGCTCGTGCGGGTGCAGCTGACGGACGTTCCCACCGAGCTCTACCTACAACCTGGTACCCGCGAGAGCCCGAAGTGGTCGGTGACGATGGAGCCCCGCGAGCATACGCTGAACCTCTCAGCGGCGAGCGTGCATTCCCTCGCGCAGGAGCTGGCCGTCATCTCAGCGCTGTGCACCTTCCTGCAGGCGAAGTCGATCGTGCTGCTCGCCGAGCTCCACTCGCCCGCGGAGGCGCAACCGGCGAACGGCGACGCCCGCCCCTAACCTGCCTGAGTGGACCCGGGCCCTTCGAGCTCCTGTGTCGTGACGCTCACCGCGTGCGTCAACAGCTCGGCGAGTGTCTGCAGCATTGCAGGGTCGGCCTCGGCGGCGAGTGCCGCTTCGAGGCTCCGGTCGAATTCGTTGAGGCGGTTCCATGGACTCGACGAGAGGTCGACGGTGACCGTGAGGAGACTCGCGCGCCGATCGCTGGGGTCGGTATCGCGATGGATGGTGCCGCGTTCGATCAGCCGGTCGCAGAGGGTCGAGACACCGGCGGAGGTGAGACCCAGGTATGCGCGGAGGGCGCTGGGCCTGGAGCCGGGGTTCTGGGCCAAGAACGCGAGGGCTCGCGCATCCATCTCGCCGATGCCGAGCGAACGCCTCGCTTCATGCTGCGACGCCTGCCTCGCTTCCGCAAAGGCGGTGAGGGCAGCGCTCAATGCGGGTGCGCGGGGCGGGCCGTCGGCGGAGGGAGCATTCGTCACTGCGACGCTCCCCTCGATCTCGGTTGTGCCGCCCAGAGTACACGCCGGGCTTCGGCGCCTCAGGCGTGTTCAGTCGCATCCCATTCGAGGGCGAGCAACGCGAGCTGCACGCGGTTGGTGACGTGCAGCTTCGAGAAGAGGCTCGCCAGGTGGGTCTTCACCGTCGCCTGACTGACGAACAGGGCCGACGCGATCTCGGCGTTGGTCATGCCCTGCGCGACGTACCGCGCGATTTCCCGCTCGCGACTCGTGACGCTGGCGAGCAACCCGTCGTCGCGGGTCGCGCCCGGCTCTCGCTGCCGTCTGCCGCTGCCGTCGAGGGGGCGAGCTTCGTCGGTGCTTCCGCCTGCTGCGGCGCGAACGAGGCGGTCGAGGGCGCTCGGCGAGAAGACGGACTTGCCCTGTGCCGCGTCGAGCACGGCCCCGACGATGTCCTCCGGCGGGGCGTCCTTGAGGAGGAAGGAGACGGCGCCGGCCCGGAGCGCGTCCAGCAGGAACTCCTCCGTGTCGAACGCGGTGAGCATCACGACCTTCGCGCGGGACCCGGTGTCGGTGAGCTGCTGCACTGCATCGATGCCGGTGAGGCCGGGCATGCGAACGTCCATGAGGATGACGTCGGGGTCGTGGTGGGCGGCGAGGGTGAGCGCCTCGTCGCCGTTGACGCCTTCTCCGACGACGCGAATGCGTTCCGCGCCGTCGATGAGGAGCCTGAGGCCCATTCGAATCCCCACCTCGTCGTCGATGATGAGCACGCTGATGCTGTCCTGCCCTGGAGTTACCAAGGGAGCGTCACCTCCACCACGAAGTCGCCGCTCTCGGCAGCACCTGCCTCGAAGGTGCCTCCGACCAGGTGGATGCGCTCCCGGGCGCCCAGGAGGCCGTAGCCGGTGCCGAGGGCCGGCGCTGCCGGTGGCTGGAAGGAGTTCGAGACGGTGACGCTGAGGTGAGTACCACCGCCCTCGAGCACGACGTGCACCTCCGCTTCGGGAGCGTGCTTTCCAGCGTTGACGAGGAGCTCCGAGAGGGTGCGGTGCAGGGCGCGGATGCGCTCTGCGGAGAGCCGCGAGAGGTCACCCGGTCCGATGTCGAGCCAGGTCACCGACGGGGGATTCTGGTGGGGCGCCCCTTCGGAGAGGAGCGACTCGAGTGCTCGCAGGTCGGGGAGGGGCGCATCGCCTCGACCGGCCCCGTCAGACTCGCGCATGCCCGTGAGCACTTCGCGGAGACGGGTGTTGGCCCGGGCCGCCGACTCCCTCACCGTGGCGGCCGTCTCCCGCACGATCTCCGGTGACAGGTCGCTGCGGTACGCGAGCGCTCCCGCTTGCGTGGCGACGACGGCCAGGTCGTGCGAGATCGAATCGTGCATGTCGCGCGCGATGGCAGCCCGCTCCTCGGCCCGTGCGCGCTCGAGGTCGGAGACCCGGCTCTGTGCGAGCGCGGCTCGCTCGCGTTCGGCCGACGCGGTCTGCGCGCGCAACGACGTGATGAGTGCGGCGCGAGTGCCGCGGGATCGCCCGAAGAGCAGCGCGATGATCGTCGACAGCGCGATGAGGATGATGTAGAAGAGGGGCGCCTCAATGGGGGCGCGGCCGGTGACACTGGACTGGAACCAGTCCCACAGGACCCCGCCGCCGACGACGAGGGCCACGACCAGTGCATCCAACGGCAGTGAACGGCGCGCGCCGAGCCGCATCACGGCGATCAGCCATGCCCCGACGGCCAGGGAGCTGGTCATGCCGATGACGACGATCCACAGGTTCCCTGCGCGAGACCCCCGGACCGGGCCGACCGCGATGCACGCCACGAGACCGCCGACCAGGTTCACGATGAGGAACGCGATGAACCCACCGGACTCCGTGTCTGTGGCGGGGTCCTCCACCTGCACGGCCAGCGTCAGGATGAAGAGCAGGGCTCCGGCGAGCAGCGCCCCGAGCGAGATCGCGACGGCCCGCATCCACGGACGCCAGCGAGGGTTGTCGGCCGGGAGCCCCGCCGATCGGAGGTCGCGCTCGGTCAGCCTGCCGCCGTGCTGCGCTCCGTCGAGGGCCAGCTCGTCCACAAGGTGCGGGGCCTTCGGGAGAGGAGCGGTCATGCGCTGAGTCTAGGAACACGCACCGACATTCGGATCGGCCGTTCGGTTGAACTCGGCGAGAAGCAGAAGTCCATGTTGGAAAGCGAGATCCACTGCTGGCTGCCGCAGCGCTCAGGTTCCGCAGAAGGTGACGTAGTCGCCGAAGTCCTGCGGTGCTCCGGTCGCGTAGCAGTCGAGGCCGGGCCGTTCGTCGAACGGGGCGGTCACGGCTGCGAGCAGGCGCCTCGTCGGCTCGAGATCGTCGTCAAGGGCCGCCTCGAGCGCTTCCTCGACGAGGTGGTTGCGCGGGATGTAGACGGGGTTGGCGGCATCCATTGCGCTCGCGTTCGGGGAGAGCGCGAGCCAGGCCTGCGCCCAGGTGCGGAACGCGGGACCCGCCTCCCCGAAGATGTCGAGCGCTGGGGTGCGGTTGCCGCGAGCGTAGGTACCGAGCGCCCGGAAGGTGGAGGTGTAGTCGGCGCCGCTGCGCTGCATGAGGGTCAGAAGCTCACCGAGCAGGCGCTCGAACGTGTCGGGGGCAACATCGCCGGGAAGCCCGAGCTTGCTTCGCATGCCAGAGACCCACGCTTCCTGGTAGACCGGCCCGAACCCGGAGACCGCCTGCTCGGCCGAGGCCACGGCCGTGTCCTCGTCGTCCGCGAAGAGCGGGAGGAGCGTCTCCGCGAACCGCGCGAGGTTCCACCCCGCTGCATGTGGCTGGTTGCGGAACGAGTAGCGGCCCTGGATGTCGATGGAGCTGAAGACGGCGTCCGGGTCGAACGCATCCAGGAACGCGCACGGTCCGTAGTCGATGGTCTCGCCCGAGATCGTCATGTTGTCGGTGTTCATCACCCCGTGCACGAAGCCGACGAGCATCCACTGCGCAACGAGCTTCGCCTGGGCGGACACTACCCGCTCGAAGAAGGCGAGGTACGGATTCGCCGCCTCCGCGGCAGACGGGAAGTGGCGGGCGATGGCGTGGTCCGCGAGACGCCGCAGCAGTTCGAGGTCGCCGGTGGCTCGGGCGAACTGGAACGAGCCGACGCGCAGGTGGCTGCTCGCGACTCTGGTGAGGACCGAACCCGGGAGCACGTCGTCGCGCTGCACCTGGCGACCCGTCAGGGTCACGCTCAACGATCGTGTGGTGGGAATGCCGAGGGCGTGCATGGCCTCGCTGACGATGAACTCCCGCAGCATGGGGCCGAGGACCGCGCGCCCGTCACCGCCGCGGGCGAATGCCGTGCGGCCCGAACCCTTGAGGTGGATGTCCCGCAGTCGTCCGCGCGTATCCGTCACCTCTCCCAGCAAGAGGGCGCGCCCGTCGCCCAGGCGCGGCGAGTACTGCCCGAACTGATGCCCCGCGTACGCCTGCGCGACGGGCGTCGCCCCCTCAGGAAGCCTGGTTCCGAGGAGCATCGCGACCCCGTCGTCGCCGCGCAGCACGTTCGGGTCGAACCCGAGTTCCACGGCGAGATCGTCGTTCAACAGCACGAGGCGCGGGGCTGGGGCGGACTCCGCCTCCCACGGCCTCGCCAGCTCCGGGAGTTCTCGTGCGAAGCGATTCCCGAAGGTCACTTCCGCCTGCGTGGTCGCATTCATGCGAGCCACGGTAGGGCGACTGCCGCAAAGCGGGGTGAGAGTGCGCCCCGCAGCCGCTCACATGTCCCTCCTCGAAGGCGGATGTACGCTCGATCTCGCCTGCCCAGACCCCCGCCGCGGTACAGCGCCAAGCTCCACCAGGAGCACAAGCCAATGCTGAAGCGAGGTCGAAGATGCGGGGACAAGGTCGACGTGCCGAATGCGTCAGAGGCCGCTGATGGCAGCCTGGGACGACGCGGGTGCGCAGTTTCAGGTGCTCAGGAACGTGCATCGCGAGTACTCGCTCTGGCCGGACTTCGCCGACATCCCGAAGGGGTGGGAGTCGGTCTTCGGCCCAGCCGCGAAACGGGACTGCCGCGCGTACCTCGCGCGCGAGCATCCGGAGCGGGAGCCCGAACCGTAACCGACTACTGAACTTCCTCGAACTCGAAGATTCCGGCAGGCGCCGTCGCGAGGAGCTCCTGCCGGTAGGAGTCGGAGAGGGCCGCAGCATCGATGCCCAGGATGAGGCGATTCAGCTCCACATCCATGCGCACGGACAGGAGACCGTCGTCGTTGCCCTTCCAGAGCGACGTCACCGCCAGAGCGGCCTTGCAGAGCGTGGCGTACGAGAAGTCCACCAGCTTCGGAGCGAACGACGCTCCTTCCGCTTCGATGCCGGCTGCCGCGGCGTCGACCTCCGGCGTCGCGTCTCGCAGCGCCTGCCAGATCGCAGCTGGGTCCGCCGCAGCTGAGCCGACCACGGACACGCTGACCGTGCCCCTCGGGCCAGGGCCAGCCGCGACGTCGACGTTGTCGAACCCGCCGACCTCGTCGGGGAGCAGGAACAGCAGCTCCTGCTCGTGCGCAGCGATGCGGGTGTAGAGGTCTGACGACGTCTTCCCCGCGGGCAGATCGATCCACTTCGCCTGCTGCGTGAGGCACTGCGTCATCTGCACCGGCACGGGCTGATGCGTCATCTCCTCAATCGGGATGCCATCGAGCGCGTCCTGCGAGGGAGCTTCGCCGGCCACCGACCCGCCCGCGCTCGCGGCGGGTGCCACGCTGGCAGCGGGCTGCGCGACGACCGCCGATTCGGGTGTGGCGCATCCGACCAGGAGCAGGAGGGCGCCGCAGAGCATCGACGCAGGGGCGAGGCGACGGAGGGACATGCACCGACCCTAGGGACCGGACGGCCCGCATCCGGTCACGGAACGATCTCGACGCTCGTCGCGCGCATCACGATTCGGAGTCGGCACGTGGCGTCAGAGGTGCGTCGGCGGTTACATTCGGAGCACCGCGCCCGCCCGCCGACTGGGGAGACCACCGTGATCCTGACGTTCCAGTTCCAGCCCGTCGAAGACCTGGAGGCGGCCGTCCAGCACTACCTCGACCTGGGTTGGGAAGAGGCGTGGCGCGAAGGCGAGCACACCGTGTCGATGCAGATGCCGGAGCTCGAGATCGAGCTGATGCTCGACGACGAGCCCGGCTGGGGGCCCGCCGGCCCCATGTACTTCGTCGACGACGTGGATGCGTGGCGAGCGGAGCATGCGAACGTCACGACGGGCGAGCCCCGCGACATCCCGGGCGGCAGAGTCGTCGAGGTGACGGCCCCCGGCCACACCTACTACGTGTTCTCCGTGGAGGAGATCGAAGGGTAGCGGCGCAACGAGGGGTGACCAGGACATCTGGCCACCCCTCGTGCAAGGAGGGTTAACCCGCGACCTTGGTTCGCATGGCCGAGCGGAAGTCGGGGAACGCTGGCTCGACGAGGTCGATGCCTCGGGACGCCGACATCCGGTACGCGAGCACCTGGTAGGGGAGGATCAGCAGAAGCGGCGAGAGCTCTTCCGCGGTCTGCTCGTCGAGAGCCAGTTCCCGCTCCCTGCCCGTGCTGGTCCCCGATGTCACGATGTGGACGTGGTCGCAGTGACCTGATGCGAAGTCCGCGAACTGTCGCAGCCGCTCAGCTGAGGCGGTGCCGGGCACCTCGGTGAGGAAGAGGGTGTACTCGGGGCGCAGCTCGAACAGCGGCCCGTGCATGTACGCCTCGAGCTCCATCCCCTGGACGGGGACGCGAACTGTCTCGATGATCTTCGTCTCGGCTTCCACGGCGGTGCCGACATTGGGTCCGAAGCCGAGCACGGAGATTCGGGTCGCCGCTTCGAGTTCCTTCCGGTGCTCTTCGTAGTACCGCTCCGCGTGCTGGATGACGCCACCCATGGAGGCCACCGCCGCGGCGATTCCGGGCCGCGCGAGCTCGGCGGGGATCTCACGCCGTCCGTGCTCCGCGAGTCGAACCGACAGGAGCAACAGGCTCAGGACGGTGGCCGTGACGCCCTTCGTCGAGTAGCGGACGGCCTCGTCACCGCAGCCGATGTCCAGACGGCAGTCGCCGAGGGCAGCGAGTGGACTCCGTGTGTCGGCGGTCACGATGAGGATGGGAGCCGCGACGCGGTCCCGCGCGGCCTTCACCGCGTCGATCGTCGATGAGCTGGTCCCGCGCTGGGAGACCGCGATGACCAGGTCGAAGTCGTTGTCCAGGCTCTCGTACTCCGAGTACGTGAACGGTTCGACGACCTTGGTCACGATGCCGCCGACCACCTCGAGGTGGCGCTCGGCGGCGTGCACGGCGTTGAGGGATGACCCCGTCGCGAGGACGAGGACGCGGTTCACCTGGCGGTCTTCGATGAGGCGGTCGAACTCCGAGAAGCTGGTGGCCTCGTCGGCGAGGATCTGCTCGCAGACGCGGGGTTGTTCGTTGATGCAGTCCAGCATCGTCGTCATGATGTGATTCCTTCGAGTTCGTGGGTCGATCAGTCAGTGGGTGGTCACGGTGCGGTGCCGAGCACGCCGGTCAGCGCGCCGAGGAGCCCGACGGCGAAGATGGCGAGCAGGACCCAGGTCGTCTTCCATCCCTTGCCGAGAAGCCAGTACACGAGCCAGAAGGCGCTGAGACCGAGGATGCCCGGCATGATGCCGTCGAGCACGTCCGTCTGGATGGAGCTGACTCCCTCGCCGACCTCGAACTGCAGCGGTACGTACACGGAGACCATGGAGGCCGTGAGCCCGCCGATGACCATGAGACCCACGATGCCGGCCCCGTAGGTGAGGCTCGACATGGCGTCGCTGCCGGAGATGCGCTGCAGCAGCTTGGTGCCGAACTTGTATCCGGATCGCAGGTACAGGTAGGACAGCAGTTGCACGGGCAGGTTGAAGCCGAGGAGGAAGATGATCGGCCCGAGGATGTTCCCCGCCATCGCCAGCGACACCCCTATGCCGGTGACGAGGAGCCGGATGGTGCCCCAGTAGAGCGAGTCGCCGATGCCCGCGAGAGGACCCATGAGGGCGGCCTTGACGCTGTTCGCGGTGGATGGTGCGAGGCTCGGGTCCTGACTGAGCTGCTCTTCGACGGCGGTGGAGACGCCGACGATCGCACCGGCGACGTATGGGGTGGTGTTGAAGAACTCAAGGTGCTTCTTGAGCGCCGCGGCCTGGTCTGACTCCTTCTCGTAGAGCGCCCGGACGGCGGGGATCATGGAGTAGGCGAACCCGAGGCCCTGCTGGCGCTCGTAGTTGAATGACGCCTCGATGCTCAGAGCCCTCAGGTACATGCGGTTCAGGACCGCGGTGGTGATCCTGCCGGTCTGCGTCGTCGGTGCTTCAGGGCTGACCTCGTCGAGGTGCGTGCCTGGTGCTGTCGTGTCAGAAGTCATCGTCTGCTGCTCCGTTCATGGCGAGTGCTGGCTGCTGCGCGCTGGTGCGGCGGCGTTCTGCGTCCACGAGGACCCAGGCGATCATGGCCGCGCCGGCGGCGAGGCCGACGATCGGGATACCTCCGTACGTGACGAGCAGGAAGCCGATGAAGAAGAAGGGCATGACCCTCTTGTTGATGAGCATCCGGCCGAGGAGCGCGAAGCCGAGGGCGGGGAGGATGCCCGTCGCCACCTGCAGTCCGACCGTCACTGGTTCTGGGATGGCGGCGACGAGCGCACCGATGGCGTCGCTGCCCACTGCGTAGGAGACGCCGACCACGCAGGCGAGCCAGAAGATCCAGAGGAACCCGGAGAGGATGTGCATGGCGCTGACGCCGCGGATCGAGCCTCGCTCGACGTAGGTGTCCGCTCGGTGGAGCAGCGCGGGGGCCACGAAGACGAAGTGGAGGTTCTTCACGATGAGACCGAGAGCGGCGATCGGGAAGGCGAGCACGAGCGCCGTCTCCGGTCCGGCTCCGGCGTTGATCGCGAGAGCTGTCGCCAGCATGCCGCCGGTGAGGATCTCAGGCGGCATAGCGCCGCCGACGGTGAAGAGGCCGATGAACGCGAGTTCGAGGGTCGCTCCGATGGCCATCCCGGTGACGGGGTCGCCGAGGATGAACCCCACGACGGTTCCGGTGACGATGGGGCGGATGGCGAGGTTGCGGCCGAGGAAGAGGTCGATGAGCCCGAGCGCCAGCGCGGCGATGAAGAGCGTGAGCGCGGTCATCATGCGGGTGCGCTCCCACTGCCGCTGAGCGGAACCTTCCGGTCTGTGGCGACGGCGCGCGCTTCGACCTCGACGCCGCGGGAGGCCAGCCTGGTCAGGCTGGCGGTCTCGTCTTCGGTCAGATTGACGGTGTTGGTGAGGGGAGTGGTCCCCTCGAGTCGCTTCGTGCCGCCGAGGTTGATGTGCTGCACGGTCGGGCAGCCGTCGGCGAGGCGGATGGCGTCTGCGACGTTGTCGGTCAGGATCAGCAGGCGGTAGCTGTCCGTCTTGCCTGAGTTGATCGCCTCGATCGAGTCGGCGACCGTCTTGATGACGAGCTTCACGTCGGCGGGCTTCGCGAGCTTCAGCGTGCTCTTGCGCAACTCGTCGGAGGGGACGTCGTCGTTGGCGATGAGGATGGCGGTCGGGTCCAGGGTGCGCACCCACGACATGACCACTTGGCCGTGGATGAGCCGGTGGTCGACTCGGAGCAGTTGGATCATCAGAAGTCGTCTTCCTGGTCGGTGTGGGGGTGGGGCAGGACGCTCACGGTGGCGCGGATGCGGTCGATCAGCGCCGGGTCTATGGAGGCGCTTGTGGTGATGGACTGCGTCGTGAGCAACTCGAGCACGAGTGAGAGCGTCATGCCGGTGATCTGGTGCACCCGGGGGTCCTGCTGGTACTCGAGGAGCGTGTTGCTGACGCTGCCGCCGACGAGGTCGCTGACGAGGATGAGCGTGCCGGTGCTGCCCACCTCGCTGAGGAGGGCCTCGACGTGGCGTCGGACGGCGTCCACGTCACCGCTGTATGGCGGGAACGCGCGGAGGTCGTCTCGCTCCCCGAGGATGAGCGATGCGGCGCTTCGCATGCCTGCGGCGATGTCGCCGTGGCCGGCGAGGGCTACGAGCTGTTTCGTCATGCATTGGTCCTTTCCGTATGCATGATTGGTCTTTCTTGGTCGGTCAAACTGCCTCGGAGTTTAGGCAGGAGCGGACTCGTCACGGAATGGCTTGACACAGTTCGTGCCAATTGGATTGCTTTGGTCTGTAGTGTGCTCGTATGGAGCATATCGAGCGTGCAGAACAGCTAGGGCCCCCGGCGGGGTCGTCCGCGTCCCTGCTCACGCAGACCGTCGCGGGGCGTCTCCTGGAGTACATCCGGTCGCAGGAGGTAGGACCCTCTGGGCGGTTGCCTCCGGAGCGGGTGCTCAGCGAGCACTTCGAGGTGAGTCGGTCGACGCTTCGCAAAGCTCTGAACCTGCTCGCAGCGCAGGGCGATGTCGCACCCGCCCCGCAGTCGGGCTGGTTCATCACGAACGTGCCGTACGGTCCGCCCCCGCGTCAGCTGCTCAGCTTCACGGAGATGGCCAGGCGCCGCGGCCTCGCGGTGCAGACCCAGGTCACGCATCAGCTGACGCGCTTCGCGAGTCACGAAGAGCGTCAGCGCCTGCAGCCGCGCGATTCCGACCGTGTCTTGGAGCTCGAGCGGATTCGTCTCCTCGAGGGGGAGCCGATCTGCGTGGAACGATCGGTCATAGCGCTGTGGCTGACACCCGGGCTCGATGGCGAGTCCTTCGTCGATCGCTCTCTCTACGAGCTGATGAGCAGCCATGGTGCGACACCGTCACGCAGCGACTTCATCGTCTCGGCCGCGCTCGCGGGGAGCATCTCTTCTGCGCTCGGCATCGACGCCAGCGATCCGGTTCTCGTCGGCGAGGAGCTGAGCTACAACCAGCATGGAGCGCCCTTGCATCTGAGCACTTCGAACTACCGAGCCAGCGCATACCGGTTCCAGGCGACGCTGACGGCTGCGAGGGGCGGCTCCCGGGGGATGCATCTGCCAGTCTGATCTGCACGTCGTGGGGCGCGCCGACCTGACCTTGTGCAGTCGGCTCTTGCGGTTCAGGCCGCTCAAGACTTCTCGCGTTCGCGCCGTTCGTGGCCTGCACCATAATCGGACGGTGATCATCGGGTCAGGGACGCTAGTGAACGTCGCGCTCATCCTCGTCGGCGGCGTGCTCGGCATCCTCCTCGGCGACCGCCTGAAGGAGCGCACGAAGACGACGGTGACCGCGGTGCTCGGCCTGTTCGTCATCGTCCTCGGGGGCATGAGCGTCGCCGATATGGGCTCTGCAGCGCTCGCGGATGCGGCCGGCCCGTTCGCGATGATCATCATCCTGCTGTCGCTTGTGTTCGGCGCTCTGCTCGGGTCGTGGTTGCGCATCGAGGATCGCCTCGAGGGGCTGGCGGTCTGGGTACGTGGTCGACTGAAGTCCGAATCCGATGGCGACGGCCGCTTCGTCGACGGCATGGTGACCGCCACGCTCCTCTTCTGCGTCGGCCCGCTTGCCATCCTCGGCCCCATCTCCGACGGCCTTGGGCTCGGCGCCGACCAGCTCTACGTCAAGGCGGTGCTCGACGGCTTCGCGGCGATGGCCTTCGCCTCGACCTTCGGCAAGGGGGTGCTGTTCGCCGCGGTCCCGGTCGGGATCATCCAGGGCGCCTTCACACTCGTCGGATTCCTGGCGGGCGATGTCTTCAGCGATGCCCAGATCGACGGGCTCTCGGCCGTCGGCGGGCTCATCCTGATCGCCCTCGGGGTGCGACTCGTCCCGCTCAGGGCCATCCCGGTCGGCGACCTGCTGCCGGCGCTCATCATCGCGCCGGTGGCACTCGCGTTCCTGGGCTAGCGGCAGGTCAGCGTTCGCGAGTCGCCTCACACGGTCGAGCGCGGTCCGCGATTTGCCTCAAGCGGTCGTTCTGGCCGGCTCTTCGCGACCGTTTCCGCCGACTCGCGAATGGGAAGCGCGCGGAGCGGGCGAGAAGGCGTGGGGCAGCGGAGCAGCGGCGCTCAGCCACGGCGACGGAAGCTCGCGGCGCCCGGGATGCTGTCGGCCTCGGCGGGCAGGGTGCCGCGCGCGAAGTCGCCCCAGACGGCACGCATCCGCCTGCCAACACGGTTGATCTCAGTCCAGCTGGCGCCTCGCACGAGCGGAGCACGACTCCATGTCCGCTCGCCGCCGAAGAGCAGCGGCAGGTCGATCATGTGGCACGCGCCCCACACGTTGTGCGGCGCCTTCCAGCTCACGACGTAGGTGGATGCGCGCCCTCCGGCCCGCACGTGCCGCCTCGCGAACCGGGCCGCATCGCGCCGGTAGACGAGCCACGTGAGCGCGCTCACGACCACCCTCGTCAACGGCTTGCCGACGACCGGCAGCTCGCTGAGCCGCTTGGTCGCGGGGATGCGCGGCACGAACAGCAGCGCTTCCTCCGACGTGTACCCGATGAGCAGATCGATCGCGGGGGCGTTCGCATCGCGACCCGCGAGCACGCCTGCAGTGTCCGGCAGCGGATCCGAGCCGTGCTGCGGACTGAACGACATCGCACCCTGCAGGCCGTACTCGGCGGATGCGCGCAGCGCTGCGGCCTGCGCGCGCACCACCGCCGCCACGGGGCTCTCGGCAGTGAGTTCGGCGGTCGCCTCGAGCATCCTGCCCTGCATCTCCTCGCGGCCACCCTCGACGTTGAGCGGTGCGCTCTGGATGATCGCCCGCCGGAACAGACTCGGAGCCTCCGGCAGTGCCATCAGCTGCGCGATCGCGTGCGCGCCGGCGGACTGCCCATGCGCCGTGACCTGACCGGGGTCGCCGCCGAACGCCGCGATATTGCGCTGCACCCAGCGGAACGCCTCGACGATGTCGAGCAACCCCAGGTTGGCGGGGCGCGCATCCGAGCCACCCAGGAACCCGAACAGGCCGAGCCGGAACGTCACGTTTACAGCGACCACGCGCTGCTCCGCGACCAGAGGAGCGGGGTCCATGACCGCGGCGTCTCCGGCGGCCGAGACGTACGAGCCGCCGTGGATCCACACCATCACCGGCAGCTGCTCTCCGGGCTCGAGGTCGCCGGGCAGCGTGATCGAGAGCCGCTGGCAGTCCTCGTCCACGCCGAGCTCGCCGATGCCGCCGCCGAGCACCTCCTCGAGCACGGGCATGGGGGCCTGCGGGCAGGCCGGCGACCAGCTCGTCGCCATGAAGACCTCGGTGCGGTCGGCTGCTGGTCGTGGGGTCTCGAACCTGCGTGCCGCGGCGTACCGGAGGCCCGTGGCTCGCACCAGCGGCACCTCGCCGGTCCACTCCTCGGTCCATCCCGTGACAGGACCGCAGGGAGGGGAGAAGCTGGGGGAAGAGGCCATGCTCGAGTCTTGCATCCGATCCCGCGTCTTCTTGCGGCCCAAGCTTGCGCTTCGCCGGGCGTGTCGCCTAAGCTCGACCCTTGGTGCGTCTGGGTTCCCCTCGGGCGCGACCGTGTTGGTGTGCAACCGCCACTGACGCAGACAAGAGATCTTGGGCGGGGCCTTCTGGTTCCCGCGGTATCTACGGAGGAAACAATGGCAGCAGTGTGCCAGGTGACCGGGGCGGTTCCCGGATTCGGTCACAACATCTCGCACTCGCACCGACGGACCAACCGTCGGTTCGACCCGAACATCCAGAAGAAGAAGTACTTCGTGCCTTCCATGAAGCGCACGATCACGCTGACGCTTTCGGCTAAGGGCATCAAGGTCATCGACGCACGCGGCATCGAGTCCGTCGTCGCTGAGCTTCGTGCGGAGGGAGTCAAGTTCTAATGGCGAAGAAGAGCCAGGACGTACGTCCGATCATCAAGCTCCGCTCCACCGCTGGAACGGGCTACACCTACGTGACGAAGAAGAACCGTCGCAACACGCCTGACCGCCTCGTGCTGAAGAAGTACGACCCGGTTATCCGCAAGCACGTCGAATTCCGAGAGGAGCGCTAAACATGGCCAAGAAGAGCAAGATCGCCAAGAACGAGCAGCGCAAGGTCATCGTCGAGCGCTACGCGGAACGCCGCGCAGAGCTGAAGAAGGCTCTTGTCGACCCGAACGGCACCGACGAGTCGCGCGAGGCAGCACGCCTCGGCCTGCAGAAGCTTCCCCGCAACGCTTCGCCGGTCCGCGTTCGCAACCGCGACAGCATCGACGGACGCCCCCGCGGCCACGTCTCGAAGTTCGGCATCTCGCGTGTCCGCTTCCGCGACATGGCTCACCGCGGTGAGCTTCCAGGAATCACGAAGTCGAGCTGGTAACCACCAGCCCGCCAGCAATGGCGTAGTGCTTCCCCGAAACCCCCGAGCGTCTCCGCTCGGGGGTTTCGTGCGTTCAGGGGTGCGAGCCAGGGGTTGCGCATCCAGCCATATCGTTTATCGTTATGCATATCGAGAAACGATATGGAGGAAGATCATGAACGCACGACAGAACCCGGCAGGCACCGACCGCGAAGCGAAGGAGCTCGGCTACCTCTGGCCGCTCGGCATCGCTGCCGCCGGCCTCGTCATCCTGAAGCCCCTCGAGAACGTCATCGGCTACTTCGTCGACGGCAGCGTGCGCGTCAACGCGTCGTTCGAAGGGGCATCCGTCTCGCTGCCCACCCCCGTCGGGGCTGATGTGCCTCTCGACGGTGCCTCGACGATCCTCGTCGCCGGGGATCTCCTCCCGACAGGTGCGCTTGTTCTGCTCCTCATCGGACAGATCATCGGCGCCGTCCTGAGCCTCGCCGCAGTGTGGATGCTCCTGCTCTTCGCCAGGAACCTCGCCAAGGGCGACTTCTTCGGACGCAAGAGCATCCGCCTCCTCGACTGGTCGTCTGGGCTGGTCGTCGCTGCACTCGCGGCGCCAGGGTTCTTCGAGCTGCTCGGCACGAACTGGGCGATCGCGAAGCTCGGGTGGAGCGGGTCCGACGCGCCTGAGCCGACCATCCTCGACCAGACGTGGACGTTCCTCCTCATCCTGGTGATCTTGCTCGTCGTGAACCTCATCATGCGTCGCGGCGCGCGCCTTGAGCAGGACCAGGAAGGCCTCGTCTGATGGTGCCGGAGCCCCTCGAGGAGCCCCACTACATCGTGTGCCATCTGGGCGAGATCATGGCGAGGCGGGGTATCACGCTCGTCGACCTGTCGGAGCGGGTGGGCATCAGCGTCGTCAACTTGTCGGTTCTGAAGAACAACCGCGCCAAGGCGGTCCGCTTCGAGACGCTCGCGAGGCTCTGCGCCGTGCTCGAATGCAAGCCGGGCGAGCTCCTCGACTACCTGCCGCCGCGCTGATCTGCGCGCGCGCATCCGGATCGGCGGCGCAATGTCGGTGGCGTGCGTGAGAATGGCACGCATGTCAGATGTTCGAGGTGCCTCCGCCTTCCGCAGCGCACGTGACCAGCTGCTCGCCCTCCGCACGGATGCGGAGCGAGCGAGCCGTGAGTTCGAGTGGCCAGACGTGGGCGACACCTTCAACTGGGCGCTCGACTGGTTCGACGAGATCGCCGAGGGCAATGACCGCACAGCGCTGTGGATCGTGGAAGCCGACGGCAGCGAGGCGAAGTACAGCTTCGACGACCTCCGTCGCCGCTCCAACCGAGTCGCGAACTGGCTCGAAGCCCAGGGCATCGGCCGCGGCGACGTCGTCATGCTCATGCTCGGCAACCGTCGGGAGCTGTGGGAGGCGATGCTCGGCGCGTTGAAGCTCGGCGCCGTGATCCTGCCCACCTCGGTTGTGCTCGGCCCGCACGACCTCGACGACCGAGTCGAGCGAGCCAGGGTGCGGCTCGTCATCGCCGAAGAGGCCGACGCGGCCAAGTTCGACAACGTGCTCGGCAGCTACCGCATCGTGCAGGTGGGTGCCGGTCTCGACGGCGCAGCTCGCGACTCGTGGCTCGACTTCAACAACATCTACGACGCCTCGGATGCGCCGGTCGTGAAGCAGACGGCAAGTGACGACGCCGCGCTCATCTACTTCACCTCCGGCACGACGAGCCACCCGAAGATCGTCGTCCACTCGCACCGCTCGTACCCGGTCGGGCATCTCTCGACGATGTACTGGATCGGCGTCGAGCCGGGCGGCGTGCATCTCGCCATCAGCGCGGCCGGCTGGGGCAAGCATGCCTGGAGCAGTTTCTTCGCGCCCTGGAACGCGGAGGCCACCGTGTTCGTCGTCAACTACGAGCGGTTCGATGCGGGGCTGCTGCTCGAGCAGCTCGACAGGGCGGGTGCGACCTCGTTCTGCGCGCCGCCGACGGTGTGGCGCATCCTGGTGCAGCACGGCAGGACCGAGAAGCCCCGGGCCATGCGGGAACTGCTCTCCGCCGGCGAACCCCTCAACCCCGAGGTCATCGCGCGCATCCACGACTGGTGGGGCCTCGAGATCCGCGACGGCTACGGGCAGACCGAGACCACCGCCCTCATCGCGAACGCGCCCGGGTCCGTCATCAAGCCCGGCGCGATGGGGCATCCGCTGCCCGGCATGAACGTGGTGCTGCTCGACCCCCTCACCGGGGTGGCTGGCGACGAGGGCGAGATCTGCCTCGACATGCGCGGCGAGCGCCCCGTGAACCTCATGACCGAGTACCTCGGCTCGCCCGCGGCGACCGACAACGCGGTGCGCGACGGCTACTTCCACACGGGCGACGTCGCGACTCGCGACGAGAACGGATGCATCACCTTCGTCGGGCGCACCGACGACGTCTTCAAGTCCTCCGACTTCAAGGTCTCGCCGTTCGAGGTCGAGAGCCTCCTGCTCGAGCACGACGCCGTCGCCGAGGCGGGGGTCGTCGGGGCGCCGGACGCGACGAAGCTCAACATCACGAAGGCCTACGTGACCCTCGCAGCGGGGTGGGAGGCGAACCGGCAGACGGCCCTCGAGGTGCTCAGGCACGCACGGTCGGTCATGCCGCCGTACATGAGGGTCCGACGACTCGAGTTCTTCGAGCTGCCGAAGACCGCATCCGGCAAGATCCGCCGTGTCGAGCTTCGCAACCGGGAGATCGAGGCGGAAGGCAACCGGATCGAGCATGAGTGGCGCGATGATGACTTCCCGGAGATCAAGCGACGCTGATCCGCATCCCGATCCGGGTCGCACGTCGTGCGGCACTGCCTGCGGTTCTGGGGATTTTGGCGTCGATCCGGGCATCGATCCGGTCCAGAGGGGTTGTGAACCGGTGAATTCGGTGGCAAGACACGGCGTGTCAGGCGAATCTGCATGCCACGGGCCTTCGCTTTGGTAGGTTGACGAAGGTCCTGCCGCGGAATCCCGCGGAACTGCAGGACTTCTGAACCCAACATGCTGCACTCGCAAGGGCGGGGCCGCGTCCTAAGGAGGACATATGGCAGACAAGACTGTGAACAAGACCGAACTCGTTGCCGCGATCGCGACTGAGACCGGCCAGAGCCAGGCTGTTGTTGGAAGCGTCCTCGACGCACTCTTCAGCGAGCTCGCCTCGAACGTTGCCAAGGGCACCAAGGTCACGATCCCGGGCTGGCTCTCCGTTGAGCAGACCGCTCGTGCCGCGCGCACCGGCCGCAACCCTCAGACGGGTGAAGCCATCCAGATCGCCGCGTCCAAGGGCGTCAAGATCTCGGCTGGCTCGAAGCTCAAGGCTGCAGCCAAGTAGCGTTCGCGCCTGAATGCACGCGGGGTCGCTTCCACTCGGAAGCGGCCCCGCGTCCGTGTGCGCGGCTCACACCGCATCCGCCTGTGGATGAAGAGCCCGTCCGGCGGCGACGATCTACACTTGATGATCATGCCTACGCCCCTCGTCCCCGGTTCCAGAGACGAGAAGACGGCGGCAGCCGCGGACAAGACCGCCAGCAAGGCTGAGCGCAACCGCGCGCATGCGGACTCCTGGTCGCTCCACACGAAGCGGATGGTTGTCCTCGGCCCCGCGCTCTTCCTCCTCGCCGCCCTCATCGCGGTCGTCTGGGGCCTCGCGTACGGCGGCGGAGCGAAGGCCCTGATCGTCTCCGACCCGGGCCCCGTCGTCATGTGGGGCGTGCCGATCGCGCGCCTTGCCCTGAACCTGTCCGCGTCGGTCACGATCGGCGCGCTGGTGCTCGCCGCGTGGGCGGCGAGCCGAAAGCAGCCCGAGTTCGAGCGGGCGATGACCATCGCGTCGTCTGGTGCCGCCGCCTGGGTGGTCTCCACGTTCGCCGCGGCGTTCCTCACGTACCTCCAGATCTCCAACGCGGCGTTCTCGTTCGACGCGGCCTTCGGCCAGGGCCTCCTGTTCTTCTTCACCTCGCTGGAACTCGGCCAGGCCTGGGTGCTTGCGGTCGGCATGGTTCTCGTGCTGTCGATCGTCGTGTTCGCGAGTCGCAGCGCCTGGATGGTCGGCCTCTCCGCGGCGTTCTCGTTCTTCTGCCTGTGGCCGCTCGGAGCGCAGGGCCACGCCGCGGGCGCAGCGAACCACGAGACCGTCGTCGGCGGCATCACCCTGCACTACATGGGTGCGGCGCTCTGGCTCGGCGGGCTGCTCGTCGTGGCGATCCTCGCTCCGCGCCTGCCCGACGTCCGTCGCGTGGCGGTGCTCGAGCGCTACTCGACACTCGCGCTCATCGCCTTCATCGTGGTCGCCGCGTCCGGGGTCGTCGCGAGCGTCGCGAACATCGGCTCATTCGCCGAGCTCGTCACGCCCTACGGCGTCATCGTCATCGTGAAGGCGGTTGTGCTGATCGCGCTCGGCTTCATCGGCTGGGCGCAACGACGGGGACTCATCAACCGGATGCGCGCCGCAGTCGAGCCGGGCGCCTCCACTCGCAAGCCGCTCGTATGGCTCGTCTCGCTCGAGCTCGCGTTCATGGGTATCGCATCCGGTGCGGCGGCAGCTCTGGGCCGCACGCCGTCACCCGTCACCGAGGTCACGGCCGACCAGCTCGCGTCGCCGACGCCCGCGCAGCTGCTGACGGGGGACCCGCTTCCGCCCGAGTTCGAGCCCTTCCGCCTGCTCTCCGAGTGGCGCCTCGACCCCATGTGGACAACCCTGTGCCTCTTCGCGCTGTTCTTCTACGTCGCCGGCGTGCTGCGCCTCCGCCGCCGCGGCGACGAGTGGCCGCTGGGGCGCACGATCTCGTTTGTCCTCGGCATCCTGATCCTGCTCTACCTCGTCAACGGCTCGCTTATCGTCTACGGCAAGTTCGTCTTCAGCTTCCACATGACGCAGCACATGTTCCTCACCATGCTGGTGCCGATCATGTTCGTGCTGTCAGCGCCCATGACGCTGCTGCTTCGCGCCGTGCACGCGCGACACGACGGCAGCATGGGAACCCGGGAATGGGCGCTGAAGTTCGTGCATTCGAAGTGGGCAAAGTTCTTCTCGCACCCCATCGTCTCCGCCGTCGTCTTCGCCGGCTCGCTCCTGGTCTTCTACTACACGCCGCTGTTCCGCTGGGCGGTGACCGACCACGTCGGGCACATGTGGATGATCGCCGACTTCCTCATCGTCGGCTACCTGTTCGCGAACGCCCTCATCGGCATCGACCCGATCGGCACCCGAGCTCCCTATCCGATGCGCCTCATCGCGCTGGTGCTCGTCATGACGTTCCACGCGTTCTTCGGCCTCAGCATCATGAGCGGAACGGGGCTGCTGCTCGCCGACTGGTACGGGGCGATGGGCAGGCCGTGGGGTGCGGACGCGATCACCGACCAGCAGATCGGCGGCGCCATCGCCTGGGGCGTCGGCGAGGTGCCGACGGTCATCCTCGCCATGCTGGTCGCGTTCTCGTGGTCTCGCTCCGACGATCGGGAAGCCAAGCGGCGCGACCGGAAGGCGGACCGGGACGGCGACGCCGAGCTCGAGGCGTACAACGCGCAGCTGAAGGTGATGGCCGACCGCACGGCGGCACTCGAGAAGCGCAAGCAGGACCGGCGCGAGCAGGAGGCGCAGCTCGAGCGTGACGCAGAGCAGGGGGCGAAGCAGTGACGATCGTCCTCACCCCGGAGCAGCAGGGTGTGTTCGACGCCATCGAGCACACGCGCGACCACCTCTTCGTGACGGGTCGCGCCGGAACCGGCAAGTCGACGCTGCTCAACCACCTGGCGTGGCACACCTCGAAGCAGCTGGTCATCGCGGCGCCGACCGGAGTCGCGGCCCTCAACGTGGGCGGGCAGACCATCCACTCGCTCTTCAAGCTGCCGATCGGTGTCATCGGGGATGCGCCGATCGAGCAGAACGGCGACGTCCGCAAGCTGCTCAACAAGATCGACACGCTGGTCATCGACGAGGTGTCGATGGTGAGCGCCGACCTCATGGACGCCATCGACCGCTCGCTGCGGCAGGCGAGGCAGCGCAAGAACGAGGCGTTCGGCGGCGTGCAGCTCGTCATGTTCGGGGACCCGTTCCAGCTGGCACCCGTCCCGCCGTCCGACCCGGACGAGCGTGCGTACTTCCGCGACCACTACCGTTCGCTCTGGTTCTTCGACGCGAAGGTGTGGCAGGAGGCGGAGCTGCGCATCCACGCGCTGCGTGAGATCCACCGGCAGCACGAGGACGAGTTCAAGAACATCCTCACGGCCGTCAGGTACGGGCAGGTCACGGCCGACATGGCGAACCGTCTCAACACGGTCGGCGCCAGGCCTGCCCCGGCCGACGGCACCATCACGCTCGCGTCCCGCAACGCGCAGGTGTCGCGCATCAACGCGCAGAACCTCGAGCGCCTGCCGGGCGCATCGATGACCGCCAACGCCGACATCTCCGGCGAGTTCGGCGGGCGCAACTTCCCCGCCGACGAGCGCCTCGACCTGAAGGTCGGCGCGCAGGTCATGTTCCTGCGCAACGACTCCGACGGGCGCTGGGTGAATGGCTCCATCGGCGAGGTCACGCGCATCGACAAGACCGTCTACGTCGAGATCGACGGTGACGAGCACGAGGTCGAGCCGCTGGTGTGGGAGAAGCTGAAGTACTCGTACTCGCCGGATACGCGCGAGCTGTCGCGCGACGTCGTGGGGGAGTTCACACAGTTCCCGCTGCGTCTCGCGTGGGCGGTCACGATCCACAAGTCGCAGGGGAAGACCTACGACCGTGCGGTGGTCGACCTCGGCGCGAGGGCCTTCTCGCCCGGGCAGACCTACGTGGCGCTGTCGCGCATCCGCGCCCTCGATGGGCTGCACCTGTCGCGACCCCTGCAGCCGAACGACATCTTCGTCGACGACAACGTGCTGCGCTTCATGAAGTCGGTGAGCGCTGCCGCGAAGCAGCAGCAGGCCTAGCTGCTCGCCACGTTCGGTGGGGTCGTCGACGAGTTCACCGAAGTTTCTCCTGCCGGTCGGAATACCGTCACATCTCTATGCGTTTGAATAACTTGTATCCGCAACAATGTGTTACGTTGTCCAGGACTTGACCGAGACAACACCCGAGCCTTCAGGAGAAGACATGAGCATCAGCGCAGCAGACATCAACGGCTGGACCGCCGGCACCTGGAACATCGACCCCACCCACACGGAGGTCGGCTTCGTCGTCCGCCACCTCGCCATCAGCAAGGTCCGTGGCGGCTTCGAGACCTTCTCGGGCGTCATCACGACCGGTGAGACCATCGAGGAGTCCACGGTCAACGCCGAGGTCGAGGTCGCATCCGTCAACACGAAGCAGCCCGCACGCGACCAGCACCTCGCGACCTCCGACTTCTTCCTCGCCGAGGAGTTCCCGACCTTCACGTTCGCCTCCTCCGCCACGCGCGTCGAAGGCGACTCGGTCAAGGTCGACGGCGAGCTCACGCTGCGCGGCGTCACCAAGCCCGTCACGTTCGACGTCGAGTTCGGTGGCATCACGACCGACGGCTACGGCCAGAAGAAGCTCGGCTTCGAGGCGGTCACGAAGATCAACCGCAAGGACTTCGGCGTCAACTGGAACGCACCGACCGAGGCCGGCGGCCTGACGCTCGGTGACACGGTCACGATCAACCTCGACGTGCAGGCGACGCTCGCCCAGTAGTCGCAGAACCTGGTCGCTTCGGCGGCTGAGGCACGATCCCCCCCCCGATAGTGTCGCGCGTTCCCCCCGAACGCGCACGAGAAGGCCGGATGCCCAGCATCCGGCCTTCTTCGCGTCCGCACCACTGCCGGGCCGAGGGCCGTGTGCACCCAGCGGATGACCTGCGGTGCGCCTCTCTGGTCCCCGGCATCGCGGACCCGTAGGCTCTGCCCATGGGGACGACGAACTACACCAGCACGTTCATCCAGATCGCCGACGACTGCCCCGTTGACGAGGCTGAGGCGCCGCCTGAGTCGGCGAAGGGGCCGACGATCGCGAGCCTGCAGCACAAGCTCGTCAGCGAGCATCCGTACGAGTACACGTCGGATGATGTGCTGTTCGAGACCTACGCCGTCCGCAACGCGATCCCGGACGAGGAGCGCGAGGCGGCCCGCGCTGCGTTCTTCGCGAAGGACCAGGCGTGCCTGCGCGCTTCGCCGCTCGGGAAGCGCTGGGGCTGGGGAATTCACTCCGACGGGCAGGCGCGCATCGCGCTTGTTCCGCTCGGCACCGACGAGTACGAAGAGAAGGCGGGCGACGAGTCGCTCAAGCAGCTCAAGGCGATGCGCTCGAAGCGCGCATGAGCAGCTTGGAACGAGCCGGGGTGCTTGTCGTCGGCAGTGTCTCCGCCGACCTCACTGCCTTCTCGACGCGCGCGCCCGAGCCGGGCGAGACGCTGCGCGGCGGGAGCTTCAGCCTCGCCCTCGGCGGCAAGGGTGCGAACCAGGCTGTCGCGGCCGCCAGAGCGGGGGCACCCACTGCATTCATCGCGTGCGTCGGTGACGACACCTTCGGCGAGATGGTCCTGCGGGAGCTCCGGTCCGCCGGGGTTGCAGTCGACGGCGTGCGAACCGTGGCTGGCGAGACCGGGATCGCGCACATCCGCGTGGACGCGACCGGCGAGAACTCGATCGTCATCGTGCCGGGGGCCAACGATACCCTCGACGAGTCCATGGTGCTGCAGGGCATCGGCGACGCCGCGGCGACGAGCTCGGTGCTGCTCACGCAGCTGGAGACGCCCGAGCGGCTGACCGAGAGCATCCTGCGCACGGCACGGGATGCAGGGCTCACGACCATCCTGGACCCGGCGCCCGCCATCGCCCTCGACGAGAAGGTGTGGGCGTCGGTCGACATCGTCACACCGAACGAGACCGAGGCGCGCATGCTCACGGGCATCGTCGTCGACAGCGAGGCGAGCGCCGCGGACGCCGGGCGCTGGTTCCTCGACCGCGGCGTCGGCGCTGTGCTCATCACGCGGGGTGGAGCCGGGACGACGCTCGTGACCAGGGACAATATTGAGACGTTCCCGGTGATCGAGGTCGAGGCAGTCGACACGACGGCTGCCGGTGACGCCTTCGCGGGCGCGCTCGGGGCGGCCCTCGCCAGCGGGCAGTCGCTCGAAGCCGCAATCCGGTACGGAGCGGCGGCCGGCGCCCTTGCCGTCTCGAAGCGCGGCGCCTCGCCGAGCATCCCGACCGCCGCCGAGATCGAGCGGCTCCTCGCGCGCTGACGCGGCCAACTCGCGTGATGAACTGGCGCTCGCAGCGTCCGTAGTCGCGCCAGGGCCTCGTTCAGCACGGAAGTTGGCCACCGGGCGGCACACGCAGCCAGGCTCGGAGTGGGGCGTGCCGGCCCGGCCGCCGAACATCCCGACCGCGCCGAGCATTCTGGCCGCGCCGAGATCGGCGGCTGCTGCGGGGTCGCTGTCCAACATCAGTGCGATATCGGGCCAAGCAGCGCCAAAACGGCGCTTTCGACCCGATAGTGCACTGATGTTGGACAGGCGAGCAGACGAGCTGGCGGTCTACGCGGTGAGCTCGGCGCTGCGGTCCTGCACGTGCCACGGCGAACCGTAGCCTGACGGCTCGGCGCCGCCGAGGAGCTCGAGGAACGGCTTCGCGTCGAATGCCTCCGGTGCGAGCACTCCCGCGCCAGACCAGACGCCCGTCGCGAGCAGCTCGAGCGCGATGACGGGGTTGATGGCGGTCTGCCAGACGACGGCTTGCGAGTTGTCCTTCGCCATCGTCTCCTCGTTGTCGGCCACGTGGTACAGGTACACCTGCTTGGGCTCGCCGTCCTTGCCCTTGCCGGTCACGAGGAGTCCGGCGCACGTCTTGCCGCGCATGCGGTCTCCGAGCTTGGCCGGGTCGGGGAGGACCGCGGCGACGACGTCGCGGGGCGAGACCTGCTGGCCCTTGACGCTGACGGGCTCGGTGCTGTCGAGGCCGAGCATGTGCAGCGTCTTGAGCACGTCGATGAACTCCTGGCCGAGGCCGTACTTGAAGGTCACGCGCTTCGCGTTGGTCCAGCGCGGCATGAGCAGCACTTCTTCGTGCTCGACGTTGACGCACTCGACGGGGCCGATGCCTTCTGGGAAGTCGAACACTTCAGCCTCGCTGAAGGGCTGTGTCGTGTACCAGCCTCGCTCGCGCTCGTAGATGACGGGCGGGTTGAGGCACTCCTCGATCGTCGTCCAGATCGAGAACGACGGGGCGAAGTCGTAGCCCTCGACGGTCAGGTTGGCGCCGTCGCGCACGCCGAGCTCGTCGATCTCGGAGAACAGCTCGTCCTCGGCGTAGCGGGCGAACACGTCGGAGAGGCCGGGCTCGACCCCGATGCCGCAGAGGGCGAGCACGCCACGCTCCTTGAGCGCCGCGTCGTGCTCGAACTGCTCGTCGCCGAGCTTCACACCCGTCTGCTCGTGCGGATGCTCGGGGTGCGGCTTCGAGAGGCTCATCGCCATGTCGAGGTAGGTCGCGCCGGCTGCGGTGACGCCCGTGAAGATGGGCATCACGAAGCGTGGGTCCACGGCGTTGAGGACGTGCGTGATGCCGTTGTCGCGGACGAGGGCCTCGACGGCTGCGGGGTCGGATGCGTCGACCTGCGCCGCGTGGAAGCGGGTGTCGTCGAGTTCGGCGACGAGGTCTTCTGGCCGGGTGGGGTCGTAGTCGGCGATGAGGCAGGAGTCGAAGAAGCTGCGGCGCTTCGCGATGCGGGCGGCGGCTGCGCCGACGCCTCCTGCACCGATGATGAGGATGTGCACGATTGGCCTTTCGTTGATCACGTGCGATGGATGGCGCCCGGTTCGCGGGGGTAAACCGTGCGGTTGGTAGGTGGTGGCGAGCAAGCGAGGCGCCCTGCGGAACTGCAGGGCGCCTCGCCTCGGGGATCAGTCCTCGGGGGCGAGGATCGCCGAGTGGCGGTTGATGGTGCGCTTCTCGAAGTAGTCCTTCGATCCGGGCATCGCGGCCCAGACGAACATGAGGATGAAGCCGATGACAAACGAGCCGATGCCGATGACGAACGCGCTGCCGAGGCCGAAGAAGGTCGTGTAGCCGTACTCGGGGTTCGCCATGTCGATTGCCGACTGGACGAACGCCCACACCATGAACACCCCGCCGAGCAGCGGGAACAGGAAGCGATACACGAAGTTGCGTGCCGACGAGAAGAGGCTCGTGCGGAAGTACCAGATGCAGGCGAAGCTCGCGATGCCGTAGAAGAACGCGATGGCGAGGCCGATGGAGAGGATGGAGTCCTGGAGGACGCTGTTCGAGACGAAGCTCATGCCGACGTAGTAGACGATCGCGACGATGCCCATCAGGAGCGTCGAGAAGGTCGGGGTCTTCGACTTCTCGCTGACGACGGCGAAGCGTGCGGGCAGGGCCTTGTAGACGCCCATCGCGAAGGTGCCGCGCGCGGTGGGGAGGATCGTCGTCTGCGAGGACGACAGCGACGAGACGGCGACGGCGAGCACGAGGAACCAGCCCCACGGGCCCATCGCCAGGTCGGTGAGCACGGAGAAGACGTCGTCGGCGTTCTCCTCGTTCGCGAGGCCGGTGCCGGTGTCGCCGAGGCCGGCGTACATCATGACGACGATCGTGATGCCGACGTAGGTGATGAGCAGCAGCACCGTCGAGAGCACGGCTGCGCGGCCCGGCGTCTTCTTGGGGTCCTTGGTCTCCTCGGTCAGGGCGAGGCAGGTGTCCCATCCCCAGTAGATGAAGAGGGCGAGGATGATGGCCTGCACCATGCCGTGCCCGTCGGCGAGGAGCGGGTTGAACCAGTCGATGCTCACGGGGGTCGAGTCGGGCGCGGTGCCGTTGGCGTAGCCGATGAGGCAGCCGACGACGAACGCGGCCATGGCGGCGTACTGGATGATCAGCAGCACCACCTGCATCTTCTCGCCGAGCTCGATGCCGCGCATCGAGATCCAGGTCATGACCGCGATGATGAGCGCACCGAAGAGGGTGACGACCACGCGATTCTCGGCGAGGGAGCCGTCGCCGATGAGCAGCAGGATGTAGACGGAGGCGATCTCGGCGAGGTTCGCCATGACGAGGATGCCTGCGACCGCGAGGGCCCAACCGGACATCCATCCGGTGCGGGGGCCGAAGGCCTTCGCGGCCCAGGTGAAGACGGTGCCGCAGTCGTTGAGCTCGTTGTTGAGCTCGCGGTACGCGAATGCGGTGAACATCATCGGGATGAACGCCAGGATGAACGCGATCGGCGCCTGCTCGCCGACGGCGATGACGACGAAGCCGAGGGTCGCGGCGAGGGAGAAGAGCGGGGCGGTCGAGGCGAGGCCGATGACGGTCGACCCCCAGATGCCGAGTCGTGCTGGGGCGAGGCCCTTACCGATTGGCGTCTGCGTCGCCAGTGCTTCGGTGATCGGGCCGGGTTGTGCGTTGGTCATCATTGTCTCCCGCATCAAAGGGCCTGCCGCGTTCGCGGAGTGGTGCTGAACTTACCATTCGGTCGGTGACGCGCCGAGGGATTTCTCGCATCCCGTCGTAACGGTTGTGTTTCCAGACGTGGGCGGATGCCAGGGGAGAATGCCTGGGCGGCTCGCTACGCGCGAAGCTTCTCGATCGCGCCCATGATCTCGGCCGTCGACTCCGCATTGATGAACTTCTCGCTGCCCGCTCCGACGCTGAGCAGCGCGTTGTGGTTCATGCCGTCTCCGACGAACAGCACGAGGCGCGCGACCGCTGGGTCGCCGATGGCCCGGACGAGCGCGTCGAACCAGCCCTCGCGGCACTGGCGAAGCACATCCAGCGCATCCTTGTCGCCGGTCTGCGCGAGGCGGTAGACGGCCTCGACGAGACGCTCGAGGAGGCTGTCGCGATCCTGCGAGGAGACGATGTAGTACGACACGGCGTTGTCGAGGTCGCCGAGCATGTTGTCGGCGTCGACCCGCGCCTGCGCCTGCAGTTCGGCGAGAAGCGCCTCGCCAAGGGCCTGCTTCGACGCGAAGTGATGGAGGACGCCGGCCTTCGAGAGCTTGCAGGTCGTGCCCACGGCTTCGAGGGTCGTCCCGCGCACGCCGGAATCGACGAGCAGGTTCATGTACGCGGTGAGAATCTTCTCCCGCTGACCGGAGACGGTGAGCATTCGGCAATCGTACCCAGGAAGTGACCCGGGTGAGTGCGAGTAGCGTTGCGTCATGACTGACGTTGACGTGCTCATCATCGGCGGCGGAGCGATGGGGCTGTCGACCGCGTGGCAGCTGGCGAGGCGCGGCAGGAGTGTCCGGCTGCTCGAGCAGTTCCAGTCCGGCCACCACCAGGGCGCGTCCCACGGTGCGACTCGGAACTTCAACACCTCGTACACGCAGCCTGACCTCGTCGCGATGCTGCACGAGTCGCGCGCGCTGTGGACCGAGCTGCAGCTCGACTCCGGCCGGCAGATCCTCGACCTCGTCGGCCTCGTCAACCACGGGCCGGGGGCTGCGAGCCCGGACGTCCACGCCGCCATCTCCGCGGGAGGGGAGGCGGCCGAGCTGCTCTCGACGAAGGATGCCGGTGAGCGGTGGCCGGGCATCCGCTTCGATACCGAGGTGCTGCACCTGCCGAGAGCGGGCCGGGTCCGGGCCGCCGATGCGCTCACCAGCATGGCTGAGCTGGCCGCGGCGAGTGGGGCCGAGCTGAGTTGGGGCAAGCGCGCCGTGAGCGTCGTGGAGGAGACCGATCGGGTCGTCGTCGAGGCCCACTCGTGGGGTGAGGCGCCGGAGCACCGCGGCCACGCGCGCGAGACGATCACGGCGAAGGTCGTCGTCTCGGCGGTCAACGCGTGGACCCGCACGCTGCTCGCCGGAATCGTCGAGCTGCCGCGGATGCGGGTCACGCAGGAGGCACCCGTGCACTTCCGCGAGTTCAACGGCTACATCGACTGGCCGAGCTTCAACCACCTCCCGGCGTTCGGCCGCCCCGGGTACGAGGGGTGGCTTTCCCCCGTGTACGGGATGCTCACGCCGGGCGAGGGCATCAAAGCGGGTTGGCACGGAGTTGGGCCCATCGTGGACCCCGATTCGCGCGACTTCCTGCCGGTGCCGGCGCAGCTCGACGCGATCAGGCAGTACGCCCGCGACTGGCTGCCCGGCGTCGACGCTGAGAGCGCCGAACCGATCAGCTGCACCTACACGACCACCGACGACGCCAGGTTCGTGGTCGACAGAGTCGGCCGCATCGTCGTCCTCGCCGGATTCGCGGGGGAGGGCTTCAAGTTCGTGCCGTCGATCGGGCGACTCGGTGCCGACCTCGCCGAGAACGGCCCGGGCGCCGCGCCCGAGCTGTTCTCCCTGAGCCGGCCGCGCTCGCTCGCCGCGCAGCCCCTGCGGTAGCCGCTCCGCGCATCCGCTCGGCCGTGCGGCCGAACGCGGGTCCCGTCCCGTCCCCGTGCTCGTCTCGTCTCCGTGTTCGTCTCGGGATGGGAACGTCGCTTCGTGCTGGGAAAGTTTCCGCAACGGAGTGAGTTTTCCATCCCGAGTGGGGCGTTGCGTGCGTGCTCGCCGCACCGGCTCGCCTGGCCTTGCGGGACCTGCGGCGGGCTGCAGTGTGTCGCCTCGGCGTGCTGCCGCCGCCGTTTCTGGCTGCCGCTTCCGTTTCGGGATGGCGTTCGCGCACGCGGATGCTCTGCAACCCATCTGCGTGCGTGTAACCCATCTCGGAAGCGGGCAAGTCGAGAGTCGGGAGCCTCAGGTCGCGGCGGCACGCTGCGCGCCGAGCTCGCGGCGCTACGCGGTCAGGGTGCGGAGCGTCTCGGCGAGGGTGGTCGTCGGTCGCCCGGAGACGCGGGAGAGGTCGCCGGTCGTGAGGCCGAGGGCGCCGTCGCGGATGTTGGCGTCGAGCCCGGTGATGAAGCCGATCGTGTCTTCGTCGACGGCGTTCGAGGTGAGGGCCGCCGCGTGCTCCTCCGTGGTGAGTGCGCGGTACTCGACGTCGCGGCCGATGGCGTCGGCGAGGGTCTTCGCGAACTCGTCGAAGTCCCAGGCCTTGTCGCCGGAGAACTCGTAGACCTTGCCGTCGTGGCCGTCCTCGAGGGCGAGCGCGGCGATGCCCGACGCGTAGTCGGCGCGCGACGCGCTCGCGACGCGGCCCCTGCCGGCGCTGTTCGCGATGACGCCCGTGGTCTCGCCCTGGGCGATCTCGGCGATGTAGTTCTCGGTGTACCAGCCGTTGCGGGCGACGGTGTACGTCAGGCCTGATTCGCGGATGAGGGACTCGGTGGCGACGTGCTCCGGGGCGAGGATGAGGGCGTCGGGGTCGCCGCCGAGGACGCTCGTGTAGATGATCCGGGCCGCGCCTGCGTCTTTCGCCGCGTCGATGATCGTCTCGTGCTGGGCGACCCGGGTCCCGACCTCGTTGCCGGAGATGAGCACCACGGTGTCGCCGGCGCTGATTGCCTCTGCGGCTGTCTCGGGGCGGGCGTAGTCGATGACGGCAGTGCGGACGCCCTTCGAGGCGAGCTGCTCGAGGCGCTCCACGTTGCGCCCGCCCGCGACGATGTCGGCGGGAGCAGCACCTCGTTCGAGGAGGCTGTCGATGACGAGGGTGCCGAGCTGTCCAGTGGCGCCGGTGATGACAATTGCCATGATGTGCTGTTCCTTCCAAGGGGGTGCTTGCAGCTACAACAACCACGGGATCGTCGCGGCTATTCCGGATGGACCAGTGGAAAGGTCGCGGTCGGTCACCCGGACACGCGCCTGTGCATCCACCCCTCATCCGCCCCTGATCCTGGCGTGGCGTGGGGGCGGACCATAGCCTCGAAACACTGCGTAACAGAGACGTTCGCAGGGCTGCGCGTTCGCGCGCACCGCACGCAGCATCCGCTCAACTCAAAGGAGAGATCATGGCGAGCAACAGAGCTGTCGCGTACAAGGGGCCGAACGAGGTCGAGGTCATCGACATCCCGTACCCCGAGTTCGAGCTGAAGGACGGGCCGGGCGTGAACCCGGCGAACGTGGGTCGGCAGGTGCGGCACGGCGCCATCCTTCGCACGGTGACCACGAACATCTGCGGTTCCGATCAGCACATGGTGCGCGGCCGCACCACTGCCCCGGTCGATCTCGTGCTCGGGCATGAGATCACGGGCGAGGTCATCGAGGTCGGGCCGGACGTCGAGTTCATCAAGGTCGGTGACATCGTCTCGGTGCCGTTCAACATCGCCTGCGGGCGCTGTCGCAACTGCAAGGCGGGCAAGACGGGCATCTGCCTCAACGTCAATCCCGACCGTCCGGGCAGCGCGTACGGCTACGTCGACATGGGCGGCTGGGTCGGCGGGCAGGCTGAGTACGTGCTCGTGCCGTACGCCGACTGGAACCTCCTCAAGTTCCCCGACCGGGACCAGGCGCTCGAGAAGATCCTCGACCTGACGATGCTCTCCGACATCTTCCCGACCGGGTTCCACGGTGCATACACCGCGGGTGTCGGACCAGGGTCGACCGTCTACATCGCGGGTGCTGGGCCCGTCGGCCTCGCGGCCGCGGTGAGCGCCCAGCTGCTGGGCGCAGCGTGCGTCATCGTCGGCGACCTCAACGAGGACCGTCTGGCGCAGGCGAGATCCTTCGGCTGCGAGACGGTCGATGTCTCGAAGGGCGACCCGGGCGAGCAGATCGAGCAGATCCTGGGCGTGCCGGAGGTCGAGTGCGGTGTGGATGCGGTGGGCTTCGAGGCCCGCGGGCACGGCTCGGACGCGGGGCACGAGGCGCCCGCGACGGTGCTCAACTCGCTGATGACCGTGACGGAGGCCGGCGGAGCGCTCGGCATCCCCGGGCTCTACGTGACGGGCGACCCGGGTGGCGTCGACGATGCCGCGAAGGTCGGCTCGCTGTCGATCCGTCTCGGCCTCGGCTGGGCGAAGTCGCTGTCGTTCACGACGGGCCAGTGCCCGGTCATGAAGTACAACCGCCAGCTCATGCAGGCGATCCTCTTCGACAAGGTGAAGATCGCGGATGCAGTGCAGGCGACCCCCATCACGCTCGACGAGGCGCCGAAGGGCTACGCGGACTTCGATGCAGGCGCACCGAAGAAGTACGTGCTCAACCCGAATGGCTATGTGAAGTAGCTCTGCGCGGGGGACAATAGACCGCGACAGAGCGTGGATGGCGCCGAGCCTCGCGCTGCAGGGATGGACTGCAGTGCGGGGCTCGACGTATTCGTCGGGGGCTTTCGCCTGGTTTTGTCGGTGGCCGGGTGCAGACTGTCGTCGTAGTCGAGTGCGGGCACCGAGGCCGGTACTTGCGGGCGCAGGGGAGCAGGAACATGGTTGCAGCAGAACAGAACGACTTGGGTGGGGTGCGCGTCGACCGCGAGGTCGCCACCTCCGCCGACGGGACCCGCATCGCGTACGAGATCCGCGGGGAGGGGCCTGTGGTGGTCATCGTCAATGGCGCCTTCTCGACGGCTCGCGATGTGACGGAGTTCGCGATGGCGCTCGTCCGGGCGGGATTCGCGGCTGTCTCCTACGACCGTCGCGCTCGCGGGGACAGCGGCGACACGAAACCCTCGGCGCCAGAGCGCGAAGCTGAAGACCTGGCGGCCGTCATCGACGCGGTCGGCGGTCGGGTGAGCGTCATCGGGCATTCCTCTGGTGCCGTGCTCGCGCTCCTCGCCGCGTCGCTGGGCGTGCCCGTGCGGCATCTCTTCCTTTCCGAGCCTCCGTTCCGCTTCGGACATCACGAGCCCGCCGCTGACCTCGCGGAGCGCCTGCAGCGGCTCGTCGACGATGGCGACGAGGCGACGGCCGTCTCCACCTTCCAGCTCGAAGGCGTGGGCCTTGACCCTGCCCTCGTGGAGCAGATCAAGCAGAGCCCGATCTTCCCTGGGCTCGTGCCGCTCGCGCAGTCGACCGTCTACGACGCGCAGCTCGTGCGACAGGTGTCGACGCCCACGGAGGCGATGGCCGTGCAGGTGCCCGTGACGATCGTCGTGGGCGGCGACACGTTCCCGTTCCTCGCGAGCGCAGCGAAGCGGCTTGCCGAGACCCTGCCTGGGTCGGAGCTCGTCGAGGTCGCCGAGTCGGTTGGCCACCGCGTGCATCCCGAAGCGACGGCGAAGGTGCTGGCGGAGCGGCTGCTGTGAGCGCGGCGGGCGGCCCCGATCGCGCAGGAGGCGAGCTCGAGCGGGTGATTCTCGATCTCCTTGACAAGCGCGCCGAAGGGGCCACGATCTGCCCATCGGAGGCGGCCCGAATCGTCGGCGGCGACGAGTGGCGAGATGAGATGGAGGCGGCGAGGGCCGCCGCGAGGCGACTCGTCGAGTCGGGCGAGGTCGACATCACCCAGGGTGGTGAGGTGGTCGACGGCGCAACGGCCGAGGGGCCGATCCGCATCCGCCGCCGCTGAAGCATCCACACCGGCCGACGCATCCACACTGGCCGAACCATCCCCGCTGCTCAGTCCCAGTAGGTGACCGTGCGGTACACGATCATCATCTCGCCGGCGGAATCGACGGAGATGAAGAGCATCGGGAACGTCCAGAACTCCGCGTCGAGCGGTTCGACGTCGACGCGGGTGCACGCGTAGGTGTCGTCGATCACGGTGAAGGCGTCGCTCAGGGTCTGCTGGATGCGGTCGTCGTCACGATGCACGCAGGTCACCGGCGACCCCGCGTACTGGGTCAAGGCGTCACGGATGTCGCTGTTGTTCTGGATCTGCGACACGATCTCGGGGTCGCCTGACTTGTCGGCCACCGTCACCCAGTCGCCCTCATCCACTGCGGTGAAGAACATCTCCGCGACGCTCTCTGCACCCTCGATGCTTCCGTCCGGGTCGAAGACGTCTGAGCTGGTCTCCGACGAGCCGTCCGTTCCTGTGTCGCTGCTGTCTGTGTCGCCGTCGGCGGTCTCGGCTGGGGCGGCCGTCTCGGTCACCGTGACCGTCTCGGTCACGGCCGGCGGAGCCGAGGTGGCAGGTGGTGCTGGAACTTGGTAGCCCGCGAGCACCAACGCCCCCGCCGTGGCGGCGAGCACAGAGAAGACCCTGCGCGGGGTCAGTCCTGGATTGGATTCCTGTCGAGTGGACATGATCGTCCTCCTCTCATGGCGCGGACCCGAATCTCGGGTCCCGCGTTCAGAGGACGGAGGAGGGCCAGAAGTGTCCGGGCGCCCCTCCGCCCGATCTTTCGTACACTAAGGAATCGGCTTGACTCCGCCCCGAAAGCGTAGTCACGGACCGGTCCCGTTCGTCTGGCAGCTCTCTGAGCATGTGAAGTGGGAGTCGAGGTTCAGGCCTGCCTTCGGAGGGCTCGGGGCAAGTTCGGGGCTCGCGTGCTCCTAGGAGGGGAGCTTCTCCAGGCGCACCACAACCGACTTCGACGTCGGCGTGTTGCTGACGTCGGCGGTCGAGTCGAGCGGCACGAGCACGTTCGTCTCGGGGTAGTACGCGGCGACGCAGCCGCGGGGCGTCGAGTAGACCACGATGCGGTGGCGGTCGCTCCGGCGCTCCTCGACAGTGCCGTCGCGGCCCGGCCACTCCGAGACGATGTCGACGTGGTCCCCGTCCGCGAGGCCCTGGTCGCGCGCATCCGCCTCGTTGACGAACACGACGCGCCGCGCGCTCTTCACGCCCCGGTACCGGTCGTCCTTGCCGTAGATGGTGGTGTTGAACTGGTCGTGCGAGCGCAGCGTCTGCAGCAGGAGGCGACCCTCCGGCACCTTCGGGTACTCGAGCTCGTTCACGGTGAACTTCGCCGTGCCGCCGATGTTCGAGAAGTCGCGGCCGTCGCGCGGGCCGTTCGGCAGGATGAACCCGCCCGGCTCGTCGAGCTTGGCTTCGAAGTCCTCGAAGCCCGGGATGACACGGGAGATGGACGATCGCACGTTCGCGTAGTCGGCGCGCAGCTCGGCCCAGTTCACCTGCGGCACGTTCGGCCGCGATCGGGTGAGGACCCGCTCGGCGAGCATCGTCACGATGGCGACCTCGCTCAGCAGCTCATCGCTGGCCGGCTCGAGGCGTCCGCGCGAGGCGTGGACCGCGCTCATGGAGTCCTCGACGGTGACGCGCTGCGTGCCGCCCGCCTGTCGGTCGCGTTCGGTGCGGCCGAGGGTGGGGAGGATGAGGGCCCGGCGTCCCGTCGCGACGTGCGAGCGGTTGAGTTTGGTCGACACCTGGACGGTGAGTGCGAGCGACTCCATGGCGGCCTCGGTCACGGCCGTGTCCGGCGTCGCGCGGGAGAAGTTGCCGCCCATCGCCATGAAGACGCGGGCCTTGCCGTCGCGCATGGCGCGAATCGCCTCGACCGTGTCGTAGCCGTGCTTGCGGGGGGAGGCGAACGAGAACTCGGCGTCGAGGTTGTCGTGGAACGACTCGGGCATCTTCTCGAAGATGCCCATCGTGCGGTCGCCCTGCACGTTGGAGTGCCCGCGCACGGGGCAGACGCCCGCACCCGGCTTTCCGATGTTGCCCTGCAGGAGGAGCAGGTTGACGCAGTCGCGCAGAGTCGGCACGGAGTGCTTGTGCTGTGTGAGGCCCATGGCCCAGCAGACGATCGTCGACTTCGAGGCGAGCAGCATCTTGCCGGCCTCGCGGATCTCGGCCTCGGTGAGGCCCGTCGCGGTCTCGATCTCCGCCCAGTCGAGCCGCCGGAGCGACTCGAGGTACGCATCCACCCCCTCCGTCTTGGCGGCGATGAACTCGGCGTCGAGCACGGTGCCAGGGTTCGCCTCCTCGGCGTCGAGCAGGATGCGCCCCAGCGCCTGGAAGAGCGCCTGGTCGCCGCCGAGCTTGATCTGCAGGAACAGGTCGTTCAGGGCGGTGCCGCCGAGCACCATGCCGCGTACGGTCTGCGGGTTCTCGTACCGCATGAGCGCCGCTTCCGGCAGCGGGTTCACGGCGATGATCTTGCCGCCGTTGATCTTCGCCTTCTCGAGCGCGGTCAGCATGCGGGGGTGGTTGGTGCCGGGGTTCTGGCCGGCGATGATGATGAGGTCGGCCTCGTGGATGTCCTCGAGGCTCACGGAGCCCTTGCCGATGCCGAGGGTCTCGCCGAGGGCCGAGCCGCTCGACTCGTGGCACATGTTCGAGCAGTCTGGCAGGTTGTTGGTGCCGAGTCCGCGCACGAACAGCTGGTAGACGAACGCGGCCTCGTTGGACGTGCGGCCCGAGGTGTAGAAGATGGCCTCGTCCGGGCTCGACATCTGGGCGAACTCGTGGGCGATGATGTCGAACGCCTCGTCCCAGCTGACGGCGCGGTAGTGCGTGCCGCCCTCGTCGAGCAGCATGGGGTGTGTCAGGCGGCCCTGCTGGCCGAGCGAGTAGTCGTCCCACGTGCGCAGCTCCTCGACGGAGTGCTCGGCGAAGAAGCTCGGCGGGATGCGCCGCTTCGTGGCCTCCTCGGCGACGGCCTTCGCGCCGTTCTCGCAGAACTCGGCGGGGCTGCGGTGCTTGCCCTCCGGCCACGCGCATCCGGGGCAGTCGAAGCCGTCTTTCTGGTTGATGCGCAGCAGGGTGCGGGCCGTGCGCGTCGGGCCCATCTGCGCCGTCGTGACCTTGAGCGAGTTGAGCACGGCGGGGATGCCGACGGCTGTGATCTTCGGCTCCGAGAACATGGCGGCGGTCTCGTCGATGTTCTCCACGATGCGCGCGGCGCCGTCGACGGGCTTCGCGTGCTTCTCTGGATGCTTCGGTTCGGGCATCGTTGCTCCTCCCGGGGAATGCGGTCAGTCTACGCGGGGGGGGACTGATGTCGATCGCTGCCGGCGTTCCCAACCGCTGCGGGCTCGCAGGCGGTTGGGGACACAGGCAGCGACCACCCAGTGCAGCTACTTCACGAGCGCGCTCGAACTGGGGGAGAGGTCCACGCGGCGCAGCAGCTGCGCGTTGAGGGCGACGACGATCGTGGAGAGCGACATGAGCACGGCGCCGATCGACATGGGCAGGATGAACCCGACGGGCGCGAGGATGCCCGCCGCGAGTGGCACGGACAGCAGGTTGTAGCCGGCCGCCCACCAGAGGTTCTGCGTCATCTTGCGGTAGCTCGCTCGCGACAGCTTGATGACGGAGAGCACGGAGCGGGGGTCATCGCTCGCGAGGATCACCCCGGCGGACGCGATCGCCACGTCCGTGCCAGCCCCGATGGCGATGCCGACGTCGGCGCGCGCCAGTGCTGGGGCGTCGTTCACGCCGTCACCCACCATCGCGACCTTCTTGCCCTCGGCCTGCAGCTCGGCGACCTTCGCCGACTTGTCCTCGGGCCGCACGCCGGCGTAGATGCGGTCGACGCCGAGCTCCTCGCCGACGCTTCGGGCCACGGCTTCGGCGTCACCCGTGATCAGGACGACCTCGATGCCCAGGCGGTGGAGCGCATCCACGGCCTCGCGCGACTCGGGGCGGATCTCGTCGGCGAGCTTGAGGGCGCCCACGACCGCGCCGTCTCGCACGACGTGCAGGATGATCGCCCCGTCCTCGCGCCACGCATCCGCTTCGCCGATCTCGGATGCGCCGAGCGCCTCGAGGAGGCGTGGCCCGCCAACACGAACCTCGCGACCGTCGACGGTCGCCGTGACGCCCACCGCCGGTGATGAGCTGAAGTTCGACGCCGCCGGCACGGTGAGGCCGCGCTCGGCCGCCGCGCGGACGATGGCCTTGGCAAGCGGATGCTCGCTGTCGGTTTCCGCGGAAGCCGCGATCGCGAGTATCTCGTCGGCCGTGAGGGCGCTTGCGGAGCTGCCTGCGATCGCGATCTCGGTGAGCGTCGGCTCGCCCTTCGTGAGGGTGCCGGTCTTGTCGAAGAGGACCGCGTCGACGGTGCGGGTGCTCTCGAGCGCGAGGCGGTCCTTGATGAGGACGCCGCTGCGCGCCGCCTTCTCTGTGGCGATCGACACGACGAGCGGGATCGCGAGGCCCAGTGCGTGGGGGCAGGCGATGACGAGGACGGTGATGGTTCGCATGACGGCGGCGTCAGGGTTGCCGACGAGCGTCCAGACGATGGCCGTGATGGCGGCTGCACCGAGGGCGAACCAGAACAGCCAGGCGGCGGCCCGATCGGCGATCCGCTGCGCTCGGGATGTCGAGTTCTGTGCTTCGGTGACGAGCCGCTGGATGCCGGCGAGGGTCGTGTTGTCGCCAGTCGCGGTCACCTGGATGCGCAGACCGGAGTCGGTCGCGACAGTCCCGGCCGTGACGGTGTCGCCGACGCCGCGGGACACCGGGCGCGACTCGCCGGTGACCATCGCCTCGTCGATCTCGGCCCTGCCCTCCGTGATCCTGCCGTCCGCCGGCACGCTCCCACCCGGGCGAACCACGACGACGTCGCCGACGGCCAGCTCGGCGGGGGAGACCTGCACGATGCGATCGCCCTCCACGCGTTCGGCGCTATCCGGCAGCAGCGCCGCCAGG
Organism: Pseudoclavibacter sp. JSM 162008; assembly: GCF_041366455.1. Lineage (NCBI taxonomy): Bacteria > Bacillati > Actinomycetota > Actinomycetes > Micrococcales > Microbacteriaceae > Pseudoclavibacter > Pseudoclavibacter sp. JSM 162008. Next base: position 91,339 of record NZ_JBEWYX010000006.1, read on the forward strand.
GAGTCAAGTGCCGAGGTGGTCTGCGCGAGCGAGCGCATCTCGATCCAGTGGCCGAGCAGCATGATGACGATCAGCAGCGCGAGCTCCCACCAGAACTCGAGGTCGTGGTGCAGGAGGCCGAGGCTCGCACCCCACGATGCGGCGAACGCGACGGTGATCGCGAGCGCGATGAGCAGCATCATGCCGGGCTTGCGTGCCCTGAGCTCACTGATCGCGCCGGTCAGGAACGGGCGCCCGCCCCAGACGTACATCACGGTGCCGAGGATGGGCGCGATGAAGGCCGCGCCGGGAAAGTCGGGGATCTCGTAGCCGACGAGCATCGCGAACATGCTCGAGAAGCCGACCACTGGTACGGCGATGACGAAGTTGATCCAGAACAGGCGCCGGAACTGGGCGACGTGATCCGCGCCGTGGCCGGCGTGGCCGGCATGCCCTGCCGAGTCCCCGTGCCCCGCGTGGGTGTGCGCTTCGTCCTCGTACCCCGCGTGGGTGTGCTCATGCTCGTGCTCGGAAGGCTGGCCGTGCGTGGTCGCCTGGCCCGGCTTGTGGGTGTGCGCTTCGTGCTGTGTGCTCATGGGCTTCTCCTCGGCTTGGCGACGTGGTGCGGTGTCGCGTATACCCCTTGGGGGTATAGGGGTTAACCGGCCAGCGTTCCCGTGTATTCCCGCCCTTGACCTTCCTGTTACGGGAGGCGGCAGGCTTGAGTCATGCTCACCATCGGAGAATTCGCGAACACGACCGGCATCAGCGTGAAGGCGCTGCGTCACTACGACGAGACGAAGGCGCTTGTCCCCTTCGAAGTGGATGCGGCGACCGGGTATCGCAGGTACGCAGAGTCGCAGGTGCGCGACGGCGCCCTGCTGCAGGCGCTGCGGGCAGCCGGCGTTCCCTTGCCTGCCGCCGCGGGGGCTCTTCGAGACGGCGACGTGGCCGACGTGCTGCGTCGCCACCGGGTGAATGTGCTGCAGCAGCGTGATGCCGAGGATGCGGCCATGACGGCTGCGGATGCAGTGCTCGCGGCATTCGCGCGCCCGGTCGTCGTCGAGGAGCGGCGACTCGGGGCCACTCCTTTCGTGGCGCGCGTGATTCAGCTGACCGCCGACCTGGACGGAGCAGGCGTGGATGGCGCTGGCAGGGAAGGAGCCGCGCCGACTGATGAGGACGCGAATCGAGCCTTCGCGGACCTGTATCAGCACTGCGTCGAGGCCGGTCTCGAGCCCGGGCCAGCGTTCTGGACGTCCTTGCGGGAGGCCCCCGGCAGCCCGGCGAGGGCACCCGAACTGCAGATGCTGCTCTGCTGGCCGGTCGTGCGCCTTCCGAAACCCGACGATGCGTCGTGGGCCGACGAGCGCATCCTCGCCGACGAGCTGCCACCGCGAACCGATCTCGTCGCCGTGTGGCGGTCAGACGGCGCTGACCTGCCCGAGGGCTCCGTGCATCCGGCCGTCGTCGCCCTCTTCGACGCGCTCGCGGAGCGTGGGGTGGCGCTCAAGTCACCGGAGGTGCGCCAGCGCGTCATCGGCGAAGATGCGAACGACTTCGTCGTGGAGGTCGCCGTCACCCTGCCGTGACGCTGCCCCACCCCCACACCTCCGCCGCCCGCCGACTACCATTGCGAGTTCGGAGGTCACCACCGGAGGTCACCATGGCGAGAGCGTCGCTTGTTCAGTCGGTCAGCGACCGGCTCCTCGATGACATCATCTCGGGGGAGCTGCCGCAGGGGGCGCCGCTGCCGCGCGAGATCGACCTTGCTGAGCGGCTCGGCGTGAACCGTCTGACCCTTCGCGAGGCGCTCAAGACGCTGCAGGCGCAGGGGGTCGTGCAGCCGGTCCCCGGCACGCGCGGCCGCGTGCTGCCCATGGAGGACTGGACCGGCATCGAGCCGCTCCTGCGCGCCGCGACCTCGACGGAAGGCAAAGCGCAGGCGTCGGTGCAGCTGGTGCAGCTGCGTCGGATGATCGAGACCGGCGCGTGCGAGCTCGCGGCGCCCCTGCGCACGGAAGACGACCTCGAGCGACTCGAGGCGTACCTCGAGGAGATGCGCGCCGCATCCGCCGCCGAGGACGTGCACACGTTCGTGACGGCCGACATCGCGTTCCACGACGTGGTGCTCCGGGCCAGTGGCAACCCGTTCCTGCGCGTCCTGCTCGAGCCGCTCGGCCGCTTCCTGTACGAGCGCCGCTACGAGACCTCGGCCGTGCCGCAGGTGCAGGTGAATGCGATCCGCGAGCACGCGGGGATCCTCGAGGCGCTCCGCTCGAGTGAGCCGGCGGCGGCCCGTGCGGCGATGGAGTCGCACATGCAGCAGACGGCGGATGACCTGCAGCAGTACGTGCTCGGGCCGCAGGCCTGACCCCGAGGCGGGGCTCGCGCCCGGGTGGGCCCCTCGGTCGAGGCCGGGCATCCCGAGCTAGATATCAGATATCTCCTTGACAACACTCTTCGCCGGGCGCAAGCTATCTGATATCCGATTACAAGGGAGTTCTCTGATGGATGAAACCCGACTGCTCGAGCAGTACCCCGCCCCAGTGCGCGTCGATGCCGCGGAGGTCGCCGACCGGGTCCGCGAGTCGGGAGTGACCCTCATCGTCCTCGACGACGACCCGACGGGGACGCAGTCGGTCGCCGACCTCCCCGTCCTCACCCGCTGGGAGCAGGACGACCTCGTCTGGGCGCTCGAGCAGGGCCGCGACGCCGTCTACGTGCTCACCAACACCCGAAGCCTGGACGCGGAGTCCGCCGCCGCGCGCAACCGCGAGATCGTCACGGCGGCCCTCGCCGCCGCCGAGCGCCTCGAACGCCGCGTCGCCTTCGTGAGCCGCGGCGACAGCACGCTGCGCGGCCACTACCCGCTCGAGACCGACGTCATCGCGGCGACGCTCGAAGAGCTTGGCGGCCCAGTTCCCGACGGCGTCCTCATCGTCCCCGCCTTCCCCGACGCCGGCAGGGTCACCATCGGGGGCATCCACTACTACCGCCAGAACGGCGAGCTCGTGCCCGTCGCCGAGACGGAGTTCGCGAGGGACGCGACGTTCGGATTCCGCAGCTCGGCCCTGCCCGAGTGGGTCGAGGAGAAGACGAAGGGCCGCTGGGCGGCCGCCGACGTCACCGTGCTCTCGCTCGACATCATCCGTAGCGGGCCGGAGGCGGTCGCCGCCATGCTGCAGGACGCGCGCGACGGCCAGCCGATCGTCGTCGACGTGGTCATCGAGGACGACATCCGCATCGTCGCCCTCGGGCTCGAGCTTGCAGAGGCTGACGGCAAGCAGTTCCTGTACCGCGTGGGCCCGCCCTTCGTGCGCGCCCGCATCGGGCAGGAGATCGCCTCGCCCCTCGAACCTGCCGAGCTCACGCGCGCTCGCGCAGACGCGTCCGCCGCCGGCGGCCTCATCGTCGTCGGCTCGCACGTCGACCTCACGACCCGCCAGCTCGCGGCCCTCCACCAGGAGCACCCCGACCTCCCGACCGTCGAGCTCTCCGTCTCGGCGATCATCGACGCCGACCATCGCGAGGCGCACCTCGACGACGCCAAGGCGCGCGTCATCGAGGCGCTCGCGGTCGGGGACGTCATCCTCCACACGAGCCGCGAGCTCGTGAAGACCGACGATGCGGATGCGTCGCTCGCCATCTCGAGGAACGTCTCGGCCGCCGTCTGCGAGGTCGTCGCCCACGCGCTCCGCGAGACGCCGCCCAGCTTCGTCATCGCCAAGGGCGGCATCACCTCGAGCGACGTCGCCACCAATGGCCTCGAGATCCGCCACGCGGTTGTGCGCGGCCCCATGCTCCCGGGCATCGTCTCCCTCTGGCAGGCGGTCGGGGGACCGGCCGACGGCATCCCCTACGTCGTGTTCGCCGGCAACGTCGGCGACGAGGACTCGCTCGCGCGGGTCGTCGAGAAGTTCCACGCGAGCGCCGCGACCGGTGTCGTCCCCACGGCCGGCGCGGCAGCACCCGCATCCGCACCCGTAGCCAACTGATCAGCAACAGCGCTGAGACCTCACCACGCACTGAGAAACGAGCAACCATGACCTCCTCTTCCTACTCCGTCGCCGTCCTCGGGCTCGGCGCGATGGGCCTGCCGATGGCCACGCGCCTCAGCAGCCAGCTGACCGTCAACGGCTTCGACATCGCGCAGCCGCGCCTCGACCTCGCGGCCGCCGCGGGCATCGTGCCGCACGACTCCGCGGCCAGCGCCGTCACGGGCGTCGACGCCGTCCTCCTCGCCGTCCGCAACGGCGAGCAGCTGCACGACGTGCTGTTCGGCGCGAACGGCATCGCCGACAAGCTCGACGAAGGCGCAGTCGTCATCCTCACGAGCACGGTCGGCACCGACGGCATCGCCGAGGTCGTCACCCGCCTCGAGCAGCACTCGGTCGAGCTCGTGGATGCGCCCCTGTCGGGCGGTCCCGTCCGCGCGGGCCAGGGCGACCTCCTCATCGTCGTCGGCGCGACCCCTGCCGCCCGCGAGAAGGCGCAGCCCGTGCTCGAGCTGCTCGCATCCACGCTCACCGTCGTGGGCGACCGCCCCGGCGACGGCCAGGCGCTCAAGACCGTCAACCAGCTGCTGTGCGGCGTGCACATCGCCGCCGCCGCCGAGGCGCTCGCCCTCGCCGAGCGACTCGGCCTCGACCCCGAGAAGACGCTCGAGACGCTCGGGGCGGGTGCCGCCGGCTCGTTCATGCTCGCGAATCGCGGGCCGCGCATCCTGGAGGCCTACGACGAAGACGGCGCCGAGGTGCTCAGCCGACTCGACATCTTCGTGAAGGACATGGGCATCGTCGGCAAGGCGAGCCGCGCCGTCGGACTCCCCACGCCGGTCGCAGCAGCCGCCGAGCAGCTGTACCTCCTCGGGCAGGCGCAAGGTCTCGGCGCGGCCGACGACTCGGCCGTCATCCTCGCCCTCGCCCCGAAGACCACCGACTAGGCCCCCAGACACTCCCTCGGCGCGAGCCCCCGCTCTCGCCCCGTCGTTCTCGTCAAAGGAGACGAACTTGTCCACACTGCTGCTGCTCACCATCGGCGTCGGAGGAATCGCATTCCTCTTGCTGCTGATCATCAAACTCAAGGTGCACGCCTTCCTGGCGCTGCTCATCGTCAGCATCCTCGTCGGTCTCGCGACGGGACTGCCGCTCGTCACGATCCCCGAAACCGACCTGGAGCCGGCGAAGCTCGGCGTCATCGAATCGATCATCGCCGGCATGGGCGGAGTGCTCGGCTCGGTCGCCATCCTCGTCGCACTCGGCGCGATGCTCGGCAAGATCATCGAGATCTCCGGCGGCGCGTCGAGCCTGGCCGGCCGGTTCACGAAGATCCTCGGCCCGAAGCGCGTCGCCGGCGCACTCACCGCGGCGGCCCTCGTGCTCGCGATCCCAGTGTTCTTCGACGTCGGCTTCATCATCCTCGTGCCGATCATCTACGGCTTCTGCAAGGCGGCAGGCGTCAACCCCGTCAAGTTCGGCCTCCCCATCGGCGGCATCATGCTCGCCGTGCACGTGTCCGTACCACCGCACCCGGGCATCGTCGGCGGCTCCGGCATCCTCGGGGCCGACCTCGGCTGGGTGACCATCCTGGGGCTCGCAGTGTGCCTGCCCCTCGCCGTGGTGGCGCACTTCGTCTCCAAGTGGCTCAACCGTCGCGACATCACCATGCTGCCGAGCACCGCGGCCTCCTTCGCAGCGTTCGGGACCGAGAAGGACACCGAGTCGATCGTCGACGGAGCAGGCGCGGGGACGTCGGCGGTCGCAACCTCGACGAAGACCGGCACGGTCGCACCCCCGAGCTCGGGAATGATCATGGCGCTCATCCTGACCCCGCTGGTCATGATCGCCCTCGGCACGGTCGGAGCCACGCTGCTCCCGGCCGGCGACCCGGTCCGCAACGTGCTCGGCTTCATCGGCGCACCGCTGTTCGCTCTGCTCGTGACAGTGCTGCTCGCGAGCTTCTTCCTCGGATTCCGTCGAGGATGGAACGCAACCCGGCTGGGCGAGGTCATCGAATCGGCTCTGCCGCCCGTCGCGATCGTCATCCTCGTCTCCGGAGCCGGCGGATCGTTCGCCCGCGTGCTCACGGAGAGCGGCATCGGAACGGCGCTCAGCGAGACGCTCCTCGCGACAGGAATGCCCCTCATGCTCCTGGCGTTCCTGATCTCGCTCGCGCTGCGAGCCGCGCAGGGGTCGGCAACCGTGGCGATCCTCACGACAGCCGGGCTGCTCAGCGCGTCGGTCCTCGGAGGCGACTTCTCCACCATCCAGGTCGCGCTCCTCGCCCTCGCGATGTCCTTCGGCGCCCTCGGCCTGTCGCACGTCAACGACTCGGGCTTCTGGGTCGTCACCCGCTACCTCGGCCTCAGCGTCGCGGACGGCCTTCGCACCTGGACGGTCCTCACGACGGTGCTCGGCCTCGGCGGCTTCCTGCTCTGCTCCGTCGTCTGGCTGATCGTGGGCCTCGCGTAGCCCCACCCCACCCCACCCCACCCCACCCGCGCACGCATCCGCCGCCGCACTCGATCGCTGCTAGTCAAGTAGCCCCTCTGGCAGAGGCTGAAGGGCCACTTGGCTGGCAGCGATGGAGTCGTGCGGCGGCGATTGGGCCACTTGACTGGCAGCGACTGCCGAACGGATGCTGCGGGCGCGGGGACGGATACCGGGTGGATACCGCGGGCGCCACCACCCCGCAGCTAGGCTCGGGCCGCTGGCAGCGATTGAGGTCTGGCTCGCGTCCAGGGCCAATTGGCTGGCAGTGATCGCGCGTCGCGGCCCGCGCCGCACCCCTACGGCGCCCGCGGGCCCTTCTGCACGGGGATGACGCCGGTGCGGGCCGGCGGGTTAGGGAAGAACCAGAGGATGGCGCCGGAGAGGATCCAGATGATGGCCATGCCGGCGACGAGCCATCCGGCGTCGAACCCGGCGATGAGGCCTGCGACGGCGGCGCCGATCGCGGCGGCGGTGACGCGCAGTCCTGCGCCGATGGTGAAGACCTGGGAGCGCACGTTCGGCTTGCTCTCCTTGTCGCGCAGCAGCATCATGGCGGCGTTCGCGGGGGCCGCGAAGAGGCCGGCGATGAAGACGGCGGCGAACGTGAAGCCGACGGGGAGCGCTGGGACGGCGATGAGGAGGAACGCGCCCGTCGCGACGAAGCCCATGCCCATGACCCAGACGGGGCCGCGCGTGGTCCAGGTCCTGACGGCCATGAACAGTGCGCCGGCGAGGCCGCCGATGGCGTAGGCCGTGACGATCCAGGCGGCGGATGCCTCCGAGCCGGTGCGCTCCAGGGAGATGGCGATCGCGGCGATGCCGAGCGCGCCACCGGCGATCTGGCTGACGGTGCCCGCCGTGGTGACGATCGCGATCGGCTTGTGCCGCACGAGGTAGGTCATGCCGCGGGCGATGGTGCGGCCGAGCCCTTCGACGGTGCCCGCCTTCGGGTGCATCCGGATGCCGAACCCGGCCATCGCCCCGATGAACGCGAGGGCTGCGAGGAGCACCATCGCGAGCCGAGCGGACCCGGCGAGCGGGATCGCGAGCGCGGCCAGCGCGGGCCCGCCGACCGACGCGATCGTGTAGGACAGGGCGTCCTGCGCATACGCCTTGCGAACGGGTTCGATGTTGTCTGGCGCGAAGCTCGAGAGGCCGCCCATGTATGCGGGGGCCACGAAGCCGGCGACCGCCAGGATGAGCGCGATGACGCCGATCGGCAGGGTGCCGAGCTGCGACGCGAACAGGTACGCGGCGGCTGTGATGGCACCGCCGATGATGAGGAGCAGGCGGGGCCGGCGCATCCGGTCGAGGAGCGCGCCGACGAGCGGCGCGGCGATGACGCTCGGGAAGAGGGCGACGGCGACGAGGAACCCGCCGACCGCGACATCTCCGAGCTGTTCGACGGCGAGCAGAGGAAGAGCGACGACCGCTCCGGCGTTCGCCAGTCTGAGGGGGATCGAAGTCGACTGGTACCGCCAGATGCCACTCATCCGAGAACAGAACTCCTCACTGCAACGCCGTCAGAGACGCGGCAGACGATGCCGCGGAAGGCCAGCCTACGTCTCACTGGAGGCGTCGGTCGGCGGTGCGAAACGTGCCGCAACGCGTCGAGGCTGGGCTTGTGACGGGCGGTTCGCGCCGTCCGGTTTCCTCTCGTGCGGCGCTCAGTCGCCCAGCTTCTGGTCGAAGTCCTTCGGCGAGAGGGCGAGGGCTTCCGCCTCTTCACCGCTCAGCTGCTGAGCTTCGCGCCGCGACTTCCGTGCGTTGAGGAGGTAGTGGATGGTCGTGGGCACGACGGTCGCGAGGACGGCGAGGATCAGGATCACGTCGATGTACTCGCGGATGAAGTCGCCGAGCACGGGCACGTAGCCGAGGAGGTAACCGGCGAAGGTGAGGCCGGCCCCCCAGATGAGGGCGCCGATGAGGTTGTAGATCGTGTACTTGCGGTAGTCCATCTTGCCGACGCCGGCCGCGACGGGAGCGAATGTGCGGACGATGGGCACGAAGCGGGCGACGATGACGGCGAGGCCGCCGAAGCGCTCGAAGAAGGCATTGGTGCGTTCGACGTTCTTCATGCTGAAGAGGCCGCTCTCCTTGCGTTCGAAGATCCTCGGGCCGGCCTTGCGGCCTATCAGGTAGCCGACCTCGCCTCCGAGGAACGCGGCGAGGCCGATGGCGAGGCACACCCACCAGATGTCAAAGCCGATGCCGGGGTAGAAGGCGAGGAGGCCGGTGATGAGCAGCAGCGTGTCGCCGGGCAGCAGGAAGCCGACGAGGAGTCCGGTCTCCGAGAACACGATGAGGCAGACGACGAGCAGCGCCCAGGGACCCGCGCCGTGAATGATCGTTTCGGGGTCGAGCCAGGGGAAGAGTGTGGGAACCACGGAAGATGCATCCAGTCGCAGAATTCTTGAGGTGAACGAAGGGTATCCCCTGCGGATGGGCGAAGAGGGGGCGATTGTGTCAACCGCGGGCGTCGGTCGTGTTGCGGCTCGCGGTCTGGACGTCCAGGCAGGGGAATCGCTCACCAACGTGCGCGGGTGTCTCCCCGTCGCCGACCTCGTCGATTGGGCGTTCGTCGACGTCGAGGACGTGCCGCCGGGGCCGTGGCTCAGGCTGGTCACCACCTCCGAGGTGCAGTGAGTGGGCCGCTAGCGGGGCCGCGGCGGAGAGAATCTACTGTGGATACTCGTATATATGTTCGAGAACATGGTAGGGTGGAGCTGGATCTTGGGGGAGGTCGAGATGTGGGATGAAACGCAGAATCTGCGCGACGACGAAGCTTCGTGCTCGGGCGCTGTGTCGTTTCCGGCAGGTGTTGCGGCGTCCGTTCGCGAGGCCGCTGTCAACGCGACTCCGGGAGTCGAGGCGCTCATCGACGGGCGCCGTCCCGTCGCATCCCTGCTCGATACGGAGTTCTTCGCCGCATTCGAAGAGCTGGCCGCACGCAAGCGGATGCTCGACGCGACCCTCCTCGAGATGACCGCCGAGCTGCTCGGGCGCGACGAGGTGACCCCCGTGGCATTCTCAGGGTCGCTGGTTCGGCGCGGTGGGTTCAGATCGGTGCACGAGGCCGTGCAGCAGACCCTCGGGCTCCGGAGAGGTGAGGCGGGCGCCATGCGAGAACTCGCGGAGGCGACTCGCGAGACGATCAGCATGACGGGTGAGCCGCTGCAGCCGACGCGGGGCCACGTCGCGGTCGCCGTCGCAGAAGGGCGAGTGACCCTCTCGCAGGCATCAGCCATCGCCAGAGGGCTGCGTGAGGCCGATGGTCGCGCTGATGTCTCCGCCCTCGATCGTGCGGAGTACGAGCTCGTGCGGGCAGCCTGCGGACTCACGCCAGAAGACGACGAGCCCGCCTCGCCTGAGCGCCTCGCCAAGCAGGCGGCCGTGTGGGTTGCCTTCCTCGACCCCGACGGTGCGGAGCCGAACGCGGAGCGCCAAGCCGAGAAGCGCGGTCTCTCCTTCACGCGCCGCTCCGACGGAATGGTGCAGGGGCGACTCCTCGCGACGCCTGAGCAGGGCGAGATCCTGCAGCGAGTCCTCGACGCGTACCTCTCGCCGAGGCGCGATCACGCCTGCGACGAGGAAGACGCCGGCCATGACGCCACGCTTCGTGCGTCCGGTGCAGTCGGTGTGCCCGATGCGTCAGGTGTACTCGGTGTGCCCGATGCGTCAGGTGTACTCGGTGTGCCCGGCACGTCCGGTGTGCACGAGCCTGAGGTGCCGATCCGAGACGAGCGCAGCCCATCCCAACGGCGCATCGACGCTCTCGTGTCGGTGTTCGCGCAGCATGCTGAGTCCCCGGCCGCGCCGCGCACGGGCGGCGAGGCTCCGACCCTGGTCGTCTCGGTCACTCGCACAGGGCTCCTCGGAGCCATCGACAGCCTGGCCGATGTACCGCGCTTCGAGCACTCCGGCGAACCGGCCGCGATCGACGTCGCCAGGCGCATCCTGTGCGACGGCATCATCCGGGCCGCCCTCGTCGACGACGACGGAGAAGTGCTCAAGCTGGGTCGCAAGCGACGACTCTTCAGCCCCGCTCAGCGAAGAGCGATCTTCGCCAGAGACAGCGGTTGCCGGGCACCCGGCTGCGAGTTCCCCTACGACATGATCGAATTCCACCACGTCAGACCCTGGTGGCAGGGAGGTCTCACCGACACCAGCAACGGCATCGCACTGTGCAGCTTCCACCACCACGAAGTCCACCTGGAAAGGCTCGTCATCGTGCCCTCGGCCGACCGCGTCTGGAAGGTCGAGCCCGCAACAGGGCCAAGGGTCAGCCTCAGCCAGATTCGCTCAAGTGACAACTCGGCGCGCCCCGTGGAGTTCAGGGCTTCGGCCCCCGACCTCGTCCCAGGTCATGTCGCCGACCCCGTCGCCCAGGAGCTGTCGACCGACAGCTCGCGAGAATAGACGCATGCCGCGAATCCGCGCTCAGCACTTCCCACCCCTCGAGGTCATAAGGGGACGTTGGGCGCTGGCGGCCGCCATAGAGACGGCGATCCTCGGTGAGAACAACCACAACGCGCGCGCCGACGCCCACGGCTGGTTCTACTCCGACGGCGGCGGCAGCTGGGCCCGCCTCACTCCGCTCACCACCGGCCGCGCCGTCCTCAGCGGTATCGACCGCGACCACTCCGAGACGCATCAGACGGGCATCGACCCCACTGCCGGTCTCCCCGACTGGGCGATCGAACACGTCGAAGCCGCCGTTCGCGACGAATCGGGCAGCGAGTGGTCCAGCGGTGACGAGCAGCCCTGGCTCGGGTTCGTCTCCTGGCTCGACCGCGGTGAAGCCGACTGGCACACCGTCGACCACGGCGTCGCCGACGGCCTCGACCGGCACGTGCTGCCCGCGCTCAGCGAACAACGGATGCTCGACGCCGCCGACGACTGGTTCCAAGGCGCCGCCATGGAACTCGACGACCCGGAATCAGCGCCCGAACGCGTGGACACCGAAGCCGTTCTCCGCGCCGCGCAGCTGGGCCCCGACCTCACTCGCGACGCGCTTGTTGCCGTCCTTCCCTTCGAGGGGATGCGCGTCGAGGCCGCGCTCCGAGCCGCCCGGGCGTTCGCCAACGGGCCAGCCGCCTGAGTAGCGACGAAGCTCTCAGTGAGCCGGCCCGTGACGACAGGACGCTAGTCGCGCTGCGGCCCGATGTCAGACGCCTGATCAGGCCCCTCTTTGGCCGATGCAACCGTCGTCGCAGTGCCCGTGCCCGTGCCCGCCGCCGCGTCGACCTGTGCCGTCTCTGCGACACCCGCGTGCGCTGCCCGAGCGCCGCCCCGGGCCGCCGCATCCAGCTCCTCAGCCTCGTCGCCGCCAACCGCCTCACCGCGGGCCACCAGCCCCGCGACATCCGACAACGGGATCTGCTTCAGGAACAGCGACAGCAGGAACGCGAGGGCGATGAACGGCACGAGGTACCAGAACACGGGCGCCAGCGCATCCGCATACGCCGTGACGATGCCATCTCGCACCTCGTCAGGCAGCTGCGACAACGTCTGCGGGTCGATCGATGACGTCGCCGCCGCCGCATCCGCCGGGCTGGCCCCGCTCGCCGTGAACACCGACGTCAGGTTCTCGGTGAGGCGCGTCGTGAAGATCGCGCCGAACACCGCCGTGCCGAGCGCCGCACCCACCTCGCGGAAGTAGTTGTTCGTGCTCGTCGCCGTGCCGATCTCCGCAGCCGGAACCGCGTTCTGCACCACCAGCACCACCACCTGCATGATGAGGCCGAGCCCCGCCCCGAAGAAGAACAGGAACACGCAGATCAACCAGACCGGCGTATCCGCCGTGAGGGTCGTCATCGCGACCATCGCGAGCCCCGTGAGCACCGTCCCGATGATCGGGTAGATGCGGTAGCGGCCGGTCCTCGAGATCAGGATGCCGGACGCGATCGACGTGCCCATGAGGCCCGCCATCATGGGCAGCATGAGCAGGCCGGACGCCGCCGCCGAGGTGCCGGACGACATCTGCAGGAACGTCGGCACGAAGCCGATCGCCGCGAACATGCCGATGCCCAGCGTCAGCCCGATGGCCGTCGCGTTCACGAAGATCGGGTTCTTGAAGAGACCGAGCGGGATGATCGGGTCCTCGGCGCGCGACTCGACGAAGACGAACAGTGCTGCCGCAACCAGCAGTCCGAGACCCCACGCCCACGTGACCATCGAACCCCAGCCGTGCTCGGCATCCGCACCGAAGTCGGTGAAGAAGATGAGGCACGTCGTTGCGGCCGATAGGAAGATGACGCCGAGGTAGTCGATGCGCTTCGTCGCCCTCTTGCTCGGCAGCTTCAGTGCGACGACCGCGATGATGAAGGCCGCGATGCCGACGGGGATGTTGATGTAGAACGCCCACTGCCACGTCAGGTGGTCGACGAAGTAACCGCCGAGAAGTGGGCCGCCGACCGCGGAGAGGCCGAAGACCGCACCGAGCGGGCCGAGGTACTTGCCGCGCTCGCTCGCCGGCACGATGTCGGCGATGATCGCCTGCGACAGGATGATGAGGCCGCCGCCGCCGAGTCCTTGCAGGGCGCGGAACACGACGAACGCCCAGAAGCTGTCCGCGAAGGCGCACCCCACGGAGGCGAGCGTGAAGATCGCGATCGCGACGAGGAACAGGTTCCGCCGCCCGAGGACATCGCCGAACTTGCCGTAGATCGGCATCACGATGGTCGTCGCGAGCAGGTAGGCCGTCGTGATCCACACCTGGTGGTCGACGCCGCCGAGCTCGCCGACGATCGTGGGCATCGCGGTCGACACGATCGTCTGGTCGAGGCTCGAGAGCAGCATTCCTGCGATGAGGGCGCCGAAGATCGTCCAGATCCGGCGCTTCGTCAGCAGGAACTGCGGCTCGGCAGGCGCGTGTGCGGTGGAGGTCATGCGTTGGTCCGTTCGAAGAGTGCGGTGGGGGATGCGGCGAACCGCGGGAGGGGAGAGGATCAGCGCTGCAGCACGGCGCGCATGGCGTCGACGCGCCTGCGGACGACCGTCTCCATGTCGTCGGCGTTGTCGGTCGTGAAGAACTCGAACGCACTCGCCCGCATGATCGACATGAGGATCTGCACGGCGGCGGAGGCGCGGAGGTCGCCGGCGGGGAGCCCCTCGCGTCGCTCGACGAGTGCCACGTCGCGCTTCTCGTCGCTCGACATGTGCTCGAGCACACGCTTGAAGAGGCGCGGCTCCTGGTCGATGACGGCCATGACCTCGCGCACGCGGACGGGGTCGGGTTCGGGGTCGTCTATCCGCCACCGCTCGAGTGCGAGACGGGTGAGCGCCTCGAGGAGGTCGCGGCTCAGGTGCTTGCTCTGCGGGTCACCGCCAGCCACGAAGTCCTCGTCGAGGTGCGCCGTGTCGCGCCGAGCGGAGATGCCGAGAACTGCGTCTTCCTTCGATGCGAAGTAGTTGAAGAACGTCCGCCGGGAGATCCCGACCTGCTCGCAGAGCTCCTCGATCGTGAAACCGGCGAGTCCTGCATCGAGGGCTCGCCTGCGGGCGGCCGCCGCGAGGTCGCGGCTCATCTGCGCCATCTTGCGGGCGCGCAGGCTCGTTGCACTATCGGTCACAAGTGCAGTATTGCACTTCTAGCCGAAAGTGCAACAAGCTTCCCGAGTGGATGCGAGGCCTCGCCACGCGCATCCGTTGCCCTACGCTGTCCCCTAGTACCCCGAGGAGACCAGATGGCCGAGATTCCGCACATCACGATCAGCGCCGGCTTCATCTTCGCGATCATCGACCTGATCATCCGCGTCATCGCGATCATCGTCGTGCCCCGCAACCGCAAGCCGAGCGTCGGCATCGCCTGGCTCATGGCCATCTTCCTCATCCCGTACGTCGGCGTCGTCGCCTTCCTCCTGCTCGGCAGCTTCCGCCTCCCCGCCAAGCGCATGGAGCGCCAGCAGGAGGTCACGACCTTCATCAACATGGCCGTCTCGAGCGTGGAGGTCGAACCCACCGAGCACACCGACCCGCCGTGGTTCGACTCCGTCGTCGCCCTCAACCGCACGTACACGGCGATGCCGCTCATCAGCGACAACGAGGTGGTGCTGCAGGGAGGCTACGAGGAGACGATCCTGGCGATGGCCGCCGAGATCGACACGGCCGAGAAGTGGGTGCACATCGAGTTCTACATCCTCGCCTGCGACCACACCACCCTCCCCATCTTCGATGCCCTCGACCGGGCCGCCGCCCGCGGCGTGAGCGTGCGCATCCTGCTCGACCACATCGCGTCCATCCGAGTGCCCGGGTATCGCAAGCACACGTTGTCCCGCCTCAAGGCCCTCGAGCGGGCAGGCGCCGAGTGGCACTACATGCTGCCGGTGCGTCCGTGGCGCGGCGAGTACCAGCGGCCCGACCTGCGCAACCACAGGAAGCTGCTCATCGTCGACGGCAACTCCGCGTACCTCGGCTCGCAGAACGTCGTCGACTCCACGTACAACAAGCGCGGCAACATCCGCCGCGGGCTCCACTGGCACGACCTCATGGTGCGCCTCGAGGGTCCGGCCGTGCACGCCGTCAGCGCCGTCTTCATCACCGACTGGTACTCGGAATCGGGCACGATCATCCCCGAGGACCTCACCGACGTCGAGACCATGCCGCAGGAAGCGCGGATGGACTGCCAGATCGTGCCGAGCGGTCCCGGCTACCCCAGCGAGAACAACCTCCGCCTCTTCCTCAATCTGCTCTACGTCGCCCAGAAGTCGATCATCATCACGAGCCCCTACTTCGTTCCAGACGAGTCGATGCTGTACGCGATCACCACTGCAACCGCGCGCGGTGTGGTCGTCGAGCTGTTCGTCTCCGAGATCGGCGACCAGGCGATGGTCTACCACGCGCAGCGCTCCTACTACGAGGCGCTGCTGCTCGCGGGGGTGCGCATCTGGATGTACAAGTCGCCGACGATCCTGCACGCCAAGCACTTCACGATCGACGACGAGGTCGCGGTCATCGGGTCGTCGAACATGGACATGCGCTCGTTCTCCCTCAACTTCGAGGTGTCGCTCATGGTGCGCAGCGCTGACTTCGTCGAGGACCTCCGCGAGGTGCAGCAGGACTACCGTGAGCATTCGCGCGAGCTCACCATGTTCGAGTGGCGCAAGCAGCCGATGCGCTCGACCGTGCTCGACAACCTCGCGCGGCTCACGGCGGGATTGCAGTAGGCGCAGTCTGGATGTTCGCTCCGACCCGGAATCCGGGCGCGCGGCCAATGTCGGTAGTCGGGAGTAACTTTGCCAGTGGGTTCGACTGGGCCCGGAACTACCGACGCGTGCAGGAGTAGCGAGTCATGCAGAAGATCATCCCGAACCTCTGGTTCAACAAGAACGC
Organism: Pseudoclavibacter sp. JSM 162008; assembly: GCF_041366455.1. Classification (NCBI taxonomy): domain Bacteria; kingdom Bacillati; phylum Actinomycetota; class Actinomycetes; order Micrococcales; family Microbacteriaceae; genus Pseudoclavibacter; species Pseudoclavibacter sp. JSM 162008. The sequence continues at coordinate 107,145 of NZ_JBEWYX010000006.1, forward strand.
CGAGGAAGCGGGCGAGTTCTACGCTTCCATCTTCCGGAAGACGACGACGTCAGTGGAAGCCAGGTATCCCGAGACCGACCTCCTCGACTTCCAGAAGGAGTTCGCCGGCCTCCCGCTCGTCGTGGGCGTGGAGATCGACGAGTACCGGTTCACGCTCATCAACGCGGGCGACCAGTTCAGGCCCAATCCGTCGATCTCGTTCATGCTCAACTTCGACCCCCGCGTGCTCGGTGGAGACGCGGCGTCGGCACGCGAGGAGATCGACCGGGTCTGGGCAGGGCTCAGCGAGGGTGGCAAGGCCCTCATGCCGTTGCAGGAGTACCCGTTCAGTCCGCACTATGGCTGGATCGAAGACCGGTACGGCGTGAGCTGGCAGCTCATGCTCGTCGACCCCGACGGGCTGAGCACGGCTGACGAGCCTCGTCCATTCATCGTCCCGAGCCTCATGTTCGGTCGCGAAGCGCAGAACAGGGCGCGCGAGGCCATCGACCTCTACGTATCCCTGTTCCCGGAGTCCCGCATCGGGACCGTCGCCGAGTATCCGGCTCCGTCAGGCCCGGCTGTGGCCGGGGCGATCATGTACGCCGACTTCCAGCTTGCGGGGCAGTGGTTCGCCGCCATGGACAACGGTGCCGGACAGGAGTTCGGCTTCGACTGCGGCGTCTCGCTCGAGGTCGACTGCTCCGACCAGGCCGAGATCGACCGCTACTGGGATGCACTCACCGCCGTACCCGAGGCGGAGCAGTGCGGATGGCTGGTGGACAAGTTCGGTGTCAGCTGGCAGATCGTGCCCGCGAACATGGGCGAGCTGATGGCGAGGCCAGGGGGGTACGAGCGCATGATGCAGATGAAGAAGATCGTGATCGCCGACTTCTGATTCCTAGCACCCCGAGGTGCGCTGGTCGCCCGGATTCGAACACATATTCCCAGCATCCGTCGGGCCGCCAGCCAGGAGCGCCGCCTACTGTCGCGGACATGGCAGAGACACACGAAGGTGAAATGCTCGGCGCGACCGAGCCTGGAGAGAACGGTACCGAGAAGGATCCGTCGACGTGGGTCACCGGCGATGAGCCGATGACCGGTGCGCAGCGCAGCTACCTCGACACGCTCGCTCGCGAGGCGGGCGAGGAGATCCCTGCGGACATCACGAAGGCGGAGGCGTCGGAGCACATCGACCGGCTGCAGCACGAGACCGGTCGCGGCGAGAGCTGACCGCGGCGACTGCTGACCGCGGCGACTGCCTCCAGAAGGCGAGAACGGCCAGGTCTGAATGCGAACTGCATCCGGCCTGGCCTTCTTCGTGGAGCGGATGACGGGAATCGAACCCGCGCTATCAGCTTGGGAAGCTGAAGTTCTACCATTGAACTACATCCGCGCACCCGCCGGCACTCGGCCTGCGGACTCGACCATCGTACATGCACGCCGCTTCGAGACCGCAAGGGCGCCCGGTCGGCGTCAGTCGCGTTTTGTGACGAGGGCCCGGATCACGAAGAACACGATGACAGCGACCACCGCGACGATGCTCAGACGGGCCACCATCCACGCCAGGTGGAAGAGCACATCGACGAGCCACCACGCGATGACGACGGCCACGACAACCCCGATGACGGTCCACACGTTTCTGCTCACGGGCTGAGCCTAGCCGTCGGCTCCCGGCGAGCAACTAGGCTGGCGACGTGCTTCTCAGCGATCGGGACATCAAACAGGGCGTCGAGACTGGCCGCATCGGCCTTGAGCCGTACGAGCCGGGGCTCATCCAGCCTTCGAGCATCGACGTGCGCCTCGACCGGTACTTCCGGCTGTTCGACAACCACCGGTACCCGTTCATCGACCCGTCGGAGGAACAGCCAGAGCTGACCCGGCTCGTGGAGTCGAAGCCCGACGAGCCGTTCGTCCTGCATCCGGGGGAGTTCGTCCTCGCCTCCACGTTCGAACGCGTCACCCTCGGCGACGACGTCGCCGCGCGCCTCGAAGGCAAGAGCTCGCTTGGCCGCCTCGGACTCCTCACGCACTCCACGGCCGGCTTCATCGACCCCGGCTTCACCGGACACGTCACCTTGGAGCTCTCCAACGTCGCGACCCTGCCGATCAAGCTCTGGCCAGGGATGAAGATCGGGCAGCTGTGCTTCTTCCAGCTCTCCAGCGCCGCGGAGCACCCCTACGGGTCAGCGATCTACAGCTCCAGGTACCTCGGGCAGCGCGGACCGACCGCATCCCGCTCCTTCATGAACTTCACGCGCGCGGACGTCTCCGTGACCGAGGCCGGCGCCCCCGGGCAGTGACCCTGACCCCCGCTCAGGTGCGCCGAACATCTCCGCGAGGTTGCGGAAACCAGGAGGCGCGCGCGTAGCGTTGGCTGAACGTTGCCAACGATGCCCGTGCTCCACAGGGCTCGAGGCATCCGCACGAAGGATGCACGGCCATGCCACAGACACCACCGCCAGTCCCGGGGACCGGGGACCTCACGCGGGAACCCACCCCTGCGGACATCCGCCGCTGGCGCCGCTACCTCGCCGACGAACGCGCCGAGGGCTCCGTCTACCGGGACCTCGCCGCGAAACGCGAAGGTGAGGAGAAGGAGATCCTCCTCGGCCTCGCCAACGCTGAGGTGCGCCACGAGGAGCACTGGCTGCGGTTGCTCGGCCCTGCCGGCGACGGCGGCGTCCGCGCCCACCTCGGCACGCGTCTCTTCGGGTGGTTCGCTCGCCGCTTCGGCTCCCTGTTCGTGCTTGCCCTCATCCAGCGGGCCGAGTCGAGGTCCCCGTACGAGCGAGAAGCGGATGCGACGCCGGAGATGGCCGCCGACGAGCGCATCCACGAAGAGGTCGTGCGCGGCCTCGCGATGCGCAGCCGGTCCCGCATGTCGGGCATGTTCAGGGCTGCCGTGTTCGGAGCGAACGACGGCCTGGTCTCGAACCTGGCCCTGGTGCTCGGCATCGGCGCGACCGGCGCTCCGACCGTCATCATCCTCGCGACCGGCCTCTCCGGGCTGCTCGCCGGCGCCCTCTCCATGGCCGCCGGAGAGTACGTCTCGGTGCGGTCGCAGCGCGAACTGCTGCAGGCATCCACGCCCAGCCCTGACACGCCGCAGACCATTCAGCGGCTCGACGTCAACGCGAACGAGCTGGAGCTCGTGTACCGGGCGCGGGGCATGGACGAGGCCGAGGCGCGCAGGTACGCGCATCGCGTGTTCGCGCTGCAGGGAGCCGACCCCGCCTCGGGCCCCATCGCCCTGCAGGCAGCCGATGAGGAGCACGAAGAGCTCGGCACCGCGTGGACAGCGGCCCTCTCGAGCTTCGGCTTCTTCGCCGCCGGCGCACTCCTGCCGGTGCTGCCCTACATCTTCGGCATGAGCGGGCTGACGGCCGTCATCGTCTCCGCGATCGTCGTCGGCATCGCGCTGCTCACGACCGGCGCCATCGTCGGCGTGCTCTCGGGCGGCCCGCCGTGGCGCCGCGCGGGACGCCAGCTGCTCATCGGCTACGGAGCGGCCGCCGTCACCTACGTGCTGGGCCTCATCTTCGGTGTTGCGGTTGGATAGACCCCATGCCGATTCCTGAATTCGTCGCCGACCTGCGTGCCAAGATCGGGCCGGAGCATCCGCTCTGGCTTGCCGGTTCGACCGCCGTCATCATCCGCCCGCGTGCACGCGCGGGTGACCTGTCGCCGGTCGAAGGATCTCGGCCGGCTGGCGAGGCTGTGCCCGCCGACGAGGAGGTGCTGCTGGTTCGCCGCTCCGACAACGGGGTGTGGAGTCCCGTGACGGGCATCGTCGACCCCGGTGAGCATCCCGCGACAGCCGCCGTGCGGGAGAGCCTCGAGGAGGCGATGGTCGAGGTGCGCGTCGACCGGCTCGTGCGATTGAGCGTCTCGCCGAAGATCGTCCACGCGACGGGCGACCGAGCGCAGTACTGCGACCTCGTCTTCCGGTGCACGTGGGTCTCCGGCGAGGCTGCCGTCGGTGATGACGAGTCCGTGGACGTCGCCTGGTTCCCAGTGGATGCGCTCCCCGCCATGCCCGAGCACCTCGCGTCGCGCGTCGCGGTCGCGGTGGCCGACCGCCCCGAGTGCGAGCTGCTCGTCGATGGCGTCGCGCTGCCGATCGTCGGGCCGAACGGGACCGCGTAGCGCCGGCGAGTCAAGGCCTTCGGGCCGAAGGGGCTGGGACGGGCTGTGGCGGGGCCGACTCGGAGCCCGCCTGTCCGAAATGAGTGCGATTTCCAGCCGATTGAAGCTTGGGCGGGCTCAGCGCACTGATAGCGCACTGATGTTGGACAGCCTCTTGACCCTGCCGTCTCGCGCGGACGGGCTGGGACTCGGCCGCTTGCCGGTCAACGGGCAGTCTGGAGGCTGGCGGCGTCTGCGTCCTGTGACCCGCGTCCGCTCGGTGACGGGCGGCGGTTACTCGGGCGCGCCGACGACGACCTGGCCGTCGGCGGAGGAAACGGTGACGGTCACCGACTGGTCCTGCTCCGCGTAGGTGAACGTGCACTGGAACTCGGACCCCTGGTCGGCCTTCACCTGCTCCGGGCAGATGACATCGCTGACTTCCACGAGCCCGAAGTCGTCCTGCAGCACGCGAGTCACCTCCGCCTGCAACGGCTCCGCCGCAAGAACACTGCCGTTGCTCTCCCCGATGAAATAGCCGCCGAGACCCGCGATGAGCGCCGCCGCCGGGATCGCGAGGATGAGCAGCAGTCGTGAGTTGCGGCGCGGCTTGCCGTTCGGAGTTGGGCCGGCCGCAGCGAAGCCGGAACCGGGGGCCCCTGGCGTCGGGTAACCCGTCGGCTGCTGGTACCCGAAGCCCTGAGCCGGAGGAATCCCGGTTGACAGAGCCCCGTTCGAGGAGCCGTACCCCCCTCCAGGAACGCCGTACCCCGTGTTCGGTGTGGCGTAGCCGGAGCTCGTCGCCGACGGTGCGCCGTAGCCGGAGTTGGTCGCCGAGGGTACGCCGTAGCCCGAGTTCACGCCGTAGCCGGTCCCGGAGCCCGCGCCGGTCGCAGTTCCCGTGCCCGCGCCGCCGGGAGGCGTGGCCGAAGCGGCCGAGTACCCGGGCTGCGGATATTGCTGGCCGGCCTGCGGATACTGCTGACCTGGCTGTGAGTACTGCTGGTCGGGCCGGCCCTGCTCGTTGCCCCGGCCCGGCCCCGCAGTGCTGGTCGCGCCGTGCTGGCCGTGCTGTCCGGAACCGTACGAGCCGTGCTGATTCTGTTGCGGCTGCTGCCCGTACTGGCCCTGCTGTGGGGTCTGGGGGTTGGGCGCCCCGTGCCCGGTTGCAGCGTCCTGCCCGTTCGGCCGACCCTGCCCAGGGTCTTGGGTGCGAGGGCCCTCTTGGGTGCGAGGGTCCTGCTGGTTCCGCGGGTCGCCTGGGTTGCGCGGATCGTACGGCCGCTGCGGGCCGCCCTGCGGTGGGAAGGTCATCGTGCTGCCTCCAGCTTGCTTGCTGCTGCGTTCATGAGCCCGGCCAACCCCTAGCCGGTCCTTGCGTTTCCGATGGCATCCCAGAAGGCACTGGCCTGGTCTGCGGTGACGTTCGTCACGTACTGCGGCGCGAGCGACGCCGGGTCGTCCGGCAGATCGTCGGCGGTCGGCGTTCCCGTGATCTCGAAGCCGAACTGCACCTCCACGTCGAGGGACGCCGCGTCCATCGTGCCGTTGACCTCGATCTTCTGGATGATGCCGTCGGTGCCCACCCACACGTGCAGGGGGAGGAGCGTGCCGAGCTCGTCCTCGCTCAACTGCGAGCGCAGGTCATCGCCCAGCGTGTACAGCCCCGCCGCTTCCAGGGAGTCGAAGGTGACCGCGGACGTGAAGTGCTTGCTGCCGTCAGCGGAGACCTCGAGCTTCTCGGGCAGCTCCTCGCCGTTGCTCTCCTTCGAGAGCTGCCACGCCTCGACGAGATTGCACATGAAGATGACGGTGCCGAGGATGCACGTGCGCTGAGGGTCGTTCGCCCGGTCGAGGTCGCCCATCGGCAGCCGAGCCCACGGCGTCGCCACGACCGTCGTGTACGCGCTGCCGAAGAGGTAGTACGTGAACCCGCTGCCGGCCATGTGGACCTCGTCGATCGACGTTCCCGGCTCGGCCGTCGATTCCTTCGTGACGTAGGACGCGCCGACCACGGTCGTCTCGTGCTGCGTGCTGAGCGTCGCCCCCGTCGAGGCCTTGCCGTGCGTGTAAGCGGTCGCCGAGAAGTTCTCGACCCCGGCGAGACCCTCGACGAGCGAGTCGCCGAGCAGCTCAGCGCCCGTGTAGGCGTGGTACTCGAGTTTCGCCTCGTGGTTCGCGACCGCCGTGGGCGTCGTCGTCGCGCATCCCGTCAGCACCAGCCCGACGAGCAGCGCCGTCGCGCCCGCCACCAGCCGCTGCGTGCGCATCAGGACCCCCCGAGCTCGTCGTACAGCGAGAGTGCGGTCTGGCCGAGCACCGAACCCTCCCAGCGGAACGGGGGATTCGCGGACGAGAGGACAGTCGACGACGTCGCGGCGACGTAACCGGCGCCGACGACCTTGTCGTAGTAGACGAGCCAGGCCCCGCCGGATCCTCCAGGCGTCATGCTGCACATGTGCGTGTAGCCACCCGCCGAGCCTTCCTTCCACTGGCTGGAGGCGCACATGTACTCCTCCGACCCGTCGTAGGGGCTCGCGCTCGGGTAGCCGACCTGCGTGATCGCCTTGGCGGGCACGCCGAACGCGATGCCCTGGCCGCCCGTCACGTCCTGGATGCGTTGCCCGTCCTTCTCCTCCATGACCAGGAACGCGAAGTCGTTGTTCCATCCGTCGCCGTACACGCCCTGGTCGCCGTAGTTGGCGTTGTCGAGGAAGTGCTGCGGGATGCTGTAGTCGGTGGCCGCCCAGCGCCCGTATGGCTGCTCGGCGCCGTCGCCGCGGTCGCCGGGGATGAAGACGACGTTGGTCGCGACGGCCTTGTTGCTCTCGAAGTCGACGAGGCAGTGCGCCGCGGTGACGACGATGTTGCGCTCACCCGAGTTCACGACCGTCGCCGAGCAGACGGCGAGGCCGCTCGCGAACGACATGTAGAGGCGACCGAAGGTGGATGCGCCGAGCCCGGCCCGGTCGAACGGCACAGCCTCGGTGACGTCGCCGTAGCCGTTCGGCGACTCCGCTGCGGGCACCGCCGCCGTCGGAGCCACGAACGCGCCCGTCGCGGGGTCGCCGACGCCCACCGTGATGCCGTTGTCTGGAGAGGTGTAGTCGAAGCCCTCGGCGTTCTTGAACATGTCGGGGTCCGACCAGAAGTCGTGGGACTCCTGGGGCGACGACTCGAACGAGTCGCGCAGGCTGACCGTTCCCCCCTCAATGGGGGCGTCCACCGCGTCGTAGCCGTTGGCAGACGGGACGGCAGTTGCGCTCACGGAGCACCCCGCGAGCAACACGACCGCGGCAAGCGCGCCGATGCTCGCGAGCAGCGCCCGCGGTCGGCGACGATGTCGAATCATGGGGTCTCCTTCGGCACGCTGGGTATGCCGTCCCTGGTCATGCTACGCAGGGCCACCATCAGTCAGGCCGCGAACTGGCCGAAAACCCAGGTGACGGGGAGTTCTCCCCTGGAGGCTGCCGAAGCCATCCAGGAATAGCGGCGGGATGGCGCACGTTGCCCTTGCCATGCCAGGAACGACCAAGCTCTCCGTGCTCGACCTCATCCCGGTCTCCGAGGGGCAGACGAGCGCCGACGCGATCGCCGCATCACGTCGCCTCGTGCAGCGTGCCGACGAGCTGGGGTACCACCGGTACTGGGTCGCCGAGCACCACAACACGGAGCTCGTCGCCTCGACCACCCCTCCGGTGCTGCTGGCGGCCCTCGGAGCGGGGACCAGCCGCATCCGCCTCGGGTCGGGTGGCGTGATGCTGCCCAACCACGCCCCCTTCGTGGTCGCCGAGCAGTTCGCGGCCCTCGAGTCCGTCTACCCCGGGCGCATCGACCTCGGATTGGGGCGTGCCCCCGGTACCGACCCGTTCACGGCCGCCGCCCTGCGCCGCGATCTGTCGCGTGACCGCGTCGACGAGTTCCCGAACGACGTGCTCGAGCTGATGGGATTCCTCGGCGATGTGCGCGACGAGCACGATCGCGAGGTGCTCAACCGTCTCCGCGTGACGCCGGGCGCCGCCACCCACCCCGAGATCTGGCTGCTCGGCTCGAGCCTCTACGGGGCCGAGCTCGCTGCCGCCTTCGGTCTGCCGTACACCTTCGCCCACCACTTCGCGATGCACGCCGACCCGAAGGCCGCGGCAGACCACTACCGCGAGCACTTCGTGCCGTCTCCGGTGCTGGCAGAGCCGCACTTCATGGTGTCGGTCTCCGCGATCTCCGCCGACACCGTCGAGGAGGCCACTCGCCTCGCGCTCCCGAGCCGGGCCGCGATGCATCAGATCCGCTTCGGCCGACCCACCCGTGTCCTCACGCCAGACGGCGCCGCGGCGTACGCCGCGCGCATGCAGGACCGCTCGCTCTTCGACGCGACGACCGGCACGCAACTGGTCGGGACGCCCGAGATGGTGGCTGATGGCATCGACCGGCTCGTCGAGCGGACGGGCGCGGACGAAGTGCTCCTGGCCGCCACGACGCACGACGTCGAGGTGCGCATCCGCACCATCGAGGCGCTCGCCGAGCTCCGGGACCCCGCTGCCTGGGAGTCGCGCGACTCGGCTGGTCGGGCGTCGCACGCGACTGTCGGTGCGCATCCGCATAATTGACGGGTGACTTCCCACGCGCGCCATGCCAGCTCAGCCTCCTCTCGAGACGCCTTCACCTTCGACGACCCGAGCGACGCTCCCGACAGCACCGACGAGGCGCTCCTCCGCGCGCTCGCGGTGACGTTCGCCGAGGTCGGCTTCACGGTCGACGGCGTCGAGTCGCGCCTCGGTGGGGAGGCGGCGGATGCGCTGCACCGGGACCTGCTCGAGCCCGCATCGTTCGCGCTGTCGCGTGAGCCAGACGACGCGCTTGCAGCGCTCATCCGCCTGTTCGTGCTGGCAGAGCCCGTCGAGGCGGGCGACGTGCCGGCCCTCGAAGAGCTGCTGGCGGCCCGGCTCGTCGAACGCCTGCCGCGTGTGGCGCCGGGGGATGCGAGCGGCGGTGCGTCCGGCGAGGAGCTCGCCGACGAGCTCGTGACCGCGCTTGTCGATGTGCGCCCGTACGCGAGCGAGGGCGTGAACGGCAGCGTCGAGATGTGGGTCGCCTCCGACCTCGGTGGGGTGCAGCTCGGCCGCGACCAGCCGCTGCGCCGCGACCACGTCGTCGGCATCGGGCCGGCGACGACCCTGCTCGCGCAGCTCACCCCGCGCGAGCCGGTGGCCCGCGCGCTCGACCTCGGCGTCGGCATGGGCGTGCAGACGATGCACCTGCTCGCGCACACCCGGCACGTCGTGGCGACCGACATCTCCGAGCGCGCCCTCGCCTTCGCGAAGTTCAACCTGCTGCTCAACGCCGCGGCCCTCGGCATCACGCCAGGCGGCCTCGACGACCGCGTGAGCCTGCGCCTCGGCAACATGCTCGAGCCCGTCGCCGGCGAGCAGTTCGACCTGTTCGTCTCGAACCCGCCGTTTGTCATCACTCCCCGCCGCGAGGGCGAGGAAGGCAGCGACCAGTACACGTACCGCGACGGCGGCAAGCCTGGCGACAGCATCGTCGAGGGACTCGTCCGCGAGCTCGGCACGGTGCTCGCACCCGGTGGCGTCGCGTGCATGCTCGGCAACTGGGAGGTGCGCGAGGGTGACGCGACCTGGCACTCGCGCATCGAGACATGGCCAGCGGGCGACGTCGACCTGTGGGTCGTGCAGCGCGAGGACGCGACGCCCGTCGAGTACGCCGACATGTGGCTGAAGGACGCGGCCGAGAACGCCGAGCTGTCGAGCTGGCAGCATGCGTTCCGCCGCTACCTGCAGGACTTCGCGAGCCGCGACGTCGAGCGCATCGGCATGGGCATGTTCTTCCTCCGCCGCACGCACGAGGGGGCCGTCGGCGGTCCGCTTCGCCGCTTCGAGCACCTCACGCACGCCCTCGGGCACCCGCTTGCCGAGCACATCCGCGACGGCTTCGAGGCCATCACCTGGCTGCGCGGCCTCGACGACGCCGAGCTGTTCGACGAGCCGCTGGTGGTCGCGGGCGACGTCACCGAGGAGCGTCATTCGCGGCCGGGCGACGAGGACCCGAGCATCATCATGCTCCGCCAGGGTGCCGGGTTCCGCCGCACGATGTCGATGTCGACCGAGCTCACGGGTTTCGTGTCGGTGTGCGACGGCGAGCTGGTCGGGTCGCAGATCGTCACCGCCATCGCCTCGCTCGTCGACGTCGAGGAGGAGGCGCTGCGCGAGAGCCTGGTCCCCGACGTGCGCGAGCTCGTCGCGCTCGGCTTCCTCGCGCCGCGCTGGCGCTAGGGGCGGAGCCGGCGCGGCGCTCGGCGGTCAGCTGCGCGTCATCTCGACGCCACGATGTTCTCGGGCCTCTCCCCGTTCAGGAGCGCACGGAGCTGCCGTTCGATGAGCGCGACCATGCGGGGGTGCATGGCCGAGGAGGCGCCCCCGACGTGCGGCGTGATGAGCACGCCGTCGAGCCCCCACAGCGGGTGCTCTGGCGGCAGCGGCTCCGGGTTGGTGACGTCGAGGGCGGCGCGGATGTGGCCGGTCTCGAGCGCGCGGACGAGCGCGTCCGTGTCGACGACCGGGCCCCGCGCGACGTTCACGAGCAGCGCGCCGGGTCGCATGGCCGCGAGGAAGACGTCGTCGACGAGGTGCCTGGTCTCTTCCGTGAGAGGAACCGTGAGGATCACGACGTCGATCTCCGGCAGCAGGCGACGCAGGCTCGAGATGGGATGCACGAGGCCCTCCCCGCCCGGACCGCCGGCGCGTGCGGTGCGCGCGAAGCGGAGCACTCGCGCCTCGAAGCCGTCGAGGCGCTTCTCGATGGCCTGACCGACGCCGCCGTAGCCCACGATGGCGACGGTGTGGTCGGCGAGGCTCTGACCGGGGAGCTGCTGCCACCGCCCGCCCTGGGCCGCGATCGAGTACTCCGGGAAGCGTCGCAGCGAGGCGAGCGCGAGGCCGAGCGCGAGCTCCGCCGTCGAGGCCTCGTGCACTGAGCGCGCGTTGGCGACCGTGTGCCCGGGCGGCAGGTGCGCGACGATGTCCTCGTAGCCGATGGTCTGCGCCTGGACGAGCCGGGTTGTCGTTGCCCCGAGGTTCGCGACGAGGCGGGGGTCCTGCTGGTAGGGGAGGACCACGAGGTCGATGTGCGCAGAGGGTGACGGCGTCGTCAGGTCCCAGGTGATGCACTCCACGCGGTCGGCGAGGTCGAGCTGCGCGATGTGCGCTGCGAGTGCCGGTGTCGGCACCGAGATGCTGACCCTCGGTTCCTGGATCACGATGTGGACCCTTGCTTACATAATGAGTTCATGCACATAATGTAAGCCAGACGCGGACCCAGGCCAAGCCCCCATCCGCTCCGCCTCGACCCGGCCGGGGCACCGCGCGAGACCAGAACCTCGATTGGACGACAATGACGTCAGAGATCATCACCATCATCCACACCGCGATCGCCATCCTCGGCGTCGTCGTGCTCATCACCCGCTTCCGCCTGAACCCGGCGGTCGCGCTGGTCATCGGCTCCCTCTACCTCGGGCTCGCGACGGGGAACTCGCCGACCGACACGATCGGGACCATCACCGGCGGCTTCGGCGAGATCATGGCCGAGGTCGGCCTCCTCATCACCTTCGGCGTGCTGCTCGGCTCGATGCTCAGCGAGATGAACGCCATCCAGCGCCTCGTCTCGCACCTGCTGCGCATCTTCGGCCCCAAGGGGCTGCCGTATGCAATGGGGCTCACGATCGGCACCGTGCTCCAGTCGATCTTCCTCGACGTGCTCCTCGTCATCTCCGCCCCGCTGGCCCGCAAGATGGCGCCGCTCATCGGCAAGCACGGCACACCGCGCATCGCGACCGCCCTCGCCATCGGCCTCGAGTGCGGCATCGTCTTCATGGTGCCGGGCGTCGCCGCCCTCGCGCTCGCCGGCGTGCTCGGCGTTCCCCTCGGCCAGATGCTGCTCTTCGGCCTCATCGTGATCGTGCCGACCATCGTCATCTCGATCTTCATCATGACGCTGCTGTTCCGCATCGGCTTCTGGAAGGAGAAGCTCGACGAGACGCAGCCCGTCGAAGGGGAAGATGCGGCGGACGACAGCATCGACGGTTCCCCCGAGCCCGTCGGACCGCTCAAGACCGAGAACATCCCCGTCGGCGACCGACTCAGCAAGGTCGGCGGTGTGCCCCGCGGCGTCGCGGTCGCCGAGCGCACCACCACATCCGAGCCCAAGCTGATCCTGCTCTTCTCCCCGCTGCTGCTCTGCCTGGCGCTCATCGCCACTGGCGCGATCCTGCAGATCGCCGGCATCGAGATCGACGCGCTGGTCCTCATCACCGACCCGGTCTTCGCGCTGCTCCTCGCGGTGCTCGGCACGAGCGTCATCGGCAGGCTCACGGTCGGCGTCAAGGCCGTCGAGAAGTCGGTCGTCGCGGGCTTCCGTGAAAGCGGCCAGATCCTCATCCTCACGGGCGTCGGCGGCGCGCTCGCCGCGACCGTCGCGGCGACCGGGCTCGGCGACATCCTCGGGCAGGCGTTCGGCGCGCACAGCTTCGCGCCGCTCCTCATCGTCTGGGCCATCGCCGCCGTGCTGCACGTCGCCGTCGGCTCGGTCACGATCTCCGCGATCACCGCGGCAGGCATCCTCGCTCCCATCTCCTCGGTGATCGGGCTCGACCCGATCCTCATCGCCCTCGCTGCCGGTGCCGGCTCCCTGTTCGCCGTGCACGTCACGAGCAACACGTTCTGGCTCCTCCAGTCGCTGCTCGGCCAGACGACACGAGGCACACTGAAGACGTGCACCGTCGGTGTCTCCGTCGCCTCGGTCGTCGCGCTGCTGGTGACGCTTGTCCTCAGCATCTTCATCTGACCCGCACGCTCCGACCGATCACCAGTCCGGAAAGGACCGACATGCACACCAACGCCAAGATCGCCCCGCTCAAGGGAGTCCGCGTGCTCGAGCTCGGGAACTTCATCGCGGCCCCCACGGCAGGGCGGATGCTCGCCGACTTCGGCGCCGAGGTCATCAAGGTCGAACGCCCCGGAACGGGAGACGAGCTGCGCTCGTGGCGCCTGCACCCCGGTTCGACGACGTCGATGCTGTTCCACACCATCAACCGCAACAAGAAGTCGATCACGCTCGACCTCCGCACGGAGGAGGGGAGGGATACGGTGCGCGCGCTCGCCGCCGACTGCGACGTCATCCTCGAGAACTTCCGGCCCGGCACGATCGAGCGGTGGGGCATCGGTCCCGACGTGCTCGACGAGATCAACCCCGGCATCGTCATCGGCCGTATCTCCGCGTTCGGGCAGACGGGCCCGCTCTCGAGCAGGCCCGGGTTCGCGGCGGTCGCCGAGGCGATGGGCGGGTTCAGGAACCTCGTCGGCGACCCGGACCGCGCCCCGGTGCGTGTCGGCGTCTCCATCGGCGACTCCATCGCGGGCGTGTACGCCGCCTACGGCGTGATGATGGCGATGTTCCAGCGCGAGCAGCGCCGCGGGGCCGGCCTCGGGCCAGCGCCGCTCGAGGAGCGGGTCATCGACGTGGCCCTCAACGAGGCCATGTTCTCGATGATGGAGTCCCTCATTCCCGACTACCAGGCCCACGGCGTGGTCCGCGAGCGGGTCGGCGGACGAATGGAGGGGATCGCCCCCACGAACGCCTACGTGTGCGCAGACGGCAAGAGCGTCGTCATCGCCGGCAACGCGGATGCGATCTTCGTGCGCTTCATGGGCATCATCGGCCGCCGCGACCTCGCGGGCGACCCTGGGCTCGCGACGAATAACCTCCGCTGGGAGCGCCGCGACGAGCTCGACGCGGCGATCGGCGCGTGGACGGCGACGATGCCGGCCGACGAGGTCCTCGACATCCTCGACGACGCGGGCGTCCCATCCGGCCCCATCTACACGGCCGAGGACATCAGCGAGAGCCCGCAGTACGCGGCCCGCGACATGATCCAGAAGTTCGACGTGGCCGACGGCGAGCAGACGGTCGAGGGGGTCGGGTTCCCCGGCATCGTCCCGGTCCTCGGCGGCGCGTCCCTCCCCATCCGCACCCTCGCGCCCCAGCTGGGCCAGGACACCGAGGCGGTGCTCGCCGCCTACGCCGGCCTCGCGCCGCGGGGGCAGCTCGACGACACCAAGACCCAGCTCGACGACGACAGCAAGGTGGAGACACGATGAGCCAGAACCCGACCACCGACGCACGCCTGCGCGACGTCACGCTGCGGGACGGCCTGCAGCTCACCGGCAAGCTGCTGTCGACGGACCGCAAGGTCGCCCTCGCTCGCGAGCTCCTCGCCGCCGGCGTGCCAGAGCTCGAGATCGGCTCGATGGCGCGCGGCGACCTCGTCCCGCCCATGGCCAACACGCTCGAGGTGATCGAGGCGCTCACGCCGGAGGAGCTCGAGCGCAGCTGGGTGTGGGTCGCGACCCCGCGGCACATCGAGAAGGCCGCGGCAGCCGGCGCGAAGAACTTCCAGTACTGCCTCTCCGTCTCCGATGCCCACAACCAGGCGAACATCGGCCGCACCACCGACACGAGCCTCGCCGCCATGCCGGACGCCGTCGCCCTCACCCGTGAGGCCGGCGGGCGCATCCAGCTGTGCCTCGCCACCTCCTTCACATGCCCGTTCGATGGGCAGGTCGACCCAGACCGGGTCATACAGATCGCCAACGACCCCCGCGCCGAGGGCGCTGCGGACATCGTGATCTGCGACACCCTCGGGCAGGCGCATCCCGGGCAAGTGTCGTCGCTCATCTCGCGGGTCGCGACCGAGACCCCGCAGCGCGAGATCGTCTTCCACGGGCACGACACGTGGGGTGCCGGCGTCACGAACTCGATCGCCGCGGTGCTCGCGGGGGCCAGCATCGTCGACGGGGCGCTGGGCGGCCTCGGCGGCTGCCCCTTCGCTCCGGGTGCCAGCGGCAACACGGCCACGGAGGACCTGCTCTTCGCGATGCGCCCCGAGTGGCTCACCCCGGCGGCGTTCGCCCAGATCGTCCGCGAGTCGGAGGCGCTGCTCGACGACCTCGGCGAGCCGAACCGTTCCAAGGCGAGGCAGGGCGCCCGTTCGAAGGCTCCCGCGTTCGAATGGGTCGTGCCGGCCTCGCTCTGACGGCTGCCAGCCGAGCGCCCGCTGTCAGCCGGTGGCGGGGGCGCGCCCGCCGATCAGGCGAGTCGCGCGTTCGGCCGTCTCGACGAGCATCGGGGCCCACTCCTCGAGCATGTGCGGCTTGATGCGCGCGGCGGGCCCGCTCACGCCCATGGCCATGCGCACCCGCCCGCTCGGCTCGAACACCGGGGCCGCAAGGCCGACGAGCCCGTCGATGCGCTCGTTGCGCGTGATCGCGAACCCGTCCCGTCGCGTCTGATCGAGCACCCCTCGCAGCTCGGCCGGGTCGGTGATGGTGCTCGCCGCGAGGTCCGGGATGGGGCGGGCGAGGATGCTCTCGCGCAGGTCATCGTTCCAGGCGAGAAGGACCCGTCCCGCGGAACCGACCGTGAGCGGCGCGACCTTGCCGACGTGCACATCCTGCTTCAGCTCGTGGCGGGTCTCGTCGACGGCGATGCAGACGCGGTAGTCGTCGTCCGCCCTGAACAGCGTCGCGCTCTCCCCGGTCGCCTGCCGCAGCTCGCGGAGCAATGGCGCGAGCAGGTCGATGGCCTTGATGCCTCTCACGGCAGGCGCCGACCAGTACGCCATCTTCAGCCCGATCCGGAAGCGATCGTCGTCGCGGTCGAGGAAGCCCTGCGCGACGAGGTTCGTGACGAGACGCTGCGTGGTCGAGGTCGGGAGCCCGGTCCTCGACCTGATCTCCGCGAGTGACAGCGACGGCGACTCGAGCGTGAAGCTGTCGAGGATGTCCGTGATCTTGCCGAGCACGAGCAGCGGGGCGACCCCGGAGTTTCCGGTGGCGGGCGAGGCTGCGCTGCCGGGATCTGTCATAGGAGAAATCTAGAGCATCCGTCCCCGGCGGAACGGCTCGAGCAGTTCGCGACGGTCGCGCCACGCGCCGGTCGACCAGAGCGCCAGCCCGATGAGCAGCACCTGGAACGGGAGGCGGATGAGCCGGGCCGCGTCGGTGTCGAGCCCGAACGCATCCGTCCCCGTCACGTACTGAGAGATGTTGCCGGGGAAGACGGCAACGAAGAACGCCGCGACGGTGAAGCCGACCGCGACCCGCCATCGCCAGGCCGCGATGAGCGCCAGCCCGAGCAGCACCTCGACGACACCGGATGCGAGCACCACGAAGTCCGCATCGAGCGGCAGCCAGGTCGGCACCTGCGCCTGGAACTCCTCGCGGGCGAAGCTCAGATGCGCGATGCCGGCAAACAGCAGGAACCCACCGAGGACGACGCGCGCGATCGTCCTGGGGAGCGAGGTGCGCTGAACCTTGGCAGGGGGAGTGGTCGGAGGCATCCACCCAGTCTGCTCCCTCGGCGTGGCCGATCCGCTCAGACGGCCGCGTGGAGGGCACGCAGAGCTTCGATGCCGCCTTCCTGGTATGTCTGCCGTTGCCGCGCGGCTCCCGTCCCGAAGCGGAAGAGACGGTCAACGCCCGAGCGGATCTCGTCGCCGTCCCCGAACGCATCCGCGGCAGGACCGACGTGGGAGAGCAGGGCATCCGCGACCGCGCGGGCCCCCGCCAGCTCGCCCGTCACCGGGTTCAGGAGCCGTGCGTCGATCCCATCACGGGCGGCCTGCCAGAGCGACGCCTCGAGCAGCTCGGGAGGCAGGTCGGCGAGGGCGCCACCGGCCTCGCCGTCCTCAGTCGCCGTGACCAAGGCCCGGCAGATCAACGCAAGCAGCACCGTCTCGCGCGTCTCGAGCTGCGCGTCGAAGACCCGGAACTCGATCGTCGGGTGGTTCGCGGAGAGACGCATGTTCCACGCCACCGAGCCAGCATCGATCGTTCCTCCAACCCCGACAAGACGCTCCATTCGTTGCCGATAGTCCTCGGCATCGACGAACACCGGAGGGCAGTCGTGAGTGGTCCAACGCCGCATCTGGATGGTGCGCCAGCTGTCGAACCCAGAATCCTCTCCACGCCAGTGCGGCGAATTGGTGCTCAACGCGAGCAGCACCGGCGTCCAGCCGCGCACGGCGTTCATGATCCGCACACCCTCTTCACGTGAGGAGATCCCCACGTGCACGTGGATGGCGTTGATCTGGTGCTCCCGCACGAGGCCCCGGTACTCGCTCGCGAGCTCCCCGTACCTGGCTGTCTCGGTTGCGTGCGGCTCACCGGGGACAAACGGCACCGCCCCGTGCCAGGGTGCGACCCTGGCATGATCGGCGGCCGAGTTGAGTGCCTCTCGGTAGGCGTTGAGGTGCGTGTGCGCCTCCCGCGCCGACCGGAGCACGGGCGAGCAGTACTCGACCTGCGAGTTGAGGAACTCGCGGGTGACGAGGGAGCGAAGGCGCCCATCGTGGCGGAGCCCCTCGAGCACTTGTGCGGAGGCTGGCCTCGGCTCGAGCGTGCGCGGGTCGACGAGCATCGCCTCCTCCTCGATGCCGAATGTCTCCATCGATGTCCCCTTCCCCCAGACATCCGCTTGGCGATTCGCGTGTGCTCACCGCGGATGCATCCTCGTGGCGGCATCAAAGCAGAAATGGCCTGAACTTCGTCAGGGGGTTGACGAAGCGGCCGTCGCCTGCGGCCCACGCCGGCCCGCGAGCGCTTCGGCGGGCTTCGGCGGCGCGAACTGCTTCGTCGCGAGCAGCACGCTGACGAAGATCAGCGGCACGATCCACCCCGTCCAGCCGAGGATCGTGGCCTGCGTCGTGTCGACCTCTTCGCCAGCCGCAGCGAAGAGCAGGTACGAGCCGGCGGCGGCGTTGAACGCCCCGTGCGCGAGGGCCGCCGGCCACACCGACTCCGAGCGGATGCGCAGCCACGCGAACACGGCCCCGACCAGGATGCACATCCCCGTCATCATGGCCAGCGCGAGCCAGCCCGGCGCATCCACGTAGTTGTAGCCGAGCAGGATCAGCGGCGCGTGCCAGACGCCCCAGATGACCCCCGAGATGAGGAGCGCGGGAACGGTACCCAACCGGAGGAGCTTCGGGAGCAGCCAGCCGCGCCAGCCCAGCTCCTCGCCGAGGGCGGGGATCAGGTTGAGGAACGCCCCGAGCGGGATGCTCGCGAGCTGCAGCAGCACGAGCACGGCGACCGGGATGGGGAGCTCCAGATTGCCGACCCCCTCGGCTGCGAGCTGCTCGTCGAGCATCGCCTGGAAGCCGGAGAAGTTCACGAGGTCCATCGAGTAGACGCCGAACAGGGCGCCGATGGGCAGCGCGACGAACACGAGCGCCACCGGGACGACGACGGCGAGCGCAAGGTAGGCGATGAGCCGTCCGACGGGCTTCAGCGACACGATCCCGAGCGCGCGCCATGGCCTCGCCGGGCGCTCGACGGCGAAGACCGCGACGAGCGCCGCGATGGCCGGCGTCATCATCATGGCGACCGAGATGACCGGGAACCATGGGTTCGCGAGACCGTCGCCCAACCACAGGGGCAGGGTCACGAGCCACGGCAGGCCGAAGGCCAGAGCGAGGAAGACACCGACCGAGAGCTTCTCCCGCCCGCTTGCAGTGGTGGTGGTCTGGACGGTCTGCGGGGAGGGCTGCACGGTACAACCCTCTCGTTTCGCCATGTGCACTGTCAACGAGCGACGACAGGCAGGTGCCGGATGCGCCTACAGCTGCACCCGGAAACCAAGGATGCCCCCGCCCGTTTCCGGGCGGGGGCATCCCCGAGCTGGTCTCGACCGTGTCGGCTAGTTCGCAGCGGCGGTCGCGTTGACCTCGCCGACCAGCACCTCGAGGACGTCCTCGAGGAACAGGAGGCCGGTCACGTTGCCCTCGGAGTCGAGGGCCTTCGCGACGTGCGCCCCGCGGTCACGGAGCACCGCCATTGCGTCCTCGAGTTCCGCATCCCGCGACACGGAGACGAGGCTCCGCAGTCGCTTCTGCGGGATCGGGGCCGTGAACACGTCCGGGGCCATGAGGTCCATGACGTCCTTCATGTGGATGTAGCTCGTCGGCTCACCGCGCTCGTCGGTGACGACGTAGCGCGAGAAGCCGTGCTCGGCGACGGCTTTCTGCACGTCGATGGGGCGCGCGCCCGCAGGCAGGAGCACCATCTCGGCGATCGGCACATCCACGTCGCTGACCCGCTTCTCGGTGAACTCGAACGCGCCCGCGAGCGTGCCCGACGCGTCGTTCAGTGTTCCCTCTCGGGTCGACTGCTCGACGATTCCGGCCACTTCCTCGAGGGTGTAGGTACTCGTCGCTTCGTCCTTCGGCTCGACCTTGAAGAGGCGCAGCACGCCGTTCGCGATCGTGTTGAGGCTCCAGATGATCGGGTTGAAGATCTTGGAGACCACGACGAGCGGCGGGGCGAGCAGGAGGGAGGCGCGGTCCGGCACCGAGAACGCGAGGTTCTTTGGGATCATCTCGCCGAACACGACGTGGAGGAACGTGACGAGCACAAGCGCCACCGCGAACGCGATCACGCTGATGAGCTCGGCCGACAGCGCGGTGAGCCCGAGCGGGATCTCGAGGAGGTGGTGGATGGCCGGCTCGGAGACGTTCAGGATGAGCAGCGAGCAGACGGTGATGCCGAGCTGGCTGGTCGCCAGCATGAGCGTTGCGTGCTCCATCGCCCAGAGGGTCGTCTTGGCGGCGCGGCTGCCCCGCTCAGCAAGGGGCTCGATCTGCGACCGCTTCGCGGAGATGACCGCGAACTCGGCGCCGACGAAGAAGGCGTTGCCGATGAGGAGGACGAACAGCCACAGGATTCCTGGCAGGTACTCACTCATTGATCATCGCCTCCTTGACTCGCTCGTGCGCTCTGTCGTGAGCGAGCTCCTGATTGCTCATGAGGCTCTGGTCTCCGTCTGGCTCGTTCGGCAGGTAGCGGACCCGCACGATGCGGGTGCCGTCGATGCGCTCGACGCGCAGGGTGCCGGCCTCGATCTCGACCTCATCGCCCAGTTCGGGAAGGCGCTCGAGGGTGTCGGTGATGAAGCCGCCGACGGTGTCGTAGTCGCCGTCCTCCGGAACTTCGATCGCGAGGCGGTCGAGCACCTCGTCGGGACGCCAGGAGGCGTCGAACGTGACCGAGCGGCCGCGCCGGATGAACCCGGTCTGGTGCCGGTCGTGTTCGTCTTCGAGTTCGCCGACGATCTCCTCGACGAGGTCCTCGAGGGTGACGATGCCTGCGGTGCCGCCGTGTTCATCCACGACGACGGCGACTTGGTGTCGCTCGGCGCGCAGCAGGGTCAGCAGGGCGGAGGCGCCCATCGACTCCGGCACGCGCAGCGCCTCGGTCTGCAGCTGGCCGGCCGTGACCTCGCCGTGTGTCTCGACGGGCACCGCGAACGCCTGCTTCGCGTGCACGAAGCCCGTGATGTTGTCGGGCGTCCCGTCGACGACGGGGAACCGGGAGAACCCGGTCTCGATGGCGAGGGCGATGATCGCCTGCGCCGTGTCGTCGACTTCGACGCTCGCCATGCGCACGCGGGGTGTCATGACGTCGGACGCGTCGTGCTCGGAGAACTTGAGGGTGCGTCGCAGCAGTGCTGCGTCGTCTTCTTCGAGGAGCCCGGAGAGCGCGGAGTGCCGGATGAGGTAGGAGAGCTCGTCGGCGCTTCTGGCACCGGAGAGCTCCTCCTTGGGCTCGATGCCCATGGAGCGGATGATGGCGTTCGCCGTGTTGTTCAGGAGCAGGATCACGGGCTTGAACACCGTCGTGAAGAGCGCCTGGAACGGGATGACGACCTTCGCCGTCGCCCGTGGGAGGGCGAGCGCGAAGTTCTTGGGGACCAGCTCGCCGATGATCATCGAGAACAGCGTCGCGAGGACGATGCCGACGATGGCTCCGACGACGGGCACGAGGCCCTCGGCTACCCCGAGGCCCTCGAGGGGCTCTGCGAGGAGGGAGCTGACGGCCGGCTCGAACGTGTATCCCGTGAGCAGGGTCGTGAGCGTGATTCCGAGCTGCGCGCTGGAGAGGTGTGTCGACGTGATCTTCAGGGCCTTGATGGTTGGCCCGAGTCGTTTCTCTCCGCGGCTCTGCCGGTTTTCGAGATCGTTTCGGTCGAGGTTGACGAGCGCGAATTCACTCGCGACGAACAACCCGGTTCCTACTGTGAGAACGAGGCCGATGCCGAGCATCACCCATTCGTTCATGCGTGGTGCCTCCAGACTGTGGCGGCCGAAGATGCGGCCGGAACGTCAAGAGGCTTGGGACTATGACTGGGAGGGTCTTCCATGAGGGGAGATTCTAGTTGCACTTCGTTTGCCTGCAACTCGGAAAGCTGGGGATAAGCCCGGATCAGGATGCCGCGAGCGCCGCCTCTTCGCGGCCCTGGGACGTCCAGGCGGGATCTGCCGAGCGGTTCCCGACGACGCGCTCGGCGATCGAGTCGAGTCGGAGCAGCTGCTCGCCGGCCAGGTCGAGGCCGATGGCCCGCAGGTTCTCGTCGATGCGCTCGGGGCTGCGGGTTCCCGGGATCGGGGAGACCCGTACCCCGAACTCGGCCGACTTCGCGGAGACCCACGCGAGGGCGACCTCGGCGACGGAGACATGGCGGTCGTGCTGCTCGGTGAGCTGCTGCGCGACGGCCGCGACCTCGCCGGCGAGGGCGCGGTTCGCTGGCAGGTTCTCTGCGAAGAAGCGGGGGAAGTTGGCTCGCACGTTGGGCTTCTCGGCGGTGAGGTCGGCCCACGAGTCGGTGAGCAGGCCGCGGCTGACGGGGGAGTAGGGCACGAAGCCGGCGCCGACCTCGCGGATGGCGGGGATGACGTGGCGCTCGAGGTCGCGGCTGAAGATGCTGTACTCGCTCTGGATGGCCGCGATGGGGTGCACGGCCGCGGCGCGGATGATCTCGGCTCCCGTCGGCTCGCTCAGGCCGATGTGCCGCACCTTGCCCTCGGCGACGAGCTCGGCGACGAAGCCGACCGTGTCCTCGATGGGCACGTTCGGGTCGACTCGGTGCTGGTAGTAGAGGTCGATGTAGTCGGTGCCGAGGCGCTTGAGGGAAAGCTCGACCTGCTCGCGGACGTGCTCGCGGTCGCCGCGCACACCCCGCTTGCCAACCCCGTCGCCCTTCGTGATGCCGAACTTCGTGGCGAGCTGGATGCGCTCGCGCTGCCCCGGGAAGATCTTGGCGATGGTGCGCTCGCTGCGGCCGTCGCCGTAGATGTTGGCCGTGTCGATGAACGTGATGCCCGCATCCACCGCGTGCCGAAGCGTGCGCAGCGCCTGCTCGTCGTCGATGGGACCGTACGCGTCGCTGAGGCTCATGGCGCCGTACCCCTGCACGGTCGTCACGAGGCCATCGCCGAGGAGGGTCGTGGGGAGCTGCGCTGCGGTGCCGTTCGTCTCGTGCGTCATGGCATCAAGTGTCGTCCGCACCACCGACATTCCGCCAGCGAGCCCGGCCTTGGGGGTAACAGTCGCAGAGCGGGCCGCTACGCGCTCGCCTGCTTCACCTTGCTCGGCACGGGCAGCATCATGAGGAATCCCACGGCGAGGACGATGCCGATGCCGATGATGCCCATCTTCGGGTTGCCGGAGAGGAACACGAAGAGGCTGAACAGGGCGGGGGTGATGAAGCTCGCGACCCGGTTCGTGGTGGCGTAGAGGCCGAACAGCTCGCCCTCGCGGCCGGGAGGGGTCGCGCGGGACAGGTAGGAGCGGCTCGCGGCCTGCGCTGGCCCGACGAAGAGGCAGAGGGCGAGTCCGAAGATCCAGAACACCGTCTTCTCGGATGGGAGGAAGAGGAGCACGACCGAGAACGCCGTGAGCGAGACGAGCGACGCCATGATCACGAGCTTCGGGCCGAAGCGGTCGTCGAACCAGCCAGCGGCGAGCGTGCCGAGGCCGGCGACGAGGTTCGCGGCGACCGCGAAGTAGATGACCTCGCTGGGCGCGAAGCCGTACACCTGTGCCGCGAGGATCGCGCCGAACGCGAAGATCGCCTGCAGCCCGTCGCGGAACACGGCGCTCGCGGCGAGGAAGAGGAGGAGCTTCGGGTCGCTCTTCGCGAGCTTCCCGATGACGCGGAACAGCACGCCATACGACGCGAAGAAGCTCACCTTGGGGCGGGTCTCGTCCTTCGGGATCTCGGGCACCTTGAACATGACGGGCAACGCGAAGACCACGTACCAGACAGCGGCGAGCACGATCGCGAAGCGGATGTCCAGCGCGCCCCCATCCGCCCCGCTCGGCACCCCGAGGACGCCGTTCCGGCCTTCCGCGCCGAACGACTGGATGAACAGCACTAGCAGGAGCACGAGCAGCACGATGCTGCCCAGGTAGCCGAGGCCCCAGCCGATGCCCGAGATGCGGCCCACGTTCTTGGGCGTCGACACCTGCGACAGCATCGCGTTGTAGTTGACGCCGCTCAGCTCGGCGAAGATCGTGCCGACTGCGAGCAGCAGCGCGCCCCAGAACAAGTACTCCTCGCCGGGCTGGATGAAGAACATGGACAGCATGATGAGCACGGTGATGCCGGTGAAGATGCCCAGCCACAGCTTTCGCCTCCCCGACCCGTCGGAGCGCTGCCCGAGCACGGGTGCGATGAGGGCGACGAGCAGGCCCGCGACCGTGCTCAGGTTGGCGATGACGTTGGTGGATGCGGCCTGAGCGGCCAGATACTGCGGGTCGAGCGGGTTCGCCTCGCCCAGCGCCGCGACCTGCGGGTCGATGAAGAGATCGCTCGCGAGGTACGTGGCGAAGACGAAGGTGACGACGACGGCCTGGAAGGCGGAGTTGCCGACGTCCCACAGCGCCCAGGCGGTCGCGCGCTTCTTCAGCTCCTTCGGCGTGACGGCGGCGCCGCCGTCGACGGTCTCGACCCGCCCGCTCGGAGTCGGGTCGCTGGGGGAGGGTGCGCCTTCGTCGGCGCGGCCGGGGTGTGCCATGCGCGGATTCTATGCGCGTGAGGCGGCGCGGAGGGGAACAGCCTGCGCGAGGTCCTGGCCGGTTGAGTTCGCTCGCCGTTCGTCTGCCGTGAACCGCACTGTGACCTGCGCGTGGCACCCTGGCCCGGAAAGCGGTCGGAGCGTGCGCGCGGCTGCGGACGGGAGGCAGCACATGCGACTCAGGACTCGGGTGTGGCTCGCCGCCCTCGTGATCGCGCTCTTCGGCGTCCTGCTCGGCGCCGCGACGCTCTTCAGCTGGATGGTCGACGAGACCCGCTTCGACCGTCCGAGTGCGGAGTTCGATGCCCTCGTCGAGCAGGTCGAGGCGATCCCGGGCGTGACCGAGGTATCGGGACAACGGTGGGTTGAAGCGCCGATCTTCGTCGACCCCATCTCGCGGATCGAGCTCGACGTCGAGCAGGAGCACCTACCCGCCCTGCTCGACGAGCTCTGCGCGTCGGCGCATCCCGAGGGTGTCAGCTGGTCGCTCGAGGTGCCCGCCGCCGCGGGCGGCGTGATGTCGCTGCACAGCCAGACCGACTCCTCTGGGCGAGCGCTGTCAGGAGGCACCTGCCCTGACTTCGGCTTCGACGGCGTGTCGCTCGTCGACGAGCTCGACGAGATCGCGCCCGACATGGCCGTGCAGCCGGCGATCTGGGAGAACGGGCGCTTCGCCCTCGTCTCCATCGAGGAGACCAGGGACGGCTACCTCCACCTGCTGCCGCTCGTCCAGAACGTCGGGGCGCTGCTTGCCGCCGCGGGCTTGGACCCCGACAGGGAGGTCGAGATCAACTCCACGACGCTCGGTGCCACGATCCTGCCCGGGCAGCAGGAGCCCTACCTCGCGCTGCTCACCGACCTCGCCGAAGATCACGAGGTCGAGGCCTTCTGGGCAGACGGCGGGAGCGCGCCGATGGGTGGCCGAGGCCACGTGAACGTCACCGCGCCCGCCGCCCAGCACGCCGCGATCGAAAGCAGGATCGGCGCATCCGGCCTGCACATCGCGGACTTCCCGGTGACGTTCCACGAGCCGTGAGGCGGAGGAATGTGCCTTCCCGGTTCCGGGCCGCCGCCCTGCGCCTACTGCGCGGGCCAGGTGTCGTAGAAGTACGGGGCAGGAAGCCCGGGCGGCGTCCAGGAATCGCGTCATAGTGGGCTCGGGGCGGTCGCTCGGTGACGCTCCGCGCCGAAACCTGACGTGGCGTTACCGGATCGGCCAGCCGATCTCTGTTGTTCCCGCGTCTGAAGGCGCTCCGCCGCGGTAGGTCTCGCGGAGTGCTCCAGGCGTGCTCTCGCCGAGCGTCGCCACGTGGGCGCCTAGTGCGGCGTAGGCGTTGCCGATCGTCTCGTCGTCGCCCTCGTGCACGATCACCGCGAACCGTGTCGCGGGCAGGGTCTCGATGGACGCCAGGCTCGGCCCGGGGGGACGGGTCCGTGTGGGAGGGGGCGCGGTGACGGTGCCGACGCCGTCGACCGGGTAGAAGAGCGCCCCTTCGCCGGCCTCGTCGAGGAAGAGCTCGGTCGACCACAGTCCGCTGAGCGCACCGGAAGGCTTGATGCCGGCCGCGGCGGCGGCGTCGTCGAGGTGTCGCCGCGTCGTCGTGAACCAGCCGCCCAGGTCGGGAAGCGCAATGCTGTCTCGGATGATCAGCACTTCCTGGGCGGGCACGTCGCGGACCTCGACGGGGTTCGTCGTCGGCGGTTCTAGCAGTGCGCGCAGGGAGGTGACTGCAGTCCGCGTCTCGTCGAGGCGCCGCTCGAGTCGCGCGAGGTGGCCGGTGAGCGCGGTGCGGCGCAACCTCACGTCCTTCGCCTCGAGCGCGCGTCTGACGTCATCGAGGGGCATGTCGAGCGCGCGGAGCTGGTGGATCATGCGCGCATCCTCGATCTGCGCCGGGTCGTACCGCCGGTAGCTCGTCACCGGGTCGACGGCGGCGGGCTCGAGCAGCCCCACCCGGTGGTAGAAGCGCAGCGCCTTCGCGCTGAGCCGGGTGGCCCTGCTGAAATCGCCGATGGTCATGGATGCGGGCACACGCACATCCTCGCTTCGACAACGGGGAGGAGTTCCGCGGGAGAACAGAGATCACACGCTGGCGCCGAGAGGTCTCGACGGCGTTCACGTTCACCGCGACCCTCCTGGACACCTCGTCGAATGGGCCACGCGTGTCGGTGACGGAGCGCCTCGAGGGGGACTTCCCCGGTGGCCGGGTCGACCTGACAAGCGTCTTCGATGTGGGTTCTGAGGAGCTGATCGAGCGGCTGGTGATCAGGGTCGCATAAACACAGAGACTTGAGTCGCTCCCACTCAACTCTCAGCCTGTTGGCTTGACGCATGGTCGGCGCCGAGTAAACTTGAGCGCATACGGCTCAGGTCTGCATGCATCTCGACGATCTTGATCGAGGCTGCAACTCGGGCCGACTCAGACTCACACAAGCAGCTCTACAAAAGGAGAACCACACATGTCACGTGCTGTTGGAATCGACCTCGGAACCACGAACTCCTGCGTCGCAGTCCTCGAGGGTGGCGAGCCGAAGGTCATCGCAAACGCCGAGGGCTTCCGCACCACCCCGTCCATCGTCGCCTTCACGAAGGACGGCGACGTGCTCGTCGGCGAGACCGCCAAGCGCCAGGCAGTCACCAACGTCGACCGCACCATCGGCTCCGTCAAGCGCCACATGGGAACCACCTGGACCCAGGGCATCGACGACAAGAAGTACACCGCGCAGGAGATCTCCGCGCGCATCCTCGGCAAGCTCAAGCGCGACGCCGAGCAGTACCTGGGCGACAAGGTGACCGACGCGGTCATCACCGTTCCCGCGTACTTCAACGACGCAGAGCGTCAGGCCACGAAGGAAGCCGGCGAGATCGCCGGCCTCAACGTGCTCCGCATCATCAACGAGCCCACGGCGGCCGCACTCGCGTACGGCCTCGACAAGGGTAAGGAGGACGAGCTCATCCTCGTCTTCGACCTCGGTGGCGGAACGTTCGACGTCTCGCTCCTCGAAGTGGGCAAGGACGACGACTTCTCCACGATCCAGGTGCGCTCCACCGCCGGCGACAACCGCCTCGGTGGCGACGACTGGGACGACCGTCTCGTCAAGTACCTCATCACGGAGTTCAAGTCGCAGACCGGCGTCGACGTCGCGAACGACAAGATCGCACTCCAGCGTCTGAAGGAAGCCGCTGAGCAGGCGAAGAAGGAGCTCTCCAGCTCCACGAGCGCCAGCATTCAGCTGCCCTACCTCTCCCTCACGGAGAACGGCCCCGCGAACCTCGACACGAGCATCACTCGCGCCAAGTTCGAGGACCTCACCAAGGACCTCCTCGAGCGCACCCGCAAGCCGTTCGAAGACGTCATCCGCGAAGCCGGCATCAACGTCGACCAGATTGACCACGTCGTCCTCGTCGGTGGCTCCACCCGCATGCCCGCAGTCGCAGAGCTCGTCAAGAAGCTCAGCGGCAAGGACGCCAACAAGGGTGTCAACCCCGACGAGGTCGTCGCAGTCGGCGCCGCTCTCCAGGCTGGCGTGCTGAAGGGCGAGCGCAAGGACGTCCTCCTCATCGACGTCACCCCGCTCTCCCTCGGCATCGAGACCAAGGGCGGCATCATGACCAAGCTCATCGAGCGCAACACGGCCATCCCCACCAAGCGCAGCGAGACCTTCACGACGGCCGACGACAACCAGCCGTCCGTGCAGATCCAGGTCTTCCAGGGCGAGCGCGAGTTCACCCGCGACAACAAGAACCTCGGCACGTTCGAGCTCACCGGCATCGCACCGGCCCCCCGTGGCATGCCGCAGATCGAGGTCACGTTCGACATCGACGCCAACGGCATCGTGCACGTCTCTGCAAAGGACAAGGGCACGGGCAAGGAGCAGTCGATGACGATCACCGGCGGCTCCAGCCTCGGCAAGGAAGACATCGAGCGCATGGTCCGCGAGGCGGAAGAGCACGCGGAAGAGGACAAGAAGCGTCGCGAGGGCGCCGAGCAGCGCAACATCGCCGAGACCACGGTCTACCAGGTCGAGAAGGTGCTCACCGAGAACGACGACAAGCTCCCCGCCGACGTCAAGAACGAGGTCCAGGGCGACGTCGACGCTCTCAAGACGGCCCTCGCAGGCGACGACGACGCGGCAGTGAAGTCGGCGCTCGACAAGCTCAACACCAGCCAGACGAAGCTCGGCGAGGCAATCTACGCCGCAGCCCAGGCTGAGCAGGCAGCGGAAGCCCCCACGGCTGACGCACCCGCCGGAGACCAGGCGGCCGACGATGACATCGTCGACGCCGAGGTCGTGGATGACGAGGACGACAAGGACAACAAGTAGTCATGGCTGAAGAGCGAAACGAGTCAGAAGCACGCGGTCCCGAGAGCTCGGGAGAAGCAAACGAGCCGATCATCAACGACAAGCGTCGGATCGACCCGGAGACTGGCGAAGTTCGCGACCTCGGCAAGGCTGCTGGTGCCGAGTCGGCGGAGTCCACCCCGGACGACACCGACCCGGCATCCGGCGAGGCTGCTGAAGCCGCGGCTGAAGGTCTGAGCGTTGAGGACCTCGAGAAGCTCCTCAGCGGCGAAGGCGCGGAAGACGCACCAACCGAGGGCACGCCTGGTGAGAGCGATCTCGCCCAGGAGCGCCTCCAGGACCTGCAGCGCGTCCAGGCGGAGTACGCCAACTACCGCCGTCGCACCGACCGTGAGAAGAGCGAGGCATACGACGCCACCAAGGCTGAAGTGCTCCGCTCCCTCCTCCCGGTGCTCGACGACTTCGACCGTGCCCAGAAGCACGGCGACCTCGTCGAGGACACGCCCATGGCCGTCATCGCCAACAAGCTCCGCACGGCAGTCGAGCGCCTCGGCCTCACCGCATACGGCGAGGCCGGCGAGGCCTTCGACCCGCAGCGCTACGAGGCGATCGCGCAGCTGCCGAACCCGAGCGTCACGACCGACACCATCGCCGATGTTGTCGAGCGCGGCTACACGGTCGGCGACCGCGTGGTCCGCGTCGCGAAGGCAGCGGTGTTCGTACCCGCTTCGTAAGCACCGCGATCGGCGCACCCGCACCGATCGAACACGGGAGGGGGCACCGCAGACGCGGGCCCCCTCTCGTGTTCATCCAGAAGACATGCTCATTCCTAGGAACAGAAGGACCATATGGCCAGTCAGGATTGGTTTGACAAGGACTTCTACGCGGTGCTCGGCGTATCGAAGGACGTAGACGAAAAAGACCTCAAGAAGCAGTACCGGAAGCTCGCGCGTCAGTACCACCCTGACTCGCACCCGGGAGACACCGCTGCTGAGGCGAAGTTCAAGGAGATCTCCGAGGCCTACTCGGTGATCTCCGACCCAGAGCACCGCGCAGAGTACGACCAGATGCGCGCGATGGGCTCCGGCGCCCGCTTCCAGCAGGGCCCAGGCGGCCCCGGAGGCGCGGGCTTCGAGGACGTGTTCGGCGGGATGTTCAACGGCGGCGGTGCGCGCCGAGGCGCGTCGAATGCGGACTTCGAGGACCTCCTCGGCTCCATGTTCGGCGGAGGTGGCGGCGGATTCGGCGCCGGCAGCTTCGGCGGCGGCGCAGGTCGCCCCGCCGGGTTCCAGACCGGACCGCAGAAGGGCCGCGACCAGAGCGCATCCACGACCCTCGGTTTCATGACCGCCATCAAGGGCGACACCGTGGAGCTGCAGGGGCAGGACGGACGCGTAGTGAAGGTGCGCGTTCCGGCCGGCGTCGAGGACGGGCAGAAGATCCGACTCCGCGGCAAGGGCGGCCAGAGCCCCAACGGCGGCGAAGCGGGAGACCTGATCCTCACGGTGACGGTGCGCCCGGACCCCGTCTTCACCCGCTCGGGCCTCAACCTTGAGGTCACCGTGCCCGTCTCCTTCGCGGAGGCAGTGCTCGGCGCGACCATCGAGGTACCCACGGTCGACGGCGGCACCGTGCGCGTGAAGGTCGCGCCCGGCACCCCGAACGGCAAGACGCTGCGCGTCAAAGGCCGCGGCATCGAGACGAAGAAGGGCAAGGGCGATCTGCTCGTGCACCTGGAGGTCGCGGTCCCGAACCATCTCTCAAGCGCGCAAGAGAAGGCCCTCGCTGACTTCGTCGCCGCATCCGGTGACGAGAGCCCGCGCGAGGATCTCCTCCGCCTCGCCCGCCAAGGCAGGTAGGGGCGCTCATGGCACTCCCTTCCGACCTCGACGAGGACGCCCCGATCTTCGCGATCGCCATGGCCGCCGAGCTCGCGAACATGCACCCGCAGACCCTGCGGCAATACGACCGGATGGGTCTGGTCACGCCGCAGCGTACGGCGGGCCGCGTGCGGCGCTATTCGCTGCGCGACGTGGCGCAGCTGCGGGAGATCGCGGTGCTCTCGAACGAGGGCGTGAGCTTGGAGGGCATCGCCCGCGTGCTCGAGTTGCAGCGCGAGGTGCTCGGGCTGCGCCGTCGCGTACGCGCGCTCGAGGCGGAGCTTGCCGACGAGCGACTCACGAGGCTTGGCGGTCGCGTCTTCGCGGCTGGCGAGCGCGGCGACGTCGTGCCGCTCGCGCACGGGCGCCGCATGGCCCGTCGCACGGAGGTCGTCGTGTGGCGGCCGGCCCGAGTCCACGAGGCGGAGTCTGACGTCGAGGCGGACCGCCCGCGCACGGTGCGCAGGCGCCGGCCCACCGCGAAGAAGCCCGCGAGCGACTAACGCGCGTCGAGGCTGCGGCTGCGGACTCTCTGCCGCCGCCGCCGCCGCTGCCGCTGCCGCCGCTGCTGACTCTGCGGTTGCTGCCGCTACCGCCGCCGAACTCCAGAAAGTTGTGGCCCGATGTCGTTCCCGTTCGCGGGAACGACACCGGGCCACAACTCTGTCCCCTGCGGGATGGGGCGTCCTCTGGGGGGGATGGGGCTGTGGCCTCAGGTGCAGGGCGGTGTCGGCGGCGTCATTGGCATCCCTGGCGGGTGTGCTTCGCGTGCATCCGAGGCGGCGCAGAGTTGTGGCGAGATGCCGTTGTGAAGTGGCGCAACAGCACAAAACCACAACTTCTGGGGCGGTCGCTGTGGTGGATGCGGGGCGGTCGCGGTGGTGGATGCGGGGCGGTTGCGGTCGCGGTGGTGGATGCGGGACGGCTGCGCTACCGGGGGCGGGCGCTCGCGGCTTCAGGCGCCCGCGGTCAGGCGTTGCGTGCCGAGCACGGAGAGCAGCTGCAGCTTGTCGTAGTTCTGGGTGCCTGGTGTCGCCGTGAGAACCAAGAGCGTCTGGCCCTGCATGGGGTCGACGAGGAACTGGCACTGCACGGTGATCATCCCGGTCTCGGGATGCTGCACCCGCTTCTCGAGTTCGTGCGTCGCGTTGATCTCGTGGTCGGCCCAGATCTCGGCGAACTCCGGGCTCTCGACGAGGAGCGCGTCCACGACCCGCTGCGCGCGCGAGCCCGGACCCTGTTGGGCCGCGAAGCTGCGCGCATCCGCGGCGAAGGCCCGGCCCAGCTTCTTGTGGTCGTCATCTGGGTAGACGTCGCGGGCGCCCGGGTCGGTGAACCAGCGGTAGACGACGCTGCGGGCGTTGCCGGTGAAGCGGGTCTCGTCGCCGAACAGCGCCCGCGCCGCTGGCGTCTGCACGAGCGTCTCGCCCATGGCCGTCATGACCTGGGCTGGGGTGTCGGCGAGCCGGTCGAGGATGCGCATGAGCCCCGGCGCGACGTGCTCGCCGCGGATCGTGCGCTTCGGCGGCTGGTGGCCGGCGAGGTGGAAGAGGTGGTCGCGCTCCGCCACGGTGAGTCGCAGACCGCGGGCGATCGCGGCGAGCATCTGCTCGGACGGCTGCGGGCCGCGGCTCTGCTCGAGTCGGCTGTAGTAGTCGACCGACATGTCGCTGAGCGCCGCGACCTCCTCGCGCCGCAGGCCCGCCGTCCGGCGGCGCGGCCCCTTCGTCAGGCCGACGTCGTCCGGCTGCAGCGCCTCGCGGCGACTGCGGAGGAAGTCGGCAAGCTGGGCTCTGTCCATGACGCGAGGCTAGCGGGCCGCGTGCTCGGCGACGAACTGCTCGGACAGCTCCCACAGGCGGCGCGCATCCGCTTCGCTCGTGACTCGCGAGTAGAGCTTCTGCTCGGCGGGGCGGCCGCCGATGTGGCCTGGGCCCTTCGGCCCGTAGAGGTGGCCGCCCTTCGCGTCTGGGCTCGTCGCGGCGAGGATCGCGGGGAGCGCGGCGCTCTGTGGGGTGCCGGCGACGCCGATGCGCGAGAGCACGCGGATGACCTTGACTTCGGTTGTGTCGCTCGTGCGGCCCATGCCCGGCTGTGCGGAGAGGAGGTTCGTGGGGGAGATGCCGGGGTGCGAGAGGTTGCTCGTGATGCCCCAGTCGTTCGCCTCGCTGAGGCGGTGCAGGTGCATCCCCAGCAGGCCGGTGGCGATCTTCGACGAGCTGTACGAGCCCATGTTGCTGTAGCTGCGTTCCCAGTTGAGGTCGTCCCAGTTCACGGCGCCCTGGTTCGCCGCGACGCTGATCTGCGTGGTGACGTGTGCCTTGCCCTCCTTGAGGAGCGGGAGGAGGCCGGTCGTGAGCGCGAAGTGGCCGAGGTGGTTGGTGCCGAACTGCAGCTCGAAGCCGTCGCTTGTCGCGCGGCGCTCTGGCGGCGTCATGACGCCGGCGTTGTTGATGAGGATGTTGATGGGGCGTCCCTCGGTGACCAGCTCCCCTGTGAGGGCGGCGACTGAGGCCAGCGACGACAGGTCTAGGTCGCGCAGCTCGAGCTTTGCGCTCGGGTTCGAGTTGCGGATGCGCTCGGCGGCCTTCTCGCCCTTCTCGCGGTTGCGCACGGGCATGATCACCTCGGCGCCAGCGCGGGCGAGGCGACTGGCGATGTGGAAGCCGATGCCGTCGCTCGCGCCCGTCACGAGCGCGAGCTTGCCGGTGAGGGACGGGACCTGGATGTCGATGTTCTTGGGCACGGGATTCTCCTGAGTTGTGCGGGCGAGCGCCAGATGGTGCCGCTGAAGTGAATGCGCAGCCTGGCCGGTGGAACCAGTGTGCCGCTCACATGTTCTTCGATTCAGGACTCACTCATCCAGGGATTCCCAGTCCCTGTCTCGTCGCGGTTCAGGCCGTCGAAGGTCTAACTGGAGTGCTGCTCCAGGTCGGTGAACGCGGCGATGGCGACGGTTTGGCGTGCCGCCGCTACGTGACGACGCGCGGAGAGCTCCGCGGTGAGCGGGTCGCGCGTGCGAATCGCCTCCAGGATGACGGCGTGCTCGTTGAGCGAGCTCGCGAGACGACCTGGCACCTCGAGGGTCTGCTGAACGAGGCGGTGGTAGGCAAGCTGGTTCATGAGCAGCTCGTAGTGTTCGGTGAGCTTCTGGTTGTCGGCTCCGTCGACGAGCGTCTGGTGGAAGTCGTGGACAAGAGCGGCATACGCCCCGGCGTCACCACGGCGGACGGCTTCGCGCTCGTCGGCGATGTTCTGTTCGAGACGGCGCAGCTCCGGCACCTCACCGCGTTGGGCGAGGAGGCCCGCGGCGAGGCCTTCCAGTGCCTCTTTCATCTGGAAGAGTTCTACGACTTCCCGTCGCGTGGGCTTGCGGACGAATGACCCGACGCGAGGCCTGATCTCGACGAGGCCCTCGATCTGCAATTGCTTGAGCGCCTCGCGAATAGGGGTTCGGCTGACCTGGAATTCCTCTGCGAGACGGATCTCCGCGAGGAGTTCGCCTGGTTCGAACCTGCCGGTGACGATGCCAGATCGGATCTGCTCGATGACTGGGCTGGTCTCGGTTTTTATCTGTGTCATTGCAGCTCGGCTTTCTCCGCGTGAGGCGTCGGCTTCCTTGTACATCACCATACACCGATGTATGCCACAGATCGTTGTCTGAGATTCCTGTTTCTCGGAGCTTTCCGCGTGTGAAGACTATGTTTCCAGGGGAGAAGGGTGTTGACACCACCTGGGATGGGTGATTAGCGTCGACCACACCATGCATGCAACAGCGGCTGATGTCCGTAGTGGCGTGTTCGAGAAGGCCTCGACGATTGGACAGCGGTGACCATACGAGAAGCAAGCGAGCGACGACCAGAGCCGATTGTGGAACTGGCTGAATGCGCGATCACGTTCCCTGATCAGGGCTCAGGCGCGTACACAGCTGTGAGGGATATCTCCCTCACAGCTCAACCCGGCCGATTCACCTCGGTGGTGGGCCCGACCGGGTGCGGCAAGTCGACCATCCTGAACATGTCGGCTGGCCTGCTGACGCCAACGGAGGGCACGGTCACAGCGCAGGGGCACGCCCTCAAGGGGCTCAACAGTGACGCCGGCTATCTCTTCCAGCAGGACGCGCTCCTGCCGTGGAGGACGGCGATCGACAACGTGGCGCTCGCGCTCGACTACCGGGGCGAGCGTGCAGCCGAATCCCGGAAGGTGGCAGCGGACTGGCTCCAGCGGGTGGGCTTGAAGGGCTTCGAGGGGCGATACCCGGCGCAGTTGAGCGGCGGACAGCGCCGTCGCGTTGCCATGGCACAGATGTGGATCACGAACCCCAGCCTCATTCTGATGGACGAGCCGTTTTCCGCGCTCGACGTGCAGACACGACTCGTGATGGAGGGCGAGCTCCTCAACATCTGGGGCGCGAGCGGAGCAGCGACACTCTTCGTCACGCACGACCTCGACGAGGCGGTCTCGCTGTCCGACGAGATCATCGTCCTCAGCGCCGGACCCGCGAGCACCATCGTCGGGCGGTTCGAGGTTCCCATCGCACGTCCGAGGGACCTCCTCGAAATCAAGCGCGACCCCGTGTTCCAACGCATCTACAGCGAGGTGTGGGACTGCCTCAAGGAAGAAGTCATGAAGACCTACCAGCTCAACGTCGAGTCGGAGGT
The DNA here is from genome assembly GCF_041366455.1 of Pseudoclavibacter sp. JSM 162008. Classification (NCBI taxonomy): domain Bacteria; kingdom Bacillati; phylum Actinomycetota; class Actinomycetes; order Micrococcales; family Microbacteriaceae; genus Pseudoclavibacter; species Pseudoclavibacter sp. JSM 162008. The sequence goes on from NZ_JBEWYX010000006.1 coordinate 142,022, forward strand.
GGCAGCGTGAGCGCGGCAGTCGCGGCGAGGGCCACCGTGCAGGCAAGCGAGGCCACGCAGGGGCGGAAGCTCGCGACCGCGAATCGCAACCGGAAGCTGCGGATGCTCGGCTACCAGGTTGCGCTCGGTGTCGCATTCATCGCGCTCTGGCAGCTCGGGGCAACGACCGGGGCACTCGATCCGTTCTTCTTCAGCGAGCCGACGGCAGTCTTCGCTCGCATCGTCGAGTGGTTCACTTCCGGCTTCATCTATCCTCACCTCCTCGCTACGACACAGGCCACGCTTCTGGCGTTTGTCATCGGCGTCGGTGGCGGTCTCCTATTGGGCGTCCTGTTCGGTCGCGTGCAGTTCCTCGCGGACCTGTTCGACCCGTTCATCAAGATGTTCAACGCCATGCCGAGGCTGGTCCTCGCGCCGATCTTCCTCCTGTGGTTCGGCATCGGCATCTGGTCGAAGGTCGCGCTCGGCTTCACGCTCGTGTTCTTCGTCGTGTTCTTCAACACGCTCGAGGGCATCCGCAGCGTCCCGCGCGTGCTGACGAACAACTCGAGGATGCTCGGCGCATCCGAGGCGCAGCTCTTGAAGACCGTCTACATCCCGAGCGCGCTCAGCTGGATCTTCTCGAGCCTGCACACGAGCGTCGGCTTCGCGATCATCGGGGCCGTGATCGGTGAGTACCTCGGCGCCTTCCGCGGTATCGGCTACGTGATCGCGCAGGCGCAGGGCACCTTCGACACCACCAGCGTCTTCGCGGGAATGATCACGCTCATGGTCTTCGTGCTCGTCATCGAGTTCTTCATCACTCGCGCCGAGAAGCACCTCCTGCGCTGGCGTGCAGCCGGCACCCACTGACTCGGCTTTCCCTCTGGCCAAGTCCTCACCACATCCCCTTCTTTCAGCGCAACTCCTTTCAGCGCAACTCCTTTCCCTCGAATCTCCAGGAGCGACATCATGCAGCAACGAATCACCCGCCTGCTCGCAGGCGCATCCATCATCGGACTCGGTCTCGGCCTCGCCGGTTGTGCGGACGCCCAGGGCGCGGGTTCGAGCGACGGTCCGACGACGATCGCCGTTGCGGGGCTCACGAACCTGCACAACATCCCCCTTGTCCTTGCCGACGAACTCGGGTACTTCGAGGAAGCCGGTGTTGAGGTCGAACTGACCGACCTGCAGTCGGGAACGAAAGCCCTCGAGGCGGTCGCCTCGGGTTCCGCGCAGGTCGCGGCGAGCTTCTACGACCACACGCTGCGGATGCAGTCGAAAGGCCAGGACTACACCTCGTTCATCGTCCTGTCCCGGAGCCCAGGCGCCGTGCTCGCGGTTCCCCCGAGCAGTGCGGCCGAGGTGACGACGATCGGCGACCTTGCCGGTCAGCCGGTCGGCATCGCGGCTCCCGGATCCGCGGAGGAGGCGTACTTCGCTGAGGCCTTGCAGGGCGACGGTCTGGACATCCAGGACGTGAGCCTCGTCACGACCGGAACCGGCGCGAGCGCGGTTGCTGCTATGGAAGGCGGCCAGGTCGTGGCTGGGTGGATGTTCGAGCCGGCGTTCTCGCAGTTCGAAGCCCGCAACAGCGGCACGGGGATCCTCATCGACACACGCACGGTCGACGGCGCCACGGCGCTCTTCGGCGACGGTGGCTACGCGGCAGAGACGCTCTACACGAAGAACGAGTGGCTCGAGGCGAACCCTGACGCGGCAGCTGGCATCGCTCAGGCCACAGTGCGGGCACTCGAGTGGATGCAGGAGCACACGGCGGCCGAGATCACCGAGGTCATGCCGGCGAACCTCATCGGAGAGGACCCGGCCGCCTACACCGAGGTGCTCGAGCAGAGCCTTGGAATCTTCACGACCGACGGCAAGATGCCGGAGGGCGGCTACGAGGCGAACGTCCGTCTGCTCGAGTCGTCGCAGGGGCTGTCCGATCTGCGTCCGACCGAGACCTTCACGAACGAGTACGTCGAGGCGACGTCGTGACGGGCGGTCTCCCCACCAGCACCAGGGCGGCTGTCGTCCGAGCGCACGGTGAGCCGCTGACGATCGAACAGGTGCCCCTGCCGGAGCGGCTCGCTCCTGGGTCGCTGCTCGTGGAGGTGCTCGCGTGCTCGGTCTGCGGCACCGACGTGCACGGCTGGCTCGGACACCTGACCATTCCCGCCGCGCTGCCGTCGGTCCCGGGGCACGAGATGGTCGGGCGCATCCTCGCCTTCGGTGAGGGTGCTGAGCTCGACTCGTTCGGTGAACCGCTGGCGACGGGTGATCGCGTGATCTGGTCGCACGCCCCCTGCGGTGCGTGCGAGGGCTGCGCGTCTGCGCGAGATTCGGCGCTGTGCTCGCGACCGCAGATGTACGGCTACCTGAACTGCGAGCAGGTGCCGTACGGCGCTGGAGGATTCGCGGAGCACTCCGTCGTCCTGCCCCGCGCCGGGCGGGTCCGAGTGCCGGATGCGGTGAGCGACGAGCTCGCGAGTGTCGCCGCCTGCGCCGTGCGCTCTGCCGCCAACGCGGTCGAGACGCTTGGGCGCACCAAGCCGAGCGACACGGTGCTTGTGCAGGGCAGCGGCCCCATCGGACTGTTCGCCACTGCGATGCTCTCGCTCGGCTCGTATCGGGAGCTCGTCGTCGTGGGCGGGCCGGCAGACCGACTCGCGCTGGCCACCTCCTACGGGGCGACCGCCACGGTCTCCGTCGAGGAGCACACGACTCCGGAAGCGAGGGAGGCGGCGGTACTGGTCGCAACGGATGGCCGTCGTCCCACGAAGATGCTGGAGATGTCCGGCGGGAGAACGGCGTTCGCTGAAGGCTTGCAGCTCGCGGGCAAGGGCGCACGGTACGTGCTCATGGGGCAGGTCGCTGGCTGGGACACGCCCGTGCCGCCTGGTCGCATCACCATGAAGAACCTCGATGTTCGAGGTGCGTTCTCGGGCGACATCACGCACTACCGCGAGGCGCTGCTTTTCCTCGCGCAGCAGGCGGAGCACTTCGATTTCTCGGCGATCGTGTCGAATCGCTACGGGCTGTCGCAGGTGAATGAGGCGATGGAGAACATGAGGACGATGCGTGACACGAAGGCCGTGATCCTGCCTCAGCGCGATCGAGGGTCGGCGTTTGCGGTGGAGGTGGCCGCTTGAGCGCCCTGCTGACGGGTGCCGAGTCGCCGACCGTCGCGCTGACGGAACTCGCTGTCTCGCTCGGTGTTCGACGCATCCTCACCGCACACGAAGACCTCGTCTCCGACGGCGGCGTCGACGCGCCCGCCCCCATCCGTCGGGCGAGCGCCGTCGCCGTCATCCGCAATCCGTGGATCGACGAGGCTCCGCTCCACGATCTGAACTCGCACACGGAGCGACTCGCTCCCGTCGTGGCGAAGCTGCTGACGGACCGGCTCCTGTCGGTGCTCGGCGGTGCCGATGGAATCGAAGCTTTCGGCAAGGCCGCGGTTGTCGGCGTCGCGGGTGAGATCGAACACGCGGGCGCGCTCATCCACACCCCGTATTTCGGCAATCTGGTTCGCGAGTTCCTCGAAGGAACCTCGATCATCTGCTTCGCGGATGCACGAGCCGACGCGAGCGGGGACATCCGGGTACCGCTGTGGCACAAGACACACGCGGCAACTCGGAGCCACTACCAGACGCTCGACGTGCACCTGGCGGACGCCCCCCACGCCGACGAGATCGCGGTCATCGCAGCTGCATCGTCGGGTTCCCGCCCCCACCCAAGAATCGGAGACAGGCGCACTGACCTGCCAGTGTCCTCCGAGATACTGAAAGGCATCGCCTCATGAACGTTCGCAAGATCATCACCATCGTCGACGAGACGCTGACCGAGGGCGGACGCCCGGTCGAACCCGTCGCCCGCATCGCGGTCGTGGCCGCCATCATCGAGAACCCATGGGCTGGGCAGGGCTTCGTGGAGGACCTCAGCTCTGGGATCGATTCGACTGCGTCCGAAGTCGGTGCGCTGCTTGCGCCTCGTGTCATGGAGGCCCTCGGGGCGCCGCTCCAGGCCTACGGGAAAGCTGCCATCGTGGGGCTGCGCGGGGAGATCGAGCACGGGTCCGCGCTCATCCACACGCTGAAATTCGGCGACCATTTCCGTCGGGCGGCGAACGCCAGCACCTTGCTGCCCGCCGTGGAGAAGCGTGGCCCGGCGGGCGTCGCCTTCGACATCCCCCTCAAGCACTTCACGGACGCCACCATCAGGTCACACCACCAGTCGTTCGAGGTGCGGGTCGCGGATGCGCCGCACGCCGACGAGATCCTGATCGCGCTCGCGGGAGCAACGCAGGGGCGCCCTCAGCAGCGCCTCGCGCCGCTCGCGTCCGAGCAGTAGCGGTTGTCGGCGGATGCTGGATCGCGCTCTCGCGGCCCCGATCGTGCTGCTGCACGGAGTCGGCCTCGACCGACTCATGTGGGGTGAGACCTCGACCATGCTCGAAGAGATGGGGTATCGGGTGGTCGCCCTCGACCTTCCAGGCCACGGGTCGAGGCCACCGCTGAGGTCCCGGACGTCACTCGGCGAGCTCGCCGGGGATGTCGAGGCGCGGTTGCCTGACGGTGAATGCCACCTCGTCGGCTTCTCGTTGGGGGCACTCATCGCCCAGCAGCTCGCCGTCGCCGCACCGCACCGGGTGCGCACGCTCGGCTGCGTGAGCTCGGTCTGCGAGCGAACGGATGCGGAGTCCGCGGCCGTACTCGGGCGCCTGGCGACGGCGCAGAACGACTTCACGGCGACCGTCGAACGCTCGATCGAGCGTTGGTATGCGGGCACGACCGTGAGTGCGCAGCTTGTCGCCGAGACCAAGCGCACGCTCGAATCGAACGACGTCGAGTCGTTCGTCCACGCCTACGAGGTCTTCGCCACGGGCGACCGTGCGATCGCGCCGTTCCTCTCGGGCATCCGGCAACGCACGCTAGCGATCACCGGCGAGCTCGACCCGGGGTCAACTCCGGAGATGACCGAGCGACTTGCCGCGCGCATCCCGGGCGCCGAGTCTCGAGTGCTTCCAGGTGTGCGCCACATGCTTCCCGTGCAGGCCCCTCGGCAGCTCGCCCAAGAGATCGACCACCTCATCAACGACGCAGAAGGAGCATCCAGTGACTGAACGATTCGGGCACTTCATCGACGGAACCTGGCGCGACCCGGCGGGCGGTGCGTACTTCGCCAGCACCAACCCGGCCACGCTGGAGACGCTGTACGAGGCGGCGCGCGGCGACGGAGCTGACGTCGAGGTCGCCGTCGCGTCCGCAGCGCGAGCGTTCGACGCCCCTACCTGGCGCGGGCTCACTGCCACGCAGCGCGGGCGTCTCCTGCGCAGACTCGGTGACCTCGTCGGTGAGCACGCCGAGGAGCTCGCGACGCTCGAGAGCCTCGACAACGGCAAGCTCCTGAGAGAGATGCGCGGCCAGCTCGCGTCGCTCCCCGAGTACCTCTACTACTACGGGGGACTCGCGGACAAGATCCAGGGCTCGCAGATCCCCACGAACGACCTGCGCATCCTGAACTACACGCAGCATGAACCTCTCGGCGTGGTGGCCGCGATCACCCCGTGGAACTCGCCGCTGACGTTGACGACGTCGAAGATCGCGCCGGCCCTCGCTGCGGGCAACACCGTGGTCATCAAGCCCAGTGAGTACACCTCGCGAACGGTGCTGCGCTTCGCTGAGCTCGCCGCCCAAGCCGGTTTCCCGGACGGGGTCGTCAACGTGGTGACCGGACTCGGGAACGAGGCCGGTGCTGCGTTGGTCGAGCATCCGGGCATCGCGAAGATCTCCTTCACCGGCTCGACGCGCACCGGCTCGGCCATTGCTTCGAGCGCGGCCGCCCGGTTCATCGGCTGCACGCTCGAACTCGGCGGAAAGAGCCCGAATATCGTGTTCGGTGACGCTGACGTCGGCAACGCGGCGATGGGGGTCATCGCGGGGATCTTCGCGGCGGCAGGGCAGACGTGCATCGCCGGTAGTCGTGTCTTCGCGCACCGTTCGGTGTATGACGAGCTGCTCGAGCGTGTCTCTGCGAGGGCGAAGTCGATCGTCATCGGCGACCCGATGGATGCCGCGACCGAGCTCGGCCCGTTGGCTTTCGAGGCCCAGCTCGAGAAGGTGCGATCGTACGTCGGGATCGGCGTGGATGAGGGCGCACGGGTTCATTCTGGCGGCGGCAGCCCGGACGTTGCGCTGCCCGGGTACTTCTTCGAACCGACCGTGCTCACCGACGTGACGAACCAGATGCGCGTCGTGCGCGAGGAGATCTTCGGGCCCGTCGCGGCGATCATGCCGTTCGACGACGAGGACGAGGTGGTGCGCCTGGCCAACGACACGGAGTTCGGCTTGGCTGCTGGCGTTTGGACGCAGAATCTTGCCCGCGCGCATCGGATGTCGCGGCGGTTGGACGCTGGCACGATCTGGATCAACACCTACCGTGCGATGTCACCGATGTCGCCGCGGCAGGGGTTCAAGAACTCTGGCGTGGGAATCGAGCACGGGATCGAGTCGATGCATGAGTACTCGCGCCTGAAGAGCGTGTGGGTCAACACGAACGAGGAGCCGGTGGGGGACCCGTTCGTGATGCGCGGCTGAACCGAGCTCGGTGGAAGCTCAGCGTCGCACGAACGAGACCTCGTCGGACCGCACGGTGTTGCCGTGTGCATCCACGAGGTGCGAGGTGATGGGTGTCTGGCCTTCGCGGCCGCGCGCATCCACCTTCGGCGGCGTTTCTCTGGGGAGGTGAGTCTCGGCCCATTGCTTCATCGCGATGAGCACTGCGCTCAGTTCGCGGCCGGCCGGCGTGAGGTCGTAGGCCTCGCGCGTGCGTTGCCCCGGTTGTTGATACGAGGTCTTGGTCATCACCTCGGCGTCCACGAGCTTCGCGAGCCTGGCGCTGAGCACGTCGCTGGCGATGCCGAGGCCGTCACGGTACTCCGCGAAGGTTCTTCGCCCGAGCAGCGCCTCCCTGACGAGGAGGAAGCTCCACGGGTCATCGAGGACGCCGAGGCAGCGGGCGATAGCGCACGAGCCGTTCAGGGCCTCTGTGAGTGCTGGCGACTGGCGGGGCATGCTGCGACTCTAACCTGACTCCCTTTTTCGGAGCCAGGTGGGCCCGGCCCCGGATGTGCGCTGGAGTCGGGCAGGGCCGCCGTGTGTGACCGAGATCGACCCTCTGGGTTGCTAAAACAGAGTCAGCTTCTTAGGGTCATGCCAGGCGGCGCAACCCCAGCCCGCGTGTGAGGAGACTGTGCATGTGTTACACCACTTTCGGTCAAAGGATCGGCCTCCGCGGCTTGCAGGGTGGCGCCTCCGAACGCTCCGACGCACCGATTGTCCCCGTTGTCTGAAGTGGCCGCGGGCCGCGATGTGTCGCAGGCGGGCGTGCGGTCGGCCTTCTGGGCCGCTGCGTTCGTGCTCGCCCTCGCGCTCTGGTCGTCTGGGGCGCCGAGCGTCCTCTACCCGCTCTACGCGGAGCAGTGGGACCTCTCTCCCGTCGTCGTTACGAGCGTCTTTGCCACCTACCAGGTTGCACTCGTGATCACGCTCCCGCTCTTCGGCAACCTCTCCGACCTTTTCGGCAGGCGCCTCGTGATGATCGGGGGCGTCGCGCTCGTCGGGGGTGTCTGCCCTCGTCTCCGCTGTCGCTCCGAACGTGGGGTTCCTCTTTGCGGGGAGGGTGCTGCAGGGTGTGGGCGCGGGCCTCGCCATGGGCGCAGCTACCGCCTCGCTGGTGGAGAACAACACGAGTGCGAGCCCGCGCTTCGCGAGTTCCGCGGCGACCGTGTCCACCGCCATAGGCCTGACCGCCGCGCTGGCGCTCAGTGGACTTTTCGCCGAGTTCATCGCCATGCCGCTCGTCTGGAGCTATGTCGTGCTGCTGGGGCTGGCGGCGATGAATATCTGGCTGCTCGCGCTCTCGCCGGACGACCGGCCGACGGAACGCCGCCGGTGGCGACCCCAGCGGCCCAGGGTGCCGGCGGGCATCCGGCTCGGGTTCACGGCCTCGACCCTGTCGGTTGCGCTCGCGTACTGCGTCGGGGCGATCTTCCTCTCCCTCGGCGCGCACATGATCCGGGAGTTCGCTGACACGGAGAGCAGCGCGCTGATCGGTGTCATCCTGGCCTGCTCCTCGGCCACGATCGGGGTCACCGGGTTGCTGCTCTCTCGGATCTCGGCACACGCTTCGGTCTTGGCCGGAGCGATCGTCACGCTCCTCAGCCTTGTGCTCATGGCTGCCGCCAGCGTGTTCGGCTCTCTTCCGCTCTTCTTCGGGTGGTGCCTCGTGGGTGGTGTCGCCTACGCACTGGCGTTCACGGGTGGGCTGGGGCTCATCAATCGGCTCGCTCCCGCGCAGCATCGGGGTGCGAGCCTGTCGCCACTGTATGTCATCGCCTACGCCCTCCAGGCAGGAACCGCGATCGGCGTCGGCGCTATTGCCACCGGTGGGTCGCTGGCCGATGCGGTGCTGGTCGCTGCGGTCGTGCTCGGTGGGATGTGCGTCGCAGTCGTCGCGCTCATCGTCGCGGCTCGGCGAGGAGGGCACCTCTCGGGCGTGTGACACCTTGAGGCCCCGGCGGGCACGGTCGTGCGGTCCGCATTGACTAGATTACTGAGTTGACTCAGAATTGACTACGCTCGGCAATTGCAGGGCGAACCATCACGCGATCTCGACTCCGGAGTCTCACCCATGCGAGCGTTCACCTTCTCCAACTACAAAATGCCCCTTCGCGAGGCCGACGTCGCCGAACCGGTCCTGGGAGACCGTGATGTGCTTGTCCAGGTGCAGGCCGCAGGCGTGAATCAGCTCGACGAGAAGATCCGCATCGGCGAGTTCAAGCAGATCCTGCCGTACAAGCTGCCGCTGACTCTCGGCCACGATGTCGCCGGTACGGTGCTCCGGGTTGGCGCGGCGGTTCGCGGGTTCCGCCCAGGAGACGAGGTCTACGCGAGGCCCCGCGACCACCGCATCGGCACGTTCGCCGAGCGCATCGCCATCGATGAGGCGGACGTGGCGCTCAAACCTTCCGGCATCTCCATGGAAGAAGCGGGCTCGCTCCCGCTCGTCGCCCTTACCGCCTGGCAGGCCCTCGTTGAGATCGGCCGCGTGCAGCCCGGGCAGAAGGTGCTCATCCACGCCGGTGCGGGCGGAGTTGGATCCATCGCGATCCAGCTCGCCAAGCACCTCGGTGCCGAGGTAGCCACCACGGCGAGCGCGGCCAACGCCGAGTTCGTCCGTGGGCTCGGCGCCGACCACGCGATCGACTACCGAGCCGACGACTTCGAGCGGCTGCTCAGCGGCTACGACTTCGTGCTCGACAGCCTGGGCGGCGAGAACCTTGAGAAATCCCTTCGCATTCTGAAGCCCGGTGGAACCGCCGTCGGCATCTCAGGGCCGCCCACCCCTGACTTCGCGCGGAGTGCCGGCCTGAATCCCCTGCTGCGTCTCGCGATCACCGGGCTCAGCGGGAAGGTCCGCAAGCAGGCGAAGCGGCTCGGCGTCGACTACCGCTTCCTCTTCATGCGAGCGAGCGGTGAGCAGCTGCGCGAAATCACCGCGCTCGTCGAAGACGGAACGATTCGGCCGGTAGTCGGACGCGTGTACCCGTTCGACCAGACCGTGGAGGCGCTCGAGTCGCTGGGCCGTGGCGGTATCCGCGGCAAGGCCGTCATCAGCAACCTCTGACCGTCAGCGGTCACACCCCAACCCACTCCCTCCAGGTTCCAAGAGAGAACATCATGAGCAGTGCATCCAATGAGCCCGTCGTCACCTCCTACGCGCTCGCCCCGGCGAAGAGCATCACCGTGGGCGGCATCAGCTACGCCTACCGTGAGCTGGGTCCGAAGGAAGGCATCCCCGTCATCTTCTTCGTGCACCTCGCGGCCACGCTCGACAACTGGGACCCCCGCATCGTCGACCCCATCGCCGAGAAGCGTCACGTCATCACCTTCGACCAGTGCGGCGTCGGTGCCTCAACGGGAACCGTCCCGAGAACCATCGAGGAAGCCGCCGACCACGCGTACGAGTTCATCACCGCGCTCGGCTACGACAAGGTCGACGTCTTCTCGTTCTCCATGGGCGGGATGATCGCGCAGGACCTTGTCGTCAAGCACCCCGACCTCGTGCGCCGCCTCGTGCTCACGGGCACCGGTCCGCGGGGCGGGAAGGACATGGACAAGGTCGTCGGTGTCACCTACCTCGACCTCGTGCGATCCATCCTCACCCGGTCGGACATCAAGGAGTTCCTCTTCTTCAACCGCGACGACCGCGGCAAGCGGGCCGCGAAGGCGTTCGTCGCCCGGTTGTCGGAGCGCACGGTCGACCGCGACACGTCGATCAGCTTGAAGGCATTCCAGACGCAGCTGCGGGCGATCCAGCGCTACGGCCGCTCCGCGCCCTCCGACCTCTCGAAACTCACGCAGCCGACCCTCATCGCCAACGGCGACAACGATCGCATGGTTCCATCAGTGCTCTCCAACGACCTCCACGGGCGCATCGTCGGCTCCGAGCTCGTCATGTACTCCGACTCGGGCCACGGCGGCATCTTCCAGTACCACCACCAGTTCGCGCCGGTGGCCGTCGAGTTCCTCACGCGTTCATCGGCCAGCTGAGAGAAGAGAGCCGACATCATGCCGAAGACATTGAACTCCGAGACCGCCGTGCAGAAGCACTTCAGCACCTTGATCCTCCTCTGGGTGCGAAACGACCAGCCGCGACAGCCCGGGATGGACTACTGGAAGGGTCCGCACGCGTCCCTCCGGCGCAGACCTGGGGGTTGCGCATCCATCTGACGGAGCAGGGATGCGCGAGCGCGAAGTCTGCAGGCGCGTCGCAGGGAGGAGGGGCGCCGCTTGGTGGCGGAACCCCTCCCCGGTCGTGCGTGCTGCGAGCTGCTAGCTGGTCGGGCGGCCGAGCTGTGGGTAGACGGCCTCGAGCGGGGCGCTGAGCCCGGCCCTCAGCTGCACGGAAGTTTCGTCGGCAAGCACCTCGTACTCGCCAGCTTCTGTCGCGTCGTAGACCTTCGACACCAGCACGGCAGGGTCGAGCTTCGGGCCGTCGGCGCCTGCTGCCATGGCGGTGTCGACGTAGGCCACGTGAACCCCTACGACATGCACGCCCGCTGGCTGGAGCTCCACGCGCAGTGAGTTCGTCGCCGACCAAAGGGCCGCCTTCGTCGCGCTGTAAATGCCAGCGACCGCGTACCAGCTGAGTGCCGAGTGCACGTCGATGATGGCAGCTCCGTCCTGCTTGGCGAGGAGCGGCGCGTAGGCGCGCGCGAGGAAGAGCGGGCCGAGGAAATTGACCTCAATGTTGGCGCGGATCTCCTCGTCGCTGTGCGAGAGGATGCCCGGGGACGAGACTGAGGCCCCGGCGTTGTTGATGAGCACGGTCACGTCGGGCGCCGCCTCGACAACCGCTGCGATGGACGCGGAGTCGGTGACGTCGAGGGCGAGGGGGACGACCCGTTCGTCGTCCCAGGTGCGTGGCGTGCGGGCCGTGGCGTAGACCTTGGCGGCGCCGCGGGCGAGGGCCTCGCGGACGAAGTTCGTGCCGATGCCCCCGTTCGCGCCGGTGACGAGGACAACTGCTCCGTTGAGTGAGGGCATGGGTGGTCTTTCTGTTGCTCGGGTCGTCTGGTCAGTGATGATGACGGGGTCCTGGGGCGGCGTGGAAGAATCGGCGTGAGCACCGGTCCTCAGTCGATAGCGACTAAACTCATAACTGAGTCTGCTCAATATCTATTCCCGGAGGAGATCCGATGACCACCGACGGCCGGCCACTGGGACGCCGCGAGCGGAACAAGCTCGACAAGCTCGAGCGCATCACGGCGGCGGCTGGCGAGCTCTTCGCCGAGCGCGGGGTCGACGACGTCACAACGCAGGAGATCGCTGACCGGGCCGACATCGGCACCGGCACGCTCTTCCTCTACGCCAAGACCAAAGGCGAGCTGCTGCTGCTCGTGCAGAACTCCATGTACGAGACCGCGTTCGAAGAGGGCCGCGCGGCCTCAGCTGAGGCGACTGGTGCCCTCGACGGCGTGCTTGCCGTGCTTCGCCCCGTCGTGGCGTGCAACCGCAAGCAGGTCGAGAACGGCCGCACCTACCTGCGCGAGATGGTCTTCGGCGATCCCCAGGAGCCGCGGCACGCCGAGGCGCTGAAACTGACGAGCCAGACGCAGGACCTCGTCGCTGACGTCATCGACCGCGAGACCGCGGCGACGGCCGACACCGCGCGCGCACTCGCGCAGGTCGTCTCCGCGATCATGTTCACCACCATGGCGGCGTCGGTCAACGTCTCGCTGTCGGACGACGAGATCGTCGAGCAGGTGCGGGCGCAGGTCAGCGTGGTGCTGCCCGCCTGACCCGACTGACCTGACTGGCCCGTCCCGACCCGGCGTGCCGGTCCGGGAGCTCCCGAACCGGCACAGTGTGCTGCGTCTAGCGCTTCGCGCTCGCCACGAGCTCGCCGAGCGCCGACTCGTCGAGGGGGCTTCCCGGGAACGCAGCGACGCGCCCGAGCGGCATGGAACCGAGCATCTTGAGCATCTCCGGGTCGGACAGCATCCCGGCCAGTCCGCTGTCCCCTTCGAGGAGGGCGGAGCGGAGCAGCGGTCCACCGCGCTCGTCGTCCAGCCATTCGGCGATCGTCGACGTCTCGTCGAGGGTGAGCGCGAGCTCGTCACCCGCGACCGACACCCGCGTCGAGGCGCGGATGTCGCGGCTCGAGGCACCCACCTCGATGCGGTATTCGCCGCCTTCCACCGTCCATTTCCCGGCGACCGGGTGGAAGTAAGCGAGCTCAGAGCGCGGGACCTCGATGGTGACGGCTGCCGTCGAACCGGCCGTGACCTCCACGACCGAGAACGCGGTCAGCGAGCGAATCGCGCGCGGTACAGCGGAGCCCGGCAGGCCCGTGTAGACCTGCACGACCTCACGCCCGTCCCGGCTGCCCGTGTTCGCGACCTCCACCTGGATGCGCAGGCCGCCGTCCTGGACTTCGACGGCGAGGTTGTCGTAGGCGAAGCTCGTGTACGACAGGCCGTGGCCGAACGGGAACGAGACCTCCGTGCTCCGCGCGTCGTAACCGCGGTAGCCGACGAAGATGTCCTCGCCGTAGCGGACGTGGCCGAACGCGCCGGGGAACCCGAGGTGGGCCGGGGAGTCATCGAGGCGCACCGGGATGGTCTCGGCGAGGCGCCCGGAGGGGTTGACGACGCCGAAGACCACGTCGGCGGTTGCGCCGCCTCCGGCCTGGCCGAGCAGCCAGCCCTCGACGATGGCAGGCGCGAGGTGCTGCCAGGTCGAGGTGCGCACGATGCCGCCGTTGGAGAGCACGACGACGACGTTCTTGTTCGCAGCCTGCACCGCGGCGAGGAGCTCGAGCTGGTCGGCGGGGAGGTCCATGTGCTCACGGTCGAAGCCCTCGGACTCCTCGTGCGCGGGGAGGCCGAGGAAGAGCACGGCGACGGATGCGCTCGCGGCGGTCTTGACCGCATCCGCTCGCAGCGCTTCGGTATCGCCGGAATCGTCGAGCGTGAAGCCGGGCGCGAACCGCACCCGGTCGCCGGCGACCCGGCTCAGCTCGGTGAGGGCGTCGTCGAGGCGGGTCGGGTTGATGAGCGAGCTGCCGGCGCCCTGGTAGCGGGGCGTCCGCGCGAACTCGCCGATGATCGCGATGGTCTCGTCGGAGCCGGGGTCGAGGGGCAGCAGGTTGCCGTCGTTCTTTAGCAGCACGATGCTGCGTCCAGCCGCCTCGCGGGCGAGCGTGTGGTGCTCGTCGACGTCGTAGCTCGCAGATGCGTCCGCGCCCGCCACGATCTTGTCGACGAGCTCAAGCGCACGGCGGGCGGCCGTGGTCACGTGCTGCTCGTCGAGGTCGCCGGAGCGCACCGCATCCACGAGCTGAGCATCCGTGCGTCCGCCGCTGGACGGCATCTCGAGGTCGAGCCCGGCGGCGACGCCGGTGACCCGGTTGTCGACGGCGCCCCAGTCGGAGACGACGAGGCCCTCGTAGCCCCACTCCTCCCGCAGCACGGTCGTGAGGAGCCAGTGGTTCTCGGAGGCGTAGACGCCGTTGATCTTGTTGTACGAGCACATGACCGTCCACGGCTGCTGCTCGGTGACGACCCGCTGGAAGGCGCGCAGGTAGATCTCGCGCAGCGGGCGCTCATCGACATCGGCGCTGATCCGCAGCCGGTCGGTCTCCTGATTGTTCGCGGCGAAGTGCTTGAGCGACGAGCCGACACCCTGGCTCTGCAGCCCGCCCACGAGTGCTGAGCCCATGACGCCGCTCACGAGCGGGTCCTCCGAGAAGTACTCGAAGTTGCGGCCGCAGAGCGGGGAGCGCTTGATGTTGATGCCCGGCCCGAGCAGCACGCCGACGCCTTCCGCCCTGGCTTCCTCGCCGAGCGCGACCCCCACGCGGCGGGCGAGATCCGCGTCCCAGCTCGCCCCGAGCGCCACGGCGGGCGGGAAGCAGGTGGCCGGCACGCTGTCGGCGAGCCCGAGGTGGTCGCCACCCTCACGCTGCAGGCGCACGCCGTGCGGCCCATCCGTCAGCGTCACCGCCGGGATCCCGACCCGCTCGACCGCCTTCGTCGACCAGAAGCTGCCACCACTCGTCAGGGACGCCTTCTCCTCCAGAGTCAGCTCGTCGAGGTGCTCGGCGTGGGTCATCGTGATGCTCCGATCGGTCGCGCGGGGGAGTGCTCGCGGCCCGGAGATCAGGGCGCGTGCCGTTCCAGATAAGCGTAGATCTCGCTGTCGTCGACGCCTGGGAAGCGGCCTGCGGGCAGGGATGCGAGGATCTGCGCGTGCAGGCGGGCGCTCGGCCAGGCGCGGCCGGCCCAACGTGCGGTGAGTGCCGGGTCAGGTCGCCGACAGCAGGTCTCGTCCGGGCAGCGGGACACCTGCCGGTTCTCGGTGTCGCGCCCGCGGAAGTACTTCGCGTCGTCGAACGGCACCCCGAAGGTGACCGAGAAGACCCCCTCGGCCGACTTGCCGGTCTGGATGGTGCTCCAGAACGTGCCGGCAGGGGTGTCCGTGTACTGCCAGAACTCGGTGGTGCGGTGCTCGATCTCCGTCGCCCGCCGCGCACCCCATCGTCTGCAGACGATCTGCCCCTCGACGGCGCCCGTCACGTCGAGCGGTAGGGGCAGATCGTCGTTCTCGTACGCCTTGTAGACCTCGCCGACCGAGCCGACTCGGAGGAAGTGCATGCGCATCCCAAGGTGCTCGGTCATGAGGTTCGTCATGCGCAGCGCGGCCGCCTCGTGGGTGACGCCGAACGCGTCACGGAAGTCCTCGACGGCGAGGTCACGGTCCTTCTTGCGGGCGCTCAGGAAGTCGACGGCCTGCGTGCGGGGGATGAGGCAGGCGGCCGCGAAGTAGTTGATCTCGAGGCGCTGGCGCAGGAAGTCGGCGTACGAGTCCGGCGGCGTGTGGCCCAGGATGCGGTGGGCGACGGCCTGCAGGGCGATCGAGCGCAGCCCGTGGCCGCCCGGGATCGACTCCGGCGGCAGATAGATGCGCCCGTTCTCGAGGTCAGTGATGCTGCGCGTCGAGCGGGGCAGGTCGTCGGCGTAGGCGATCTCGAGGCCGAGCTGCTCGACCATGAGGTGCACCTCGCGGTGCGTGAGAGCCCCGGCGACGTGCCCGACCTGGCGGAGGCGCTCCTCGGCGACCGCCTCTATCTCGGGCAGGTAGTTGTTACGCTCCCGCATCCACGCCCGCTGCTCGGTGTTGCGGATGCGCGCCTCCTCTGGTGTCGCAGATGCGGTCTGTGCGCGACGCTCGAGTTCACGGTGGAGGCCGACGAGCGTCTCGAGGGTGTCGTCTGGCATGCCCTTGCCGCCGCGCAGCTTCGGCAGGCCAAGGCCCGCGAAAAGCGGGGAGGCCTGGGCGCGCTTCAGCTCGAGCTCGAGCGCGGCTCGGCTGTTCGGAGCTTCGGCGCGCACGAGGTCCTCGATCGTCACCCCGAGCGCCCTCGCGAAGGAGGGCAGCTCTGACGGCTTCGGCTCGCGCCGTCCGTTCTCGATGAGTGAGATGCGGCTGGGGCTCGTCTCGAGCATTGCCGCGAGGTCGTCGAGCGTGAGCTTCGCGAGCGAGCGGTAGTGGCGAATGCGGGCTCCGAGCACTGAGGCCGTGTACACGTCGGCGGGCATGGCATGACGCTAGCGCAAGAACAGGACTTATTTACCTCTGTTTCTTGGAAAGAGTTCTCGATCTGCATCAAATACTGGGTTCACCCCGCAACAACCGTCAACGACGACACCAGAAGGACCCACCATGACGCTGCTCCACGAACCCCCGCTCTCCGCAGACACCGGCGCATCCGCCCGCGACGATGTCTACGTGCTCCCCTTCAGCGCCGTGCGGCTCGGCGATATCCCCGAGGTCGGCGGCAAGAACGCCTCGCTCGGCGAGCTCATCGCCAACCTGCAGGATGCCGGGGTGCGTGTCCCCGACGGCTTCGCGACGACGGCGAGCGCCTTCAATCGACACCTGCGCGAGACGGGCATCGACACGTGGATCCGCGGCGAGATCGTGGGCCTCGACGTCGACGACGTGGCGCGCCTCGCGATCGTCGGGGCCCGCATCCGCGCCCGCATCGAAGCTGCGCCGCTCGCACCCGAACTCGAGGCCGCCATCCGGAAGGCGTTCGCGGCGCTGGAGGCCGAGACCGACGGTCAGCTCCTCGTCGCGGTGCGCTCAAGCGCGACCGCCGAGGACCTGCCGGACGCGTCGTTCGCGGGGCAGCAGGAGACGTTCCTCAACATCGCCGGCATCGAGAACGTGCTCGCCGCCACCCGCAAGGTCTTCGCGTCGCTCTTCACCGATCGGGCCATCGCCTACCGCGTGCACCAGGGCTACGCGCACACCGGGGTCGCGATCTCGGTCGGCGTGCAGCGCATGGTGCGTTCCGACGAGGGCGCGGCGGGAGTCATGTTCAGCGTCGACACCGAGTCGGGCTACGACGGCGCGGTGTTCGTGACGAGCGCCTACGGGCTCGGTGAAGGGGTTGTGCAGGGCGCGGTCAACCCCGACGAGTTCACGGTGCACAAGCGCACCCTCCGCGAGGGGCGGCCCGCCGTTCTGTCGCGCCGAGTCGGCAGCAAGGCGACGCGCATGGTCTTCACGGAGGACACCCGCGTCGGGCGCACCACCGAGTTCGTCGAGACGGTACCGGATGCACAGCGCCGGTTCTCGGTCACGGACGCCGAGGTCATTGAGCTGGCCCAGGCGGCCGTCGCGATCGAGGAGCACTACGGCCGCCCGATGGACATCGAGTGGGGCAAGGATGGCATCGACGGGCGCACCTACATCCTGCAGGCGCGACCCGAGACGGTCGTCT
Source organism: Pseudoclavibacter sp. JSM 162008 (assembly GCF_041366455.1). Classification (NCBI taxonomy): domain Bacteria; kingdom Bacillati; phylum Actinomycetota; class Actinomycetes; order Micrococcales; family Microbacteriaceae; genus Pseudoclavibacter; species Pseudoclavibacter sp. JSM 162008. Next base: position 159,359 of record NZ_JBEWYX010000006.1, read on the forward strand.
CGCAGCGGGCCGCTGGCACCCTCGAGCGGCACAGCCTGCTGAAGCGCGGCGCGACGCTTGTCGAGGGTCGGGCGATCGGGCAGCGCATCGGCGCGGGCGTCGTGCGGCTGCTCACCTCACCGTCGCAGATGAGTGAGTTCCAGCAGGGCGACGTGCTGGTGGCCGACATGACCGACCCCGATTGGGAGCCGATCATGAAGCGCGCATCAGCGATCGTCACGAACCGCGGCGGCCGCACCTGCCACGCGGCGATCATCGCCCGCGAGCTCGGCGTGCCCGCCGTGGTCGGGGCAGGGAATGCGACCGAGCGCCTCGCCGACGGCGACGAGGTCACCGTGACCTGCGCCGACGGGGAGACCGGGGCGGTGCTCGCGGGCTTCCTGTCCATCGAGGTCGAACGCATCGAGCTCGACTCGTTCCCGGAGCTGCCGGGCAAGATCATGCTCAACGTCGGCAACCCGGATGCAGCGTTCACGCTCGCCGCCCTGCCGAACGACGGGGTGGGGCTCGCGCGCATGGAGTTCGTCATCTCGCGCCAGATCGGCGTGCACCCTCGTGCGCTGCTCGAGCTGGACGACCAGGAGGCGAGCATCCGCGCCGCCATCGACGAGCGCATCGCCGCCTACGACTGTCCCGCGGACTTCTTCGTGCGGCGCCTCGCCGAGGGCGTCGCGACGCTCGCGGCGGCCTTCGACGGGAAGCCCGTCATCGTGCGGCTCTCGGACTTCAAGTCGAACGAGTACGCCGGCCTGCTTGGCGGTGCCCGCTACGAGCCGGTCGAGGAGAACCCGATGCTCGGCTTCCGCGGGGCGTCCAGGTACATCTCCGCCGAATTCGCGGAGGCGTTTGCGCTCGAGTGCGAGGCGATCAGGCTGGTTCGGGATGACATGGGGTTCACGAACGTGAAGGTCATGATCCCGTTCGTGCGGACGGTCGAGGAGGCGCGTGCCGTTGTCGAGCGTATCGCCGAGAACGGGCTGCGCCGCGGCCAGAACGGCCTCGAGGTGATCATGATGTGCGAGGTTCCCTCGAACGCGCTCCTCGCGGAGCAGTTCCTCGAGGTCGTCGATGGCTTCTCGATCGGCTCGAACGACCTCACGCAGCTGACGCTCGGCATCGACCGCGACTCGGCGCTCATCGCGGACAGCTTCGACGAGCGCAACCCCGCCGTCCTTCGGCTCATCGACCTGGCGATCGAGGCCTGCACGAAGCACGGCCGGTACGTCGGCATCTGCGGGCAGGCGCCGAGCGACCACCCGGAGCTCGCCCAGTACCTCTTCGACCGCGGCATCTCCTCGCTGTCGCTCAACCCCGACACGGTCGTCGAGACGTGGGCGAGGCTCGCTGCGAATCGCTGAGGCTGATGCGCGATTGAGTTCGCGCAGCCGGCGTCCCACCTGTGGGAGGGACGCCGACTCACCGGACACCTGGATCCCGATCGACCGCGCGTAACTGCTCAGCCAGCCCCGGGCAGGACTCCCGCGTCGCTCTGCGGACACGCTCACCACGTACTCCGCGACCGTTCAGCGCACGTTCCTACGATGCTGCAATGGCACAGCTCAGTGACGAGAACCTCATCGAGACCATCGCCGAACGACTCGCGGAGACGGGCCGCACCCTGAGCGTGGCCGAGTCCCTGACCTGCGGCAGGGTCGCCTCCACGCTCGGCAGCGGACCTGACACGAAGACGTGGCTGCGCGGCGGAGTCGTCGCCTACCAGACGGAGGTGAAGCAGCGCGTCCTCGGTGTGACGCCGGGCCCGGTCGTCTCGGCCCGGTGCGCCGAGGAACTCGCGGTCGGCGTGGCACGGCTGCTCGAGTCCGACGTCTCCATCGCGACGACCGGTGCGGGCGGCCCCGGACCGGAAGAAGGCGAACCGGAAGGCACCGTGTTCCTGGGCTGGAGTGTCGACGGAGTCGTCGGCAGTGAGCGCCACGACTTCGAGGGGGAGCCCGCCGAGATCCTCGACCAGACCGTCCGTCAGGTGCTGGAACGGCTGGAGCGCCTCCTCGCAGCCGGCGAACAGTAGCCAGAGGCGAACCAGCAGCGCACGACGAAGCGGCAGCCGACTGAGTCGACTGCCGCTTCGCGGTGCTGATGCGAGGTACCAGCTGGTGTGACCTACTTCTTGAAGGCGTCCTTGACGTCTTCGCCCGCCTGCTTCACGTTGGCCTTGGCCTGGTCGGCCTTGCCTTCGGCGACGAGCTGCTCGTTGTCGGTGACCTTGCCAACTGCTTCCTTGGCCTTGCCGCCGAACTCTTCAGCTGCGTTCTTGATCTTGTCTCCTGCGCTCATGGCAGTTCCTTTCTGTTGGGGAGATGCGGTGCCGTCGAATTGCGGTGCCGCGGTGGGGAGTTGTGGTGGCGAGTCCTACTGGAGCCGCGTCGACTGCTGCACTCGGGCGCGGAAGCCGCCGCTGAGCTGGAGCAGCACGGGCACCTGCCGGCCGAGCAGCGCATCCAGTGCTTCGAGGTTCTGCTCGACGATCGTGGTCGCGTCTCGAGGTGAGACGCCGCGCCGGCAGGTGGCCGAGACCTTCAGCACCGGGGTGCGCTTCACGTCGTACGCGGAGACGCTTGTCGTGAGGAACTCGTCGCGGGCGCCGAGCGCATCCGAGAGGGCGTCGCGGGCTACCGACACGTCGACGATGGTTCGCCCCGTGTCCGGCGTGCGGTCGCTGACGATCGTGCCGGTGCGCCCCTGTCCCTGGCGGAACGCGAAGACCAGCAGCAGGATGATGCCGATCACCAGGACTGCGACGACGGCGAGGAGGAGCCAGCTGAAGTCGGCGCCGGGGAACGGGGTCTGCTGGAGCCAGCTGCTGGTCTGCGTGTTCACGCCTTCGGAGATGGGTGTCCAGGTGTCTTTCGCCCCTGGCAGCCACGCCCCGACCGCTGCTGCGGCGCCGATGGCGAGGAGGAGGAGGCCGACGGCGGTGATGAGGAGCCGGTTCAGGCCTCGGTTGGTGCTGTTCATGCGCCGACCTTCCCGTTCTCTGCGACGCGGACCTTGGCGGTGACGCGGGGGGTGAGTTCGTACTGTTCGAGCTGCTGGTTGACAGCGGCCGTGATGGCGGCCGCGTCGACGGGGAGCCCGGATGCGGGGGTGAGGTGCACGTCGGCGCGTCGGTGGGAGACCGACACGGTGACGTTGTCCGGGCTGACGTTCCCGGCGTGCGCTGCGTGGCGGGCGAGGGCGGAGGCGATGACCGCGTTGTCGGCGACGGTCGCGGTTCGGGTGGACGAGAGGGTGTGCCGTGCTCGTCGTCCGGGGGCGATGCCCGCGATGAGCAGCACCAGGCCGATGATCGCGACGACCACGCCGGCGATGCCGACGTACTGGGCGGGCTGCTCGAGCACGCCGAGCGCCGAGGCGAACATGTCCGCCGGGGCGACGAGCAGCGCCGGGAGGGCGAGCAGCGACAGGACGATCTCGGTGCCGATCCAGGCCGCGACGAGGATCAGCAGCACGGCGAGGGTGATCGCGAGCGACGAGCGGGGCGAGTGCGTCTCTCGCCGGGAGAGGCGCGAGTACAGGGAGGTGTTGGTGCTCATCTGACTCGCTCCTCTGCCTTGATGTTGAGCCCGGTCACGCGGATGGTGACGAGGCCGACCTGGGACCCGCTGAGGGTCTGCACGCGGTCACGGATGGTGGTCTTCGCGGTCTCGACTCGCTCGAGGAGTGGGCCGCCGCTGCGCTCGAGCGCGCTTGGCTGCTCGCGGATTCGGGCGAGCGAGGGAACCCGGATGGGGGTCCTCACGCGCAACGCGAGCTTGCCGTTGTGGTCGTCGAGGTCGACGCTCACGCTGCCAGCGTCGACCCCGAGCGCGTCACCGGCGACAGCTGACGCAAGACGAGTCAGGGCCTTCGCGGTGAGTCGTGTTGTGCCTCGCTGCGCCGCGCCGCTGAGTGTGGTCGCGGCGGCGCTCATGAGGAGGTGTTCCGTCCTCGGATGACGTCAACGAGGGCGGTCGCGTCGAGCTTTCCTTCGAGGATGCGTCCGATGACGCCGCCGATGATCATCGCGATGGCGACGAAGAAGAACGCCCAGAAGCCGAGGATGATCCAGGTGAGCGCGAGGACCGCGCCGATGAGGATGCCGGTTCGGGTGAGGGATGCCGTGTTCACTGGACTCGCGCTTCTTCCGTCTTGTCGTTGCTGTCGTCTTCGGAGGGGAGGTGCACGTCGTGGACCGTGACGTTGACCTCGGTGACCTCGAGGCCAACGATGGTCTCGATGGCGCGGATCACGTCGGCGCGGACGCCGTCGGCCACGTCCTGCAGCGAGACGGGGTACTCGGCGACGATGGTCACGTCGACCGCGACCTGCTTCTCGCCGACCTCGACGTTGATGCCCTGGCTCTGGTCCGTCGCGTTGATCGCGTTGCGGATGGCGCCGATGGCGCGGGCCGCGCCGCCGCCGAGGTCGTAGACGCCGCGTGCGTCACGAGCGGCGATCCCTGCGACGCGAGCGACGACGCTGTCGACGATCGTCGTCGTGCCGCGTCCGCCCGAGGTGATCGTGGGGACGACGCTGCTGGACGTCTGAGCCGTCTTGGGGGCGGTAGCGGTGGTGGGTGTCGTGTTCGCCATGATGCTCTTCTTTCTCGTCTCTGCCTGGTGCCGACGCACCGTGTGGGCTTGTACAGGTGAGACGCAGGCGACCCCTGATGTGTCACAAACTCGTTTTGCGTTTTCAGGAATCGCTCAGGTTCGGGGCGCGGGGCGGGCCTGGAGGAGCGCATCGAGGACGACCGGGAGGGACGTCATGCCATCCGCTTCGAGGAAGTGCCCGGCCCCCGGTTGCACGCGGATCTCGGCGGAGAGTCGGCGCGCGAGAGCATCGGATGCGGCAGGCGGCACGAGGGTGTCGTCGTCCGAGCGGATGACGACGCGAGTGTCGATGCGATCGGCGACGCGTTCCACATCCACCTCCTCCGCGAGGTACTCGTCGAGGTCGGGGAGCGTGTCGAGCGTCCCGGTGAAGCCGGACACGAAGACGACGCCGCCGAGCCGCCAGTCGCCGAGCTGCGCCGCCAGCGCGCGGAGCGATGTCACGGCGCCGAGCGAATGGCCCACGATCCAGGTCCGCTCGTCGGGGGTTCCCAACGCGAGCGCGACCTCGCGTTCCCAGTCGGCGGCGTTCGGCGCCTCCGGCAGCGGAAGTTCGACGCTCGTCGCCTCGATGCCCCGGTCGGCGAGCGCATCCCGAAGCCACGGGAACCAGTGCGCGTCGACGTTCGCGCGGAAGCCGTGCACGATGATGACGCGGGTCGGGAGGTGGTCGGGAGCTGCGGACGCGGGGGATGCCATGGCCTCAAGCTAGAGCCACGAGTTGCGAGCTGGCGTCGCCGAGCGGGAAGAAGAGGCGATCGGCGCTCCCTGGTCAGCGCTGGACGCAGGGAACGCCGAAGGTGCGTTGACGGTCAGTGCTGGAGCGGCGAACGCAGCAGCGTGAAGGAGCCCTCCTTGACCATGAGGGTCGTCACGGGGTCGCTGACCAGCTGCTCGTCATCGCTCGAGAGCGCCAGCTCCCAGGTGCCGTGCGGCGCATCCGGGACCGTGAACTCGACCGCGTTCTCGGCCGCGTTCAGCAGCAGCGCGAACGAGTCAGCACCCGTGTGCGAGAACACGAACGCGATGGAGCGCGCCTCCGGGTTGTCCCAGTCGGCGTCGTCGAAGCCAAGCGCATCCGACCGCAGCACGTCCACCGTGGCGTCCGCCCCCGTATCGGGTGCCTGCCGGAACCAGACGGGCCGCAGCGCCGGATGCTCGGCGCGCAGCGAGATGAGCGTGCGCGTGAACTCGAGCAGGTCGCCGTCGATGGCCTCCCAGTCGAACCAGGAGATCTCGTTGTCCTGGCAGTAGGCGTTGTTGTTGCCGCCCTGCGTGCGGCCGAGCTCGTCGCCGCCGAGGATCATGGGCACGCCCGCCGAGAGCAGCAGCGTCGCGAGCAGGTTGCGGCGCTTGCGAGCGCGGCGGTCGTTGACTGCCGCATCATCGGTCGGGCCCTCGGCGCCACCGTTCGCCGAGCGGTTGTCGCTCTCGCCGTCCTGGTTGTCCTCGCCGTTCGCGGCGTTGTGCTTGTCGTTGTACGAGGTGAGGTCGGCGAGCGTGAACCCGTCGTGCGCCGTGATGAAGTTCACGCTCGACAGGGGCGAGCGGCGGCTCGCCTCGTACACGTCGGGGGAGCCGAGGATGCGCTGCGCCGTCGTGCCGAGCGTCGCGTCGCTGCCGTTCCAGAAGTCGCGGGCGTCGTCGCGGAACTTGCCGTTCCACTCCGACCAGTCTGCTGGGAACCCGCCCACCTGGTAGCCGGCCGTATCCCACGGCTCGGCGATCATCTTCACGGGCGCGAGCACCGGGTCCTGCTGGATGAGCGTGAGGAAGGCGCTGTGCAGCTCCGCGTCGCCACCCTGCCTGGTGAGGGTCGTGGCGAGGTCGAAGCGGAACCCGTCGACGTGCATCTCCGTCACCCAGTAGCGCAGCGAGTCCATGATGAGGCCGAGCGCCGCCGGGTGGCTGACGTTGACGCTGTTGCCGGTGCCCGTCGTGTCGAAGTAGTGGCTCTCGTCGCCGTCAACCAGCCGGTAGTAGGCGGCGTTGTCGATGCCCTTGAACGACAGCGTCGGGCCCAGATGGTTGCCCTCGGCGGTGTGGTTGTAGACGACGTCGAGGATCACCTCGAGGCCCGCGGCGTGCAGGGCCTTCACGAGCTCCTTGAACTCGGCGACCTGCCCGCCGCCGTCACCCGCGGCTGCGTAGTCGCCGTGCGGCGCGAAGAACCCGATGGAGTTGTAGCCCCAGTAGTTGCGGAGGCCCTTCTCTTCGAGGTGGCTGTCCTGCACGAACTGCTGCACGGGGAGCAGCTCGACGGAGGTCACGCCGAGGTCGACGAGGTGCTTGATGGCGGCGGGATGCGCGAGGCCGGCGTACGTTCCGCGGATCTCCTCCGGCACCTCGGGGTGGAGCTGCGTGAACCCCTTCACGTGCACCTCGTAGATGACGGTCTGGTCGAGCGGGACGCGCGGCGAGGCGTCGTCACCCCAGTCGAAGCTCGGATCGGTGACGACGCTCAGGGGCACGGAGCCCGCCGAGTCGGTGTCATCGCGCTGCTCGGGCTCGTTCATGTCGTGGCCGAACACGGCCTGCGACCAGTTGTACTGGCCCTCGATCGCGCTGGCGTGGGGGTCGAGGAGCAGCTTGTTCACGTTGTGCCGGAGGCCCTGTTCCGGCGCCCACGGGCCGTCGACGCGGATCCCGTAGCGGGAGCCGACCTGCAGCACGTCGACGAAACCGTGGAACACGTGGCCCGTGCGCTCCTCGAGCAGGGTGCGCGTCTCGGCGCCCGACCCGTCGAACGTGCACACGTATACGGCATCGGCGGTCTCGGAGTAGACCGCGAAGTTCGAGCGGCCGGCGACGGTGCTGAAGCCGAGCGGATACGGGCGGGAGCGATCGGAGTGCGACAACGGAAGGCCTTCCAGTGGCGGGGGGAGCGGAGCCCCGGCGCGGAACCCCGCCGTTGAGAGTAGGGCAACCGGCCCGTGGCTCTGCCGACGTTCTCCCAGGTACGCGCGGCGCTCATCCACAGGCATCACCGTTCTCCCAGCCTGTGGGGCGACGCTTCCCGTCTCCCCACTCGATCCCAACCGGAGGAACCACCATGAAGGCAACCGTCAACGGAACCGTCATCGCCGAAGCGCCCGAGTCCGAGCTCGTCGGCATCGAGGGCAACCACTACTTCCCGCCGTCGTCGCTGACGTCAGGGGCATTCACCGAGAGCGCGACGCAGTACACGTGCCCATGGAAGGGGCACGCACAGTACTGGGACGTGGTGACGGATGGCGAGACGCACCGCGACGCTGCCTGGAGCTACCCGGAGCCGTTCGCGGGCGCGGCCGAGAAGGTAGGGCACGACTTCGCCGGCTACGTCGCCTTCGACAAGTCGCAGGTCAGCATCGGCTGACCGACTCCGAGACGGAGTCTGCCTGGGAAGTCAAGGCCGTGCGGGACGTCGGAGCCGCCGCGTAGCTTCGGGGACGTGTCGAGCCCCAATCCCCGTTCCCCCATCCCCGCCGCCGCAGACGAGCAGCCGTGAGCCGGGCGCGCACCATCGTGGTGACCGGCGGGTCGCGGGGCGCGGGCCGCGCGACGGCCCTCGCCTTCGCGCGGCGAGGCGACAACCTCGTCCTCGCAGCCCGCGACGAGATGGCGCTCCGGGCGACCGCCGCCGAATGCGCGGCGCTCGGAGCGCAGACGCTCATCGTGCCGACCGACGTCTCGCGGGCGCCCGAGGTCGACGGCCTCCTCCGCGCGGCGATCGACAGGTTCGGCCGCATCGACGTGTGGGTGGGAGCCGCGGGAGTGCTCGCCTACGGCCGTGTCGAGGAAGTCCCGCCGGAGCTCTTCGACCAGGTCGTGGCCACCAACCTCCTCGGCCAGGTCAACGGCGTGCGCTCCGCGTTGCCCGTGTTCCGTGCGCAGGGCCGCGGGACGTTCGTGCTCATCGCCTCCGTGTTCGGGCACGTCTCGGCCCCGTACGTCTCGTCGTACGTGGCGAGCAAATTCGGTGTGCAGGGGTTCGCGCACTCCCTTCGACAGGAGCTCCTGTCCGAGCCGCGCATCAACGTGCGCGTCGTGTCGCCCGCCACCATCGATACCCCCGGCTATCAGCGGGCAGGCAACAGGACCGGTCGGCAACCCCGAGCGATCCCCCCGGCCGTGTCCCCGCATCGAGTTGCCGCAGCTGTCGTTCGCGCCACGCGCCCCCGAGCCCGCAACTCGAGAACCGTCGGCCGGCTGCAGTCGGCGGGCATCCCGCTCTTCACGCTCTTCCCAGGCGCCTACGATCGTGGGATCCGCGCCACGATGGACCTCGTCGGACTTCGCGGTCCCGCCGACGACACCGACGGAACCGTCCTGCACCCCGTCGCCGACGAGGGCGCCGTCACGGGTGGATGGAGAGCCTCGCAGGCGCGACGACTGGCCATTGGCCTTCTCGGTGTCGGAGTCGCGCTCCTCGCATATCGCTGGTACGGAGGCCCGCGGTCGAGCCGCAGCGAGCTGGGGTGAGGCGCCTCCGAACTGCCGCGGCCCTTGCCGCCCATACATCCGCGCCGTTCGTCGGGTCAGTTTCAGCCCTTCCCGAGGTCGCGAACGGGCGTCAAGTGACCTACCGGCGCAGGCCGGGCGGCGATCGCGAGCCGGATGACCGCGCCCGGGTCCGGACGCGATGGGATACTTGCGACATGGCAAGGCTCAGTGGTTCAACAGCTCTCGAGGGTGTTCGCGCCCTCGCCGCCTCGCTCTCGCCAGGCGAGCTGCTGCCCTCGGAGCGCACGCTCGCAGCGGAGCTCGGAGTCGCGCGGATGACGGTGCGTGCAGCGATCGATGTCCTCGAGCGCGAGGGCCTCGTCCGCACGAAGCGCGGCATCGGCACGGAGAAGCTCGCCCCGCCCGTGTCCCTGCAGGTCCGGCTGCGGTCCTTCGCGAGCGCCGTCCGCGAGCACGGGATGCGCGCCGAGACCCAGGTGCTGTCGTTCGTGCGGAGCACCGACCGCCCCGCCGAGGTGGACGAGCACCTGCAGCTCCCACCGGATGCCGAGACCATCCACCTGCGCCGGCTGCGCCTCGGCGACGACCGCCCGCTCGCGCTCGAGGACGAGTGGCTTCCCGCGGCGCTGGTTCCCCAGCTCAACGAGGAGACGGCGAAGGGGAGTCTCTACGAGATGCTCGAGACTCTCGATCTGCTGCCGACGGAGGGCGTCGAGGTGGTCACGGCCACGTTGCCGAGCCCGGAGGAGATCGAGGTGCTCGGCATCGCCGCGAGCTACCCGGTTCTGCGCCTCACGCGAGCCGCGATCGCCCGTGGCCTGCCCATGTCGTACTCGCGTGCGACGTTCCCGGCGGATCGTTTCGAGCTCACCTTCCCCCTGCAGGAGCGCCTCACGCTGCCCTTCTCGTGAAGTAAACCGCACCACCGACGAACTCTGGTCTATACCAGGGCGGATTTTCCAAGTAGAGTCCCCCTAACTTTTCCTTTGACCACGGAGTCTCGTCATGGAATATCTCCAGAAACTCGGCAAGTCGCTCATGCTGCCGGTGGCTGTCCTGCCGGTAGCGGCCATCCTGTCCGGTATCGGGTACTGGATCCTCAACACGGCCGGCGAGAACTTCGTCCAGGCCTTCTTCACCGCAGCGGGAGGCGCGCTCCTCGACAACCTGCCCCTGCTCTTCGCGCTCGGCGTGGCAATCGGCATGGCATCGAAGCCAGACGGTACCGCCGCGCTCGCGGGACTCGTGTCCTGGCTCGTCGTCACGCGGCTCCTGAGTCCCGAGACGGTCGCCACCCTGCAGGGCATCGCCGTCGAGGACGTGAACATCGGCTTCGGTCGCATCGAGAACGCGTTCGTCGGCATCATCTGCGGCCTCATCGGCGCCTACTGCTACGACAAGTTCAAGGACATCCAGCTGCCGGCCGCCCTGTCGTTCTTCTCGGGCAAGCGCTCCGTCGCGATCGTCACGACCGGCGCATCCCTCGTCGTCGCGCTTGTCCTCTACTTCGTGTGGCCGGTCCTGTTCGGCGGCCTCGTCTCGTTCGGCGAGTGGATGGTCGGGCTCGGCCCGGTCGGCGCCGGTCTCTACGGCTTCTTCAACCGCCTCCTCATTCCGCTTGGCCTGCACCACGCGCTGAACGCGGTGTTCTGGTTCGACGTCGCCGGCATCAACGACCTCGGCAACTTCCTCAACGGCACAGGCACGGCGGGTGTCACCGGCCAGTACATGACGGGCTACTTCCCGATCATGATGTTCGGCCTCCCCGGTGCCGCACTCGCCATGTACCTCACGGCCAAGACCAACCGCCGCAAGGTCACCGCGGGCATCCTGCTGTCCGGCGCCTTCGCGTCGTTCTTCGTCGGCGTCACGGAGCCGCTCGAGTTCGCGTTCATGTTCCTCGCGCCGGCGCTGTACGTCGTCCACGCGATCTTCACCGGAATCTCGATGTTCATCATGGCGCTGCTGCCGGTGCGCATGGGCTTCGGCTTCTCCGGAGGCTTCATCGACCTCATGCTCGGCTGGGTCAACCCGCTGGCGCAGAACCCGTGGGCCATCTTCCTGGCGGGCGCCATCTGGTTCGTCATCTACTTCGTGTCGTTCTACTTCATCATCAAGCGCTTCGACCTGAAGACGCCGGGTCGTGAAGACGAGGAAGTCGAAGTGGATGAGACGTCGACAGGCTCGTCGAAGTTCCTGAGCCAGGCCTCCGCGATCCTCAAGGGGCTCGGCGGCAAGGACAATGTGCTCGAGCTCGACAACTGCGCCACGCGGCTCCGCATGGAGATCGCCGACGTGTCGAAGGTCGATGACGCGGCGATCCGCCGCGCGGGGGCTGCGGGCATCATGAAGCCGGGCGGGAAGTCCGTGCAGGTCATCTACGGCCTCGAGGTGCAGTTCGTGAAGGACGCCATGGAGGACCTCATCGCCGGCCGAGTCGAAGCTCCGGCTCCGGCAGTCGCCGCGCCGGTCGTCGCGGCTGATGCAGGCGCGGGTGAGGTTTCGCAGGGTGGCGTCGCCACGAAGACGGTGCTCACGCTGCGTCAGCCGGTCGCCGGTCGGGTCGTGCCGCTCTCCGAGGTTCCGGATGCGACCTTCTCCGAGGGCATCATGGGGCCAGGTGTCGCAGTCGAGCCGACGGGCGACACCGTGTGGGCTCCAGCTGACGGCACGGTCGCTCACCTCTTCCCGACGAGCCACGCGGTCGCGATGACCCTCGGCGATGGCACCGAGGTGCTTGTCCACGTCGGCGTGGACACCGTGGAGATGAAGGGTCAGGGGTTCGAGACCCTCGTCTCGGTCGGGGATGTGGTCACCGAGGGCACCCCGCTGCTGCGGTTCGACCTCGAGGCCATCCGTGCGGCCGGGCATCCAGTCGTCACGCCGGTCATCGTGCTCGGCGGCGGCGACATCGAGCTGAAGCTGCGCTGAGGCTGACCCGTCGCCGGGGCGAGGGGTGGGCTGCCGGGTTCGGTAGCTCACCCCTTCCGGCCTTCTGGACTAGACCACTCGGGGGATTGTCGGTAAGGTGATGCGCAACACGCCTCGCTGATCAGGCTCGCCATCCATGAGACTGGGCTGAGGAACACCGATCTTCGTCGATCCCTAGGAGCAGCGCATGGAAGTTGTCATCATGGCAGGGCCGGCAGAAGTCGGTGCTTTCGCAGGCGGACGCATCGCGGATGTCGTCCAGGGAAACCCGGAAGCAGTGCTGGGAGTCGCCACGGGCTCGAGCCCCCTGGAGACGTACCGGATGCTCGCCGCCCGCAGGGACGCGGGACTCGACTTCAGCAGGGTGACCGCCTTCGCGCTCGACGAGTACGTCGGCATCCCCCGATCGCATCCGGAGTCCTACCACGCGGTGGTCGGGCGCGAGGTCGTCGAACTGCTCGGCCTGAACCCTGCACGCGTGCACGTCCCCGACGGGCTCGCGTCCGACCTCGACGCGGCCTGCGCCGACTACGAGGCCAAGATCCTCGCCGCTGGAGGCGTCGACGTGCAGCTCCTCGGCATCGGCGCCAACGGGCACATCGGCTTCAACGAGCCCACTTCCTCGCTCTCCTCGCGCACCCGCGTCAAGACGCTCGCCCCGAAGACGCGTGATGACAACGCGCGCTTCTTCGACAAGCCGGAAGACGTGCCGGTGCACTGCCTCACCCAGGGGCTCGGCACCATCCTCGACGCGAGAAGCGTCGTGCTCGTCGCCCAAGGCGCGTCGAAGGCGCGCGCCGTCGCAGCCATGGTCGAGGGCCCCGTCTCCTCGATGTGGCCCGGCTCCGTGCTCCAGCTGCACCGCCGCGCGACGATCGTCATCGACGAAGCCGCGGCATCCGAGCTCACCATGGCCGACTACTACCGGTACACGGTCGAGCACCGCGCCGGGGTGCAGCCGCAGGCGTAGGCGGGCCCACCTGGCCGGTGGCGCGGATCGGCTGTCGCAGGCCGATCCGCGCCACGGGCGTTCGTGGTGAGCTCTCGCGTCGCTGATGGTTTCCGCGCCCGAGTTTGATGGGTTCCGGCGACGCTGATGGGTTTTCCGGATGCGCGTGATGGGTTTCGGTGACTGGTGATGGGTAAGAACCCATCAGGGTTAGCAAAAGCCAACACGGTCCAACGGCTGAGGCGGTTCGACGCCGGGAGTGGAAGCGGCCTCAGCGGGCTGCGGCCGAGCGGTGGCGCTCAGCGCACCCACTCGCCGCGCCGCATGACGCGCTGCACGCCAAGCGACGCATCCAGGACGACGAGGTCGGCAGAGTTCCCGGCGACCAGCGCACCGACTCTCTCGAGCCCGAGGGTCGCGGCGGGTGTCGCAGTCGCGGCGCGCACGACGTCGACGAGCGGCAGACCGGCGACGCCGACGGCGTACTGCACGGCCTGGGCCATGGTGAGCGTCGACCCGGCGATGGCGCCGCCCTCCGTGAGGCGGGCGACGCCGCCCCGCACCTCGACATCGAGCGAGCCGAGCACGTAGTCGCCATCGTGCATGCACGCCGCCGACATGGCATCGGTGACGAGCATGAACTGGTGCGGCTTCGCGACCGCGGCGAGGCGGAGGGCCGCGGGATGCAGGTGCGTGCCATCGGCGATGAGCTCGATCACCGCGTCAGGGTGCTCGAGGAGCGCCGCGACCGGGCCGGGTTCGCGGTGGTGCAGCGTCCGCATCGCGTTGAACAGGTGCGTGCCGACCGTAGCGCCCTGGTCGAGTGCGTCACGGGCGACGTCGTACGTCGCATCCGTGTGTCCGATCGCTGCGACCACCCCGGCCTCGGTGAGCGTCCGGATGGCGTCGAGGCCACCTGGCAGCTCAGGCGCGAGCGTGACCATCCGCACGTGACCGCGCCCGGCCTTCAGGAGAGTGGCGATGTCCTCGCCGTTCGGTGCGATGAGATGCTGCTGTGCGTGGGCGCCCGGGTGCAGGGGGCTGAGCCACGGCCCCTCGAGGTGGATGCCCGCGAGCGTCCCCTCCTCGACGAGCGTCGCCAGGCCCGAGATCGAATCGCACATCGCCGGGACCGCGTCCGTGACGAGGCTCGCGACGAGCGAGGTCGTGCCGTGCTCGAGGTGCGTGCGGGCCGCCGTCGCGGCGGAATCTCGATCGCCGCCATCGAACGAAGCGCCGCCGCCGCCGTGCACGTGCACGTCCACGAAGCCGGGCGCGATCGTCGCGTCCCCGAGGTCGACGACGTCGCCCCGGTCGGCCGGGGGCCGCCCCGCGGCAACGCTGAGCAGGGAGTCGCCGTCGATCTTCACCCAGCCGGGCGAGAGGTGACGTTCCTGCGTGATGACGTTCGCGGCGCTGATGATCATTCTGCGGGCTCCGCTTCTCGAGATGACTCACTGGTCTGTACCAGTTGTACTTTTGTCCGTGAGCTCAGTGGTGTCAAGTCGGAAGTGGAGGTGGCGGGTCGGGGGCCGGTGCTTCGATTACGCTCGTCGGGCGTCCCGGACTCGTCGGCCGATGCGGCGGCGTATCCCCGGACCTCGACCCGGGTAAAACTTTGGACGAAGTCCAAACTTGACCAGAGTCCAAACTTCTCACTACTCTCGGAAGCACACCATGAATGCACCCAACTCGCCTTCTGGTGGCCTCCGTGCCCGGAAGAAGCGAGAGACCGAGAATGCCATTGAGAACGCCGCCGTCGATCTGGCCCTTGAAGTGGGCTTCGACGCGACGACGGTCGAAGCGATCTGTGAGCGCGCCGGTATCTCACGGTCGACGTTCTTCAACTACTTCCCCAGTCGCGAGACAGCCATCACCGGGCGAATGGTGCAGCTGCTCCGCGGTGACGACGCCGACCGCATCCTCGACGAGCATGCGTCGGACCTCGCGCACGGCATGCTCGCCCTGGTCCTCGCCTCCATCGGGCACGCCCACATCAACAGCGATGTGGCACGCAAGCGCGCCCAGCTCAACGCAGAGCAGCCAGACACCATCACTCGTTCGACCGGGGCGCTCCTCGCAATCGGCTCGCAACTCGTGGAAGTCGGCGTCGGCTGGCTTGTCCGTCGCCCCGAGCATGCGCGCCTGCCTGGCGACCCCGGGCGGGAAGCCATCATCGCCGCTGGTCTCTGCCACGCCGCCTTCAGCTCCATCATGGTCGATGCAACCTCGAACCTCGGCGACCTCGAAGTCAGCGACGACGACATCACGCGCGCGTTCGATGCCGTTCGCGTCGTCCTCGACTGACCTTCTCCTGCTGACTTCGCCACCGCACTCCTAACTCCAGGTTCAGTCGCGCGTTCTGCGCGGCCCGAACGCGCTGCTCCCTGCTACCCCTGCTTCCCCCTGCTTCCCCCTGCTCTCCACTCCACTCGCTCCACCTGCTCCACCTGCTCCACCGGTTCCTGCTCCAGCCCCGCTCCTGTTTCAGTACCTACCCCTGAGGTGTTCTGGTGAAACTCGTTCGTACCCTTTCCCGCATCACGGTGGCCGCCCTCGCCGCCGGCTTCGTCGTCAGCTTCGGTGTCGGAGTCGCTTCCGCGGCGCCATCGCCCGAGGACAGTGACAGGCTCTCCGGCCGACTCGCCGCCCTTGCCGACGTCGATGTCTCATCCGACCCGGCAGTCGCCGAAGAACAGCTCAAGTCGACGACGACCGAGCAGCTCGCCCTGCCCGACTCCGGCCCGGCGAGCATGCGCGTGACCGGCGACAGCGTCGCCGTCACCGTGTACTACTCGACGCCGCCCGTCGCGGCCGACATCGATGCGCTCGCAGCGCTGGGAACCGTTGACTCCGTGGCCGCGAAGTACCTTGTGATCGGCGCCACGATCCCGACGAGCAACCTCGAGGCTGTCGCCGCACTCGAGCACGTGCAGTCGGTGCAGGAGACGCTAACCCCCGGCTCGAGTGGGACGGCGTGGGATGGAGCCCTCGCGCCGACCGTGACAGAAGCCGATACGGCGACAGACGCACCATCCGATGCGTCGTCTGACGCCGACTCTTGCCGCGCAGTGCCCGCGAACCTTGCCGAGCCGCTCAACGTGCCCCTCGCTCGCGAGCTCTCTGGGCTCGACGGCGAGGGAGTCCGCATCGGGATCATCTCCGACTCGTTTGATCACGCAGCCGAGCTGCTCCCGAGCACACCGGCTGAGGACGTCGCTGCTGGCATGCTCCCAGGCGCTGGTAATCCGTGTGGGTACGAGCAGCCCGTTGAGGTCCTCATGGAGAGCACGGCTCCAGCGAGCGACGAGGGTCGCGGCATGGCGCAACTGGTGCATTCCATTGCCCCGGGCGCCACGCTGCTGTTCGCCTCGGGCTGGGACGGCCAGGCCGGATTCGCGGAGGCCGTTGAACGTCTGACCGCAGGCGGCGCCGACATCATCGTCGACGACGTCAGCTACTACGACGAACCGATCTTCCAGGACGGGGTTCCCTCCAACGCAGTGAACGACGCGGTCGCGCTTGGCATCCCCTTCTTCAGCTCGGCTGGCAACACCACCAGCATCGGCACGCAGGGTGAAAGTGCGGGGCGGGTGATCTCCTCGTGGGAGGCCCCCGAGTACCGGCCCACGGCTTGCCCGGCGTCGGTGACCGATCTGCTGCCCGAGTCTGGCGCCGCGAGCGTCGACTGCATGGACTTCGACCCAAGTGCCGGCCAGGACCCGACGAACACGCTGACATACCCGGACCTCGAGAGTCGCGGTTTCACCGCCATCACAATGCTGCAGTGGGCTGAGCCGGTGGGCGCTGCAACCAACGAACTCACCGTCTTCGTCCTCGACGGCTCCGGAACGGTCGTCGGGGCAAGCCTCGCCGGCAACGCGGGCTCCCCGATCCAGATCGCAGGTTTCCAGCCGAGCGCTGGTGACTACGACTACGTGATCGTCCGTGACACGAGCGACGGGGTCCCCGCGGTGAACCCGCGCGTGAAGATGATCTTCATGGGCGGCTACCTCCAAGCCGCGGAATACTCGAAGAGCACCGGAGGTGACGTCGTCGGCCCGGCCATCTTCGGGCACAACGGCACGCCGGCCGTCGTGAGCGTCGCGGCCGCGAACGCTGCCACGCCCACGGAGCTCGAACGCTTCAGCTCGACGGGGCCGACCACGCTCTACTTCGAGCCCTTCCCCAGCACGAACGCGCTGCCGGAGCCCATCTCGGGCGCCCCCACCCTGACCTCGCTTGATGGCGGATGGACGAACTTCTTTGGGAACCCCGTCGCGGGTCAGCCAGGGGTCTACTCGTTCACGGGCACCTCCGCGGCTGCTCCGGCCGCGGCCGCTGTGACCGGGCTCGGTCTGCAGCTCGCGCCTGGTGCGACGCCGCAGGAGCTGCGGGATGCGCTCACGGACACGGCCGTCCCGATCGACAGCATCGTCGAGTCGGTCTCTGTCGCCGACTCAGGCGGTGCCGGACTCGTGGATGCACTCGGTTTCCTCGCGGCTCTGCCCTCGCCGACGCCGACGCCGACGCCGACGCCAACCCCGACGGTCGAGCCGACCCCAACCTCGACGGTCGCTCCGACCACGGCGCCGACGGTTGTGCCAGTGAGCCCAACGGGAGTCCCCGTGCCCGGCGTCGAGACACTGACACCGGTTCCCGCGACCTCAACGCCCGCCCCCTCGGCAAGCGACAAGCTCGCATCCACTGGCACGGACGCCCCTGTCGGACTTGCTGTGCTCGCCGCTGTGCTCGTCAGTGCGGCCGGCATCACGATCCTGACGCTCCGCCGACGGACAGGCGAGCGATGACCCGCAACGGTGCAGTACCGACCCCCGAAGGTGTTCACGTGAAAATCGTTCGAAATCTCTCCCGCGTCACAGTCGCCGCGCTGACAGTCGGCCTTGTCGTCGGCGGCTTCGGGGTCGGGGCTGCGACCGCGGCTCCCGCATCCGACAGCAGCGAGAAGTTGTCTGGGCGACTGACCGCGCTCGCGGCAGTCGACGTCTCCTCCGACCCGGCTGTGGCCGAGCAGCAGCTCGCAACGGCGTCGCCCGCCGAGCTCGCGCTGCCAGACTCCGGCCCCGCGAGCCTGCAGTTCGACGGCGGCAGCGTGGCGGTCACCGTCTACTACTCGACGCCCCCGCTTGCCGCGGACATCGACGCGCTCGCAGCACTCGGCACCGTCGACTCCGTCGCCGCCAAGTACCTCGTCGTCGGAGCGACCGTTCCGGTTGGCAACCTCGAGGCGGTTGCCGCCCTCGGCAACGTGCAATCCGTCCAGGAGACGCTCACGCCCACGTCCAGCGGGTCTGCTGGGCAGACTCCGCTGACGGCGACGGATACCGAAGCGGATGCACCTGCTCAGCCCAGCACGGGCGTCGCGGACGACTCCTGCCGAGCCGTCCCCGCCAACCTCACGGAGCCGCTCAACGTGCCCCTCGCTCGCGAGCTCTACGGGGTCGACGGGGAGGGCGTCCGCATCGGCATCATCTCCGACTCGTTCGACCTCTCACCCGAACCCCTGCCATCGACACCTGCGGACGACATCGCGGCGGGGCTCCTCCCCGGCCCAGGAAACCCCTGTGGGGACACGCAGCCCGTTGAGGTGCTGCTGGAGAGCCCCACCCCGTCGACAGACGAGGGCCGTGCCATGGCGCAACTCGTCTACTCGATCGCGCCAGGCGCGACACTGCTGTTCGCGTCCGGATCTGGCGGACAGGCTGGCTTCGCGAACGCCGTCGAAACGCTCTCAGATGCGGGCGCCGACATCATCGTCGATGACCTCGGCTACTACGACGAGCCGATCTTCCAGGACGGGGTCGCATCGAACGCGATGAACGACGCCGTCGCGCTTGGTATCCCGTTTTTCACGGCGGCTGGCAATGACACCGTCATCGGCGGCCGGGGCGAGAGCGAGGGGCGCGTGATCTCGTCGTGGGAGACCCCCGAGTACCGGCCTACCGCCTGTCCTGGCGAGATCGCAGCGATCCTCCCTCAGATCGACGTCACGAGTGCTGACTGCATGGACTTCAATCCCGGCGCCGGTGTCGACGCGACCAACACGCTGACCTACCCCGACCTCGCGCGCCACGACCGGGCTGCGTTCCTCATGCTGCAGTGGGCCGAGCCTCTGGGCGCCGCGACCAACAGCATGATGGTTGCCGTGACCGACTCCTCCGGGGAGCTCGTCGGCGGCAGCCCGGCCGCATCAGCTGGCTCACCAGTGCAGATCGCCGCATTCCAGCCCACCGGTGGCGACTACAACTACATCATCATTCGCGACACCAGCGATGGTGTACCCGCGCTGAACCCTCGCGTGAAGACGATCTTCAACGGCGGCTACCTGCAGGCCGCCGAGTACTCGGAGAGCGTCGGGGGCGACATCGTCGGACCCTCGATCTTCGGGCACGCCGGCACGCCGAGCGGGCTCAGCATCGTGGCCGCCGACGCGGCGACGCCGACCGAGCTCGAGGAGTTCAGCGGCACGGGACCGATGACGCTGTACTTCGAGCCGTTCCCGAGCACAAACCCGCTCCCGGAACCCATTTCGGGCGCACCCACCGTGACCTCGCTGGATGGCGGCTGGACGAACTTCTTCGGACAGGAAGTCGAAGGACAGGGCGGCATCTACTCGTTCACGGGAACCTCAGCGGCTGCACCATCGGCTGCGGCCGTCGCCGCGCTCGGGATGCAGCTCAGCCCCGGGCTTACGCCCCAGAACGTGCGGGATGCGCTGACGGAGACCGCCATCCCGATCGACAGCATCGTCGAGTCCGTCTCGGTGGCCGACTCGGCGGGAGCCGGTCTCGTGGATGCGGTCGGGTTCCTCGCGGCACTGCCGGGGGTCGCGCCGACGCCCACTCCGACACCGACCACCGAGCCGACCCCGACGGTTGCCCCGGCGCCCACCCCGACGGCGGTGCCCGTCACGCCGACCGGCGCCCCGATTCCTGGCGTAGAGACGCTGCCGCCGATGGCGCCGACCCCGATCCCTGCCGCAAGCGGCGACCAGCTCGCGTCCACCGGGGCGGACGGATCGATCTGGCTGGGCCTCCTCACGGGAATGCTTGTGCTGGCCGCCGGCCTCGCCGCTCTTGTCGCCGCCACCGCCAACCGAAAGGATGCTGAAGGAAAATGACGAACCAGACGGCTCAACCGCCCGCCTCCGGCCAGCACCAGCGTGAAGACGATGGCTATTTCGGGCCACAAAGCGTCACCTGGCGCCTATTCGCCGACCCGAGTCTCTCTCTTGGGGGTATCGCGGCCATTCTGCTGCAAGCGCTCAACCCAGACATGATGCGGCTCTTCACGAAGGTGAGCGACTTCTACGGCGACGCCGAGGGTCGCTCCGAGCGGACCGGGCGCTACCTCGACACGATCACCTACGGGGACCGGGCCCACGCGGATGCGGCCGCCCGGTCTGTCCGGCGGATGCACGCGCACGCGCGGTGGGTCGACCCGGAGACCGGTCGCGAATGGCAAGCCGACACGGAGAGCTGGCAGGACTGGACGCACAACACGCTGGTGTGGTCCATCGTGCGGGCCGCGGAGCTCTACGGCCCGACGCTGACGGGCGACGAACGGGACCGCTTCGTCCGGGAGCAGCACGTCGCCGCCACGCTGCTCGGCATGGACGCGCTCAGGCTGCCATCGACCTGGTCGGAGCTCGACGCGGAGATCGAACGGCAGGCAGAGCACATGGCGTTGACGATGGCCGCAAACGAGCTGGCGAGGAACCTGCGCAAGCCCAGCTTGAAGGGCAATCCGGCGGCCGTTCTGATCGGCGTCTCCATCCAAGACGGGATTCTCGCGATTCTGCCCGAGTGGGCACGTCAGCTGTACGGGATCGAGGGGCGTCCCATGAGCTTGCGCGCCGCAACCCGGACCACGCGCCGCCTCCTCGCTGTGTCGCGGCGGCAGGGACGAGGTGACAGGGCCGTTGCCGCGATTGTGCAGCGCGTAGAGCAGCACCCGTACAGGAAGGTGCGCAAGCGAAAGCCGGCTACCCCGTGACGAGGCGGTGCTCGTAGGCGAACACGACGATCTGCGCGCGACTCGACAGCTCCAGCTTCGCGAGCACGTTGCGCACGTGCGTCTTCACGGTCGCCTCGCTCACGAACGCGGCTGCCGCGATCTCGCTGTTGCGCAGCCCCTTCGCCGCGAGGAGGAAGATCTCGCGCTCGCGGGGTGAGAGGGCAGCGATCGCCAGGTCCGGGCGCGGGGCGATCTCGGCGGGCTCCGCGGCCGGGGCGGCGCCGCGGGCGATACGCCCGACCGGCATGGTCGGGGCGTCGCCAGCGTGCACGGCGCGGATCGTGTCGAGCAGCATCTCGGGCGTCGCATCCTTCGTCACGTAGGCGCTCGCGCCGTTGTGCATGGCCTGCAGCACCGCTTCATCCTGCCGGAACGTGGTCAGCATCACGATGCGCGGGCGCGGCCCGGTCTCATCGGCGTACGGCGCGGCCTCCAGGATGCGCCTTGTCGCGGCGATGCCGTTCAGGCCGGGCATGCGGATGTCCATGAGCACCACGTCCGGGCGCCCGGCGACGACCAGCCCGACGGCTTCCTCGCCATCCGCCGCGGTGCCGATCAGCTCGAGGTCCGGCTGCGACTCCACGAGCATCCGCATGCCGTAGACGAACAGCTCCTGGTCGTCGACGAGGGCGATGCGGATGCGCGGGGCCGGGTCCGGCTGCGCCGTCGCGATTGCAATGGGCTGGGTGTCGGTGTCGTCGATCACGGCTTCTCCTCATCGGATGCGGTCTCAACCGTGGCCGCCGCGGCACCTGGCTCGTCCTCGGTCGTAGTGACCTTCGGCACGATGTCCTGCGTCGGGATGAACGCCGTCACCACGAACGTCTGATGGCCGCTGGTTTGGTTCACGGAAGGCTCTGCCCCGGCGGTCAGCCAACCGCCCGCGAGGCGAGCCCGCTCGCGCATCCCGGCCACGCCGAGGCCAGAACGTTCCGTGGGCTCGGCCTTGAAGTCGTCGTCGCCCACTCCCATGCTGACGATGTTGAGAGACAGCCCCGCCCCGCGCCAGTCGAGCGAGACGGTCGCCGACGCTTCGGAACCGGCGTGCTTCATCGAGTTCGTGAGGCTCTCCTGCACGATGCGGAACACGCTCAGCTCCTGCACCTGCGAGAGGCGCTTCCGTTCTCCGAGGTTGCGCAGTTCAACGTTCAACCCGGTCTCTGCTGCCTGCTCGACAAGCGCGTCCAGCTCGTCCAGCTTCGGCTGCGGCGCGGACCCCTCGCCGCCGATGCCTTCCAGCAGCCCCTGCAACTCGAGCAGGGTGCTGCGGGCGTTGTCGGCGATCTTCTGCAGATCGTCGGCGGGCTCCCCGCGCGACTCTCGCAGCAGCCGCGAGCCGTCGGCCATCGAGATCGTCACGGTCAGCGAGTGGGCGAGCACGTCGTGGACCTCGCGGGCGATGCGGGACCGCTCCTGGAGGACGAGCACCTCCGCGGAGGACGCCGAGAGCTCGCCGGCGAGGGCGGCGCGCATGGCCTGGTCACGGCTGCGCTTGATGGCGTACTGGATGGCGACGCCGAGAACCCAGGCCGCCGCGGCCGCGAGCGCGAAGATGAACGCCAGCTGCGCGGCCGTCTGGAGCATGAGCTCGGACATGGGGCCGCCGACGCTCACGAACTCCATGCTGCCCTGGTCGTTGTACACGACCTGGACGACGTTGTTCCCCTCCGTCGGTCCGTCCCAACCCTCTTGGTAGACGAGCTCACCGCTCGGGGTGTAGTGGTTGACACCGGAGAGGTACCCCATCGTGCCACCGCCGAGCGGCCCAGACCAGAGGAGCCACTGGCCCGCATACACGAACAGGAACGCGATCCCGATGCCGTGCACGACGCAGGCTCCCAGCGCGATCCAGCGGGTCAGACCCACGGTGCTCAGCGCGACGAAGAACACCACGATGGGCATGCCCAAGTGGATGGGCCAGCCCGTGGAGTCCGCCATCGGGATCGCCCAGATCAGCTGCAGGAGCGGGACGAGGAGCCCGATGCCGATCGCTAGCCGTGGGAACCGCCGCGAGATGCCGATGGCGACGCCGTAGATCAGTGGCGCGGCGTAGAAGGGCAGGTAGCTGCCCCACCGGCCGACTTCGGCAAAGCACCACATCGTGAGGAAGAGTGCCCCAGCCGCGGGTTCGAGGAGCCACCGCAGCGCGGTGGCAGCGGTGAGGTGATCACGCAGTCGGAGCATGCTCACCAAGCTAGGGGTGATTCCGAACCAGGATGGTCGCGAGCGCGCATCCGGTCCTCGCTTTCATCCGAAGGGGTGAGCGGGCGGGCGAGCCACTCCCGACCCGCTGGCTGATGCACCGCATCCGCGTTCGTGATGTGCATTTCGGGACGTTCGCGGCCAGGCTGGTGAGGCCAGCGTCGGCACCGGCGCTCCCTCCAACTCGAAGGTCGAGACCTCCCGATGACCGACAACCGCGCAGCGTTCGAGCACTGGGACGTGCTCCAGCCCGTGGCCGCAGCAAGCGTGCACGACCACCCCATGTTCTGAGCGGCCAGGAAGCTCGGCCTGGGCTACTGCGCCGAGCGCGGGTCGATGAGGATGTCGAGCTCGTTCCACAGGCGCTCGGCCGCGTCGATCCGCACCTTCGTGGCCTCCGGGTCGAGCTGGGCGAGCGTCGCGACGAGCCCCTGCTGCACGGCCATCGGCACGGTGAGCGACGGGAAGAACGACGTGCCCTCCGCCGGGATCATGATGAGGTCATCCACTGCACCCTCGAGCTGAGGCGGCAGGTAGTCGGTGAGGGCCACGACCGTCGCGCCCTGCCGGTGCGCGGCGTTGGCGGCCGCGACGATCGTGCGGTAATGCCGCCAGTAGCTGCAGACGATGAGCAGATCGCCGTCGCCCATCTGGGCGACGCTGTTCGAGAGGGCACTGTCGCGGTCGAGGAGCGCGTGCACGTGGTAGCCGGCGATCTGCAGGTTGTGTACGAGCGCCTGCCCGACCGCGGCGAAGCTGCCCATCGCGGTCACGTGCACCCGCTTCGCTGACTGCACGGCCGCCGCGACGCGGGCGATGGCCACGTCGTCGACGTCGCGCATCGTCGCGGCGAGCAGCTCGGAGTCGTTGCGGAGCGCGTTCTGGAACGGGGTGTCGGTGAGGCCGTGGATCTCGGCGATATCGACCATGGAGAGCTGCGCGAGGTAACGGGTGCGGAGCGCCTGCTGCAGGTCGGGCCACCCCTTGAAGCCGAGCTGCTGCGCGAGGCGCGTGGTCGTGGATGCGCTCACCTGGGCGGACGCGGAGATCTCCGACGCCTGCGCGTAGCTGGCCGCGTTGATGTTCGTCACGAGGTAGTTCGCGAGCTTCTGGCTGGTGGGGCCGAGATTCCGGGCCGCGAGCATCCCGCGCAGCCAGGCGTCGGGAGAGAGTCGCGTCTCGTCTGCGGTGGGCGGCTCGGCGGCGGACATGCCCTCATTTCAGCACGGATCCGGCCCGGGGTGCGTGGGGCGGGGCTGAGGCGGCGGTTCTTCTGCAAGAGATTTCGCGTGGGTTACATTTCTGCAATCTGTATTGCATGATGGGGAGTGCTGGATCAAGCTTTCTCGAACACCGACGTTCCCGATCCCCAGGAGACTCCGTTGTCACTCACCGCACGGCTCGATCGCCTGCCGATCAGCAGACCCCACTACGCGCTCCTGCTCATCGGCGGGCTCGGCTACACCTTCGACGGCATGGACGGCGCGATCGTCGCCTTCCTCATGCCGAGCGTCCGCGACGTGTTCGGCTTGGAGGCCGCACAGCTCGGCCTCGTCGGCTCGGCCGCACCGTTCGGATTCCTCTTCGGCGCGCTCCTCGCGGGCTACCTCGGCGACAAGATCGGCCGCAAGAAGGTGATGATGTGGTCGCTGGTGCTCTACGCGGTCGCCTCCCTCGTCGCGGCACTCTCGTGGAACTTCGAGGTCTTCCTCTTCATGCGCATCCTCGCCGGCATGGGCGCCGGTGCCGAGAGCGCCATCATCGCGCCCTTCCTGTCGGAGTTCGTGCCCAAGCATCGCCGCGGCTGGTTCGTCGGCACCCTCGCCGGGTTCTTCTCGTTCGGCTTCGTCGCCGCAGCCCTCATCGGCCGCTTCGTCGTCCCCGCGTCCGACGAGGGCTGGCGCTGGGCGCAGGTGCTCACCCTCCTCCCCATCGTTATGCTGCTGTGGTGGCGCCGCTCGCTCCCCGAGTCGCCGCGCTACCTCGCGAGCGTCGGCAGGCACGCGGAAGCCGAGGCCGTCGTGGCGAGCTTCGAGGACCGGGTGCGAGCATCCACCGGCAACGACCTCCCGGCCGTCGACCCGAACGCGCCCGAAGAGGAAGCGCCCGTCAAGTTCGGCTTCATCAAGGCCGTGAAGTTCCTCTGGGGCCGCACGATGTGGCGCATCACGGCGACCACCTGGCTCATCTGGTTCGTCATCACGTTCTCGTACTACGGCTTCTTCACCTGGATCCCGACGCTGCTCGTCGACCGCGGCATCGACGTCACCACCAGCTTCACGTACTCGCTCTACATCTACCTCGCGCAGATCCCCGGCTACTTCAGCGCCGCCTACCTCAACGAGAAGCTCGACCGGAAGTTCACGATCGCGCTCTACCTGATCGGCTCCGCCGGGGCCGCGCTGTGGATGAGCCAGGCCAACGACCCGATCATGGTCACCGTCGCCGGCACCGTGCTCTCGTTCTTCCTCAACGGCACCTACGCCGGCGTCTACGCCTACACACCCGAGGTCTTCCCGACCTGGCTGCGCGCCACGGGCGTCGGCATGAGCTCCTCGTTCGGCCGCATCGGCTCGATCACCGCGCCGATCATCATCGGCACCTTCGCCGCCCAGTGGGGCTTCGTGGGCGTCTTCGGCATGACGACGACCGTGCTGGTCATCGGCGTCGCGTGCACGCTGCTCTTCGCGGTGCGCACGGCCGGGCACTCGCTCGAGGACATCACCAACAGCGGCAAGGGCGCCATCACCAAGACCGAAGACAAGGAAGGCACCAACGCATGACCCCCAACGGCGAACGAGTGCGAAGCGGACAGCAGGGCCAGAGCCGGCAGGGCGGTGAGACGGCACTGGACGCGGTCGACTGGGCGAGCATCCACCACACCATCGAAGAGGAGGTCGGGGTCGTGCTCTTCACGGTGCTGCGCTTCACCCAGGGCGGTGAGGTGATGGAACGCATCTACAGCTCGCACGCCGACGAGTACCCCGTCGGCGGGACCAAGCAGGTCGCCACGCAGGTCTCACCCGACTGGGTCGCCGCCTGCCGCGACTCCGGTGAGCCGTTCCTCGGCGCGACCCCGGCCGACCTCGACCGGATCTTCGACGACGCCAGCACCATCAAGGCGCTCGGCTGCGGGTCGATCCTCAACGTGCCCATCCCCGGGCCAGACGGGGCGCCGCTCGCGACCGTCAACATGTGCGCGCCAGAGGGCACCTACACCCCGACGGCGCAGGAGCGCGCCGTCCAGATCATCGACACCGGCGTGGAGAGCGCCAAGCAGCAGGGAGCATCCGCATGACCGCAGACCTCAACATCCGCAACGCCACCTGGCTCGACGTCGACGCGGGCGAGTACCGCACGGGCGACCTCTCGATCCGAGGTGGTCGCTTCGAGCAGGTCGGCGGCGAGGTCCCCGCCGCCGACGGGGCCGAGGAACTGGATGCATCCGGTCGCTACCTCCTGCCCGGCCTCATCGACTGCCACGTGCACGTCACCGCGCACACGGCCGACCTGGCCTCCATCGGCGAGGAGTCGCCGAACTACGTGGCGCTGCAGGCCGCGAAGCTCATGGGCGACATGCTCAGCCGGGGCTTCACGACCGTGCGCGACGTGGCCGGCGCCGACTTCGGCCTGCACGACGCGCAGGTCGACGGGCTCGTGCGCGGCCCGCGCCTCTTCTTCGGCGGCAAGGCGCTCTCGCAGACCGGCGGGCACGGCGACCCCCGCTCGCGTGGACGCGACAGCCACGACGGCGAGTACACCTGCTCGCACATCGGCCGGGTCGTCGACGGCATCTCCGCCGTCCGCCACGCGGCCCGCGACGAGATCCGCCGCGGCGCCCACCACATCAAGATCCTGGCGGGCGGGGGAGTCGCCTCACCCACCGACCGCGTCGACTCCACGCAGTTCTCCGTCGAGGAGATCGAGGCCGTCGTCGAGGAGGCGACCGCCGCGAACCGCTACGTCACGGCGCACGCGTACACGGCTCGCGCCATCAACCGCGCCCTGCGGGCAGGCGTGCGGGGCATCGAGCACGGCAACCTGCTCGACGACGAGTCGATCGAGCTGTTCCTCGAGCACGACGCGTTCCTCACCATGAACCTCGTCACCTACTGGGCGCTCATGGAGGAGGGACGCGAGCACGGGCTGCCGCAGGACAACTGGGAGAAGGTCTCCGACGTGCTCGAGGGGGGCAAGGTCGCGCTCGAGAAAGCCCACAAGGGTGGCGTGAACCTCTGCTACGGCAGCGACCTGCTCGGCGGCATGCAGCGCCACCAGGCCCGCGAGTTCGAGGTGCGCGCCGAGTTCATGCCGGTGCTCGACATCGTCCGCAGCGCCACGACGACCGCCGCTCGCCTGCTGCAGCGCGAAGGGGAGCTCGGCGTGATCGCACCCGGCGCGCACGCCGACCTGATCGCCGCATCCGCCAACCCGCTCGACGACGTCAGCGTGCTCGCCGAGTCGCGCCTCGACTGGGTCATGCAGGGCGGGGTGCTCGTGTAGGGGAGCGGGTGCGGTGCGGTCGCGTGCCCGCGATCAACGCCCCTGCTCCGGCCAGCCCTCGACAGGGTTGTGGCGAAGTGCTGTCTGGGCGTGATCGGACAGCATTTCGCCACAACCTTTGCCACGGCGGCGCAATGGCTACGCGGCGAAGTGGCTACGCAGCGCTACGCAGCGCAGCCGCTAGCGGATCTGGCGCACCTGGAACTGCATGCGCGGGTTCGCGAACGCATCCTGAGCCGCGACGATCTGCAGCTCGCGCTCACCCGAGTCGAGCGTGATCTGCAGCAGGTCGAAGACGCTCGAGACCGTCGCGGCGAGCGCCTCGGACGCCGAGCCTGACGTGCGGTAGTGCGCCGTGAAGAGCGCCGAGGTGACGTCGCCCGATCCGTTCGCCTTGAACGGGAGGTACGGGGTCTGCACGATCCAGGCGCCCGTGTCATCGACCGCCATCATCTCGATGGTGCCTTCCGGGCGGTCTGGGCGCTCGACGCTCGTGACGAGCACCGTGCGCGGGCCGAGCTCGCGTGCCAGGTCGACCGATTCGAGGGTCTCGTCGATCGTCGAGGGTGTCGTGCGCGTGAGGAAGCCGAGCTCGAACTGGTTCGGCGTGAGGATGTCGGCGACCGGCACGACCCGCTCGCGGATGAGCTCGGGGATGGCGGGGGCGACGAAGCAGCCAGACTTGGCGTTGCCCATGACGGGGTCGCACGTGTACGTCGCAGCGGGGTTGAGCTCCTTGGTGCGCTTCACCGCGTCGACGACGACGTCGACGATCTCCTCGCCGCCCAGGTAGCCGGAGAGCACCGCATCCACCTGCGCGAGCGCGCCGCGCTCCTCGACCCCGAGGATCACGTCGCGCACGTCCGACGCGGGGAGGAGCGGGCCGCGCCAAGCGCCGTAGCCCGTGTGGTTCGAGAACACGACGGTCGAGACCGGCCACACCTCGTGCCCGAGACGCTGCAGCGGGAACACCGCAGCCGAATTGCCCACGTGCCCGTAGGCGACCGACGACTGGATCGACAGGATCTTCATCCTTCGATCTTCCCACGCCGAACCCCGGCTTGCCGCCGGACGACGCCGTGCGACGGATGCGCGTTTCGTGCGCCATCTCCGGCGGGCGGCGGAGGCATCTCCCGCTCACGGTGGAGGCCGGTGTCGGTGGTCGCTCGTAGCGTTGGAGGGAACAGCGAAAGACCGCAGCGAGCGCAGATCGAGAGCAAGGGGAAGCGCATGACACACGAACGCCAGCAGCAGAACCCGGCGGGGGCGCAGTCGCAGTCGCAGCCGCTGCCTCCGACTTCTCCCGCGATGGGCGCGGCGACCGGCGCGCCCGCCCCGGGCGGTGACGGGACTCCCCGGGGCCCGGCCAAGCGCATCCTTCTCATCGCCGCCCTTGTCGCGGGGGTCGTCGCGGTTGTGCTCGGAATGCTCGTGGGGCCGCAGCGCCAGGCGCTCGGCACGCAGACCTCGGGTGATGAGGCCCTCGCGGCGCGGGTCGTGGATGCGGTGGGCGGCCATGGCGGCTTCCGGTCGGTGGTCGTCGCCGAGGTCACGCCGGAGGGCACCACGTGGGCGGGTGTCGGCAAGACAGGAGAGGGTCGCGACGGCCCGGCTCCCACGGACGAGACGCTCTACGAGCTCGGCTCGGTCACGAAGACCTTCACGGCGTCGCTGTTCGCGGACGCCATCGACCGCGGCGAAGTGACCGCGGAGGACCCGCTCTCGGCGCACATCCCGGAGCTCGAGGGGACCCCGGCCGGCGAGGTGACGCTCGCGAGCCTCGCGCAGCACAGCTCGGGCCTCCCCCGCCTGGGGCCGACCTTCGCCGTCGAGTCGCTCGCGGCGTCGCTCTCCGGCGGCAACCCGTACGGGCCGCAGACGACCGAGGTCATGATCCAGGATGCGGCGGCCGCGCCCGTCGACCCAGCGCAGGGTCCCGTCTACTCGAACCTCGGCGTCGCGCTGCTCGGCACGGCGCTCACGAACGCGGCGGGCGCCGACAGTTACCCGGCGCTCCTCGAGCAGTGGGTGCTCGGGCCCGTCGGCATGGAGTCGACGAGCATCGCGACGACCGAGGCCGAAGTTCCTGCGGACACGACGCCCGGATTCCTGACGAACGGCATCCCGACCGACGACTGGTGGGGCGAGGGGTACGCGCCCACCGGCAGCTCGACGACCACCACCGTCGCCGACCTCGCCGCGTGGGCGTCCGCGAACCTCGACGGCACGGCACCCGGCGTCGCATCACTCGAACCGACGGCGCAGTTCGCCGAAGGCAGCGAGATCGGCTGGATCTGGCAGACGACGCAGGTCACCAACCCGACGGCGACGTCGAACCCGAGTCTCACCTGGCACAGCGGTGGAACCGGTGGATTCGCGTCCGTCGTCATGCTCGACCGCGAGGCCGACAGGGCGGTCGTGGTGCTCGGCAACACGCAGCAGATCGTCGACCCCATCGCTGTCTCGCTCCTGACCGAGGCGGAGGTGCCCGACCTCGGCGCCCAGGGGTCGCTGCTCCTGTGGGTGACGTTTGGGTTCGCGCTCATTGCGTCCGGTCTCGCGCTGCTCTTCGCGTTCCGCTCGAAGGCCGCCCTGCCCATTGTGAACTGGCTGCTGCTCGCGGCATCCGGCCTCGTGAGCCTCTGGTTCGCCGGACCCTGGGCAGCCGTCGGCGGCTGGGCTTTCGGGTTGGCCCTCGCTCCCGCGCTCGCGGCGGTTGTGGTCGGCGTGCTGCGCTCCCCGGCGCTCCGGTTCCAGCCCAAGAGGTGGGCGTGGCTCAGCTGGGTCGGCCTCGCCATCGTGCTCGTGATCCTCGTGGCCACCCTGCTGGTCGTGTGACGTCGGGCCGGGCGGTCGCCATCCGTTGCGAGGGACGGTGACCGTCCGGCGCCGCGACGGCTACCGCCCGCGCCCCGAAAGGCCCGGTTACGCGCAGCCCTCGAGCACGTCGCGCATCGCGTCGTGCTCGGCCTGCGTGACCCAGAGGTTGTAGGTGGCCTTCACCACGATCTGCCGGGCCACGTAGGTGCAGTGGTACGACTCCTGCGGGGGCAGCCAGTTCGCCGCATCCTGGCTCTTCTTGTCGTCATTCACCCAGCCGGCCGTCGCCTGCAGGTTCATGGGGTCGTTCGACAGCTCGACCCGCTCCACGAACGACAGCTCCTTCGCGCCCGTCCGCCACGCGTTCGCGAGCGCCA
The DNA here is from genome assembly GCF_041366455.1 of Pseudoclavibacter sp. JSM 162008. NCBI lineage: Bacteria > Bacillati > Actinomycetota > Actinomycetes > Micrococcales > Microbacteriaceae > Pseudoclavibacter > Pseudoclavibacter sp. JSM 162008. Next base: position 190,234 of record NZ_JBEWYX010000006.1, read on the forward strand.
CCACATGGTCGATCTGCACGAGCGGACTCGTGTCGGGGCCGCGCTCGAAGTCGATCTCGTCACCCGAGTACGGGTCGACGAAGACGCCCGTGTCGACGCGGCAGCCGTCGCGGTTCAGGTCGACGTCGGTCATGGATACGGCCAGGGCGTCGTTGCGTGCATCGCACCCGTTGCCGTCCGGGTCCTGCCAGCCCTCGCCGAACGATCCCTCGCGGTCGAACTCCTCCCACTCATCGCGCGGTGCGACGTCGAGCTTGCCGAGCACGTCGAGCGCATCGGCGGCGAACGACGTCGACCCGTCGCCGTCAGCGGAAGCCGCCTCCACCTCGTCGGTCAGCGCCACCAGCTGGCTGGCCTCGGGCGACGAGGCGCCGTCGGGTGTCGTGGACTGCGTGCCCACGGGCGTGCATCCGACCAGCAGGGTCGCGGCACCGGCGAGCGCGGTCGCCGCGAGACCGCGGCGTCGCGATCGGCTGGTGGAAGCGGCGTGAGCGGAAGAGGAGGAATGCACGAGGAACCTTCTGGAGTGGGGTGGCCGCACCAGACTGCCACAGAGAATGCCCGGCGAGGACGAGCAGATAGCGGAGACGGTCGGCCGACGCATGACACATGTCACGGGTTCTCGTGACGCCGCGTCACTGGCGTCACCTCGCGAGGTCCGGTGAGCTTGGAGTATGTCCTCAGCACCAGTAATGAAGGGTCCAGATACTCCCGTACCTCTCTGGCGGCGACCATTTCACCTCATCCGCACGAACCTGCGGGCCTACCTGCTCGTGAACGTCTTCGCCTACGGGCTCTTCATCGTCGGGTTCATCGTCGGTCTGATGTTCCCGGCGCTCAACGCGGCGCGATCCGTCGCGCTCGAAGACGACGGCACTGCGGAACTCGTTCAGGGGTTGGTCGCAACGCCACCGCTGTTTGCGCTCGCGATCCTGGCGGTGAACGTCGGCAAGCTCAGCTTGGCGACGATCGTGCTGCCGTCGCTGGTCGTGCCCTTCGCCGGGTTCGCCTTCTTCGGGTACTGGGCGGTCGAAACCGGCATCACGCTAGCGCCCACGACGCCGACCGCCTGGGTGCAGTTCATCCCTCACTCGCTCACCGTCGTCATCGAACTGCAGGCGTATGTTCTGCTCCTGCTCGGCACATGGCTCCTCGGCCGACATTGGGTGTCGCCGGCAACGGTCGGCGCCACGACCCGAGGTCGCGCATACCTCCGCGGCCTCGGACGCGTCGGCATCCTGGCACTGGCCGCATTCGTTCTTCTCGTCGTGGGAGCGCTCTGGGAGGCCTACTCCCTGCGGTACTTCCTGTACCCACTCACCGAGTTGCTCCTCTGACCCGCTTCGGAGGGGCTCGTCGGATGCGCGGTGGCAGAATGTGGGTGCCGCCGCGTTCCGCGGTCGCAGAGTGCAGAACCCGGGGGACCATCCATGACTCAAGCAGGCCACGTCGCGTCACCTCTCGACGGTGAGCGCGACGGCGAACGCCGACGGCCGGTCGCGCTCGTCACGGGAGCGACTCGCGGCATCGGCGAAGCCATCGCCCACGAGCTGAGCCGCACCCACCACGTCCTGGTCGGCGGGCGCGAGCCACGCGCCGTCGCCGAGGCCGCCGCCCGCATCCCGGGCGCGACGCCGTTCGTCGCAGACCTCACCGACGAGCGCCAGCTCGCCGAGGCGGCCCGCAGCATCCGCCGCCTCGACGTGCTCGTGCACTCGGCGGCCGTGCTCGGCGGGCACGACGCCATCGCTGAGAGCTCGCGCGAGCGATTCCGCCGCGCCTTCGAGCTCAACGTGTTCGCCGTCGCCGACCTCACCCGCCTCCTGCTGCCGCTGCTTCGAACGAGCGAGGGCACGATCGTCATGATCAACTCGGGTTCCGGCTACGCGAGCGGCGCGGGCACCAGCGTGTACAGCGGCACGAAGTTCGCCCTGCGCGCGCTGACCGACGCGCTTCGCGAGGAAGAACGCCAGCACGGCGTGCGCGTGTCCAGCATCCACCCGGGCCGCGTCGACACCGACATGCAGCGTGAGCTGCGGCAGCTCGAGCAGGGCAGCTACGAGCGCGAGCGCTACCTGACGCCGCAGGCGGTCGCGCAGGCGGTGCGGCTCGCCGTCGACACCCCGGCTGGTGGGGCGGTCGACGAGCTCAAGATCCGGCCGATGCGCTGAGCTGACGCAGTCATGGCCGGCACCAATCAGATCTTCACCATCGTCGCGTTCGCGCTGCTCGTCGTGCTCGTGCTCGGCCTCGGTCTGCTCGTGGCGATCCTCGTGCAGCGTCGCCGAACGAAGAAAGCGAAGGCCGCGTCGGAGCTCCGCAAGGCCGAACGGCGCAGGGCGGTAGAGGCGGGAGTCGCGGGCCTGCACGAAGACACCGACACGAGCGGCGGAATCTCGCTCCTCGGGCTATCTGTGCAGCAGCCGATCCCGGATGCGGCTCCCAGCTCGCCCAGCGCTCCCTCGCCCTGGGCCGCCGCGCCTCGACGGACCGAGCGGCCAGCGTCGTGGCTTCCCTCGTCGGTGCAGCAAGCCTCGGGATCGCAGGGTTCAGCGCCCCATGCCCCTGCGCCACACGCGCACGCGCCTGACTCGCACGCGCCTGACTCGCAAACATCGCCCAGCGGACCCGAACCGACGCCGCTACCCCGTGATCTCGGACCCGCGCCGACGCCGCACTCCTACGGCTCGACGTTCTCCGGAGGCGGCACCCGCAAGCACTGACCCGCCCGTGGTCGCGCCTGCACCAGCTCTCTTCCGCATCCACATCCGCATCCACACGAGAAATGCCTGTTCCCTTGTTCAGGAACAGGCATTTCTCGTGTGAATGTCCCCCACCGGGGTGGGGTGGATGCGTCTGGCAGTCGAGCTGCGCGGCCGGGAGGACTAGGCGTGCGAGGCGACGTGGTCTTCGACGGCGTGCTCTGCCTCGGAGTCGTCGCCCGCGATGACGGCGTCGAGGCTTTCGCGCACGATGCGGAGCCCCGTCTGCAGCTCCTCGCTCGTGAGCGTGAGCGCGGGGAGGAATTTCAGGACTTCCTCGAAGGCGCCAGCGGTCTCGATGACGAGCCCGCGCTGGAACGCCTCAGCGGAGACGCGCGACGGCAGGTCGCGGTCACGGAGGCTGACGATGCCGTACATGAGGCCGCGGCCGCGGACCGTGAAGTCGAGCTGCGGGTAGTCGGCGGCGATCGACTCGAGGCCCGCGCGGAGCTCGGCGGAGCGCTCGGCGACCGTCGTCATAAAGGCGTCGTCGGCCCAGTACTCCTCGAGGGCGACACGCGCCGTGACGAACGCGAGGTTGTTGCCGCGGAAGGTGCCCGTGTGGGCGCCCGGCTTCCACACATCCACCGCCGGGCGGAGCAGCACCAGCGACATGGGCAGTCCGGATGCGGAGATCGACTTCGACACGGTGACGAGGTCGGGCACGATGCCGGACTCCTCGAACGCGAAGAAGGAGCCGCTGCGCCCGATGCCAGCCTGGATCTCGTCGAGGATGAGGAGGATGCCGCGCTCTTCGGTGATCTTGCGGAGGCGTCGCAGCCACTCCGGGCTCGCGACGTTGATGCCGCCCTCGCCCTGGATGGCTTCGACGATGACAGCGGCGGGCAGGTCGAGGCCGCTGCCGGTGTCGTCGAGCATCTTCTCGAACAGGTCGAGCGTGTCGAGCTTGTCGCCCAGGTAGCCCTCGAAGGGGAGGCGGGTGACATCGCCGAGGGTCGTGCCCGCGGCGTCGCGGTACTTCTTGTTGCCGGTGACGGCGACGGCGCCGAGGCTGAGGCCGTGGAAGCCGTTCGTGAACGCGACCACGTTGGTGCGACCGGTGGCCTGGCGGGCGACCTTCAGGGCTGCTTCGACGGCATTCGCGCCGGTCGGGCCCGTGAACTGGATCTTGTAGTCGTAGCCGCGGGGCTCGAGCACGTACTGCTCGAACGCTTCGATGAAGGCCCGCTTCGCAGATGTCGCCATGTCGAGCCCGTGCAGGATGCCACCGTGTTCGATGTATTCGACGAGGGCCTTCGTGAAGAGCGGGTTGTTGTGCCCGTAGTTGAGCACGCCGGCGCCGGCGAAGAAGTCCAGGTACTCGTCGCCGTCCGCGGTCACCAGGGTGGAGCCGGACGCGCGGTCGAAGACCACGGGGAACGAGCGGATGTATCCGCGGACTTCTGACTCGCGACGGTCGAATACTTCAAGGGGCGAGAAGTCGCTCATGCTCAATTCACCTTCTGCTTGTTGACGTGGCCTGTTTTTGACGAGCCGGGCTTGCCTTGGAAAGAGGCGGAGGGCGGAAGCGCAGGGCGGGTTGCCGCGCATCCTGAGATTCCGAGCTTACGGCCATGCCCGGGAATCCGGAGGCTGGCTTGCTACATTGTGGCCGTTCGGGCGGCCTTCGCCCGCGGAGAGATGGGGGTTCCATGACTGATTTCACAGTGCCTGCACCGGTGCAGGCTCTTGTCGACGCGATCAACAGCGGAGACGAGCAGGCGTTTGTCGAAGCATTCGCCGAGGATGGCTCGGTCGACGACTGGGGTCGCGTGCTCGAGGGGCGTGAAGGTGTCAGCAGCTGGTCGCAGAGCGACGCCATCGGGCAGAGCGCCCAGATGGTGATCAAGGACGCCAGCACCGAGGATGACACGACCGAGCTGTTCTTCGACTGGCGCAGCAACCGCTTCAATGGCACGTCGCGTGCGTTCGTCACGGTCGAGGGCGACAAGGTGAAGACGTTCCGTATCCCGTCACACCGCTAGGGGTGTGGATGCGCGGGCCCGCCCCGACGGCGCGGGCCGGAGGGTCCGCGCACGTCGAGCATCCGGCCACCGGCGGCGTCAGCGCACGGTGAAGAGGAACCCGTCGATGAGGTCGGTGAGCTGCTTCTCGGTCAGCCGTTCGCGGGCTGTCGACAGCCACTCGGGACGGATGTCGTCGAGCAATCCCTCGCGCACCATCGCGTCGGCCTGCTGCGCGTAGCCGCGCGCCATGTACTCCGACGACCCGTATCCGACGATGTCTGCGAAGCCGAGGTTCTCGGCGAACGCGTCGAGGTAGACGATTCGAGTGGCCCCGGTGCCGCGCTCGTCGATGGGGAGCTCGTGCAGGTGCTGGCTCTCGGTCCGGTACCGCTCCCAGAGCTTCGTCCAGCGTCGCTGCAACGGCGGGCGGATGAACGTGAGCACGATGACCGTGGCAAGTGCGACGAGGAAGATCGGAACCGCCCATGCGGGGAGCCACGGGGTGAGCAGGAGCAGCCCGATCGGCACGATGATCAGTCCCGCGAACGCCCGGCTGTACGGGCTGGCGAGCAGCCGCGAGACCCAGCCGTCGCGGTCAGTGCGGTCGACCCCGGCGCGGTCGAGCTCGGCGACCACCGCGGACTTCATGGCGGCGCGGCGGGTGGAGTCGTCTCCGCCAGTGCGGTCTACTCGCGCGCGGTTGCCGCGGGCGCGCCTGCCGCCAGGGAAGTAGGCGTCCATGATGGCGCTGGACCATCCAGGGAGAAGCGGGTCCGCGCCGAGCCACTCGATCTCCCATCCGGTCGATCGTGGGGCGCGGTAGCCGGCGTCTCCGATCCGCTGCGAAGCCCCCGCATCCGCGACCTCGTGGATGCGAAGCGCGCCGCGGTGGGCGAGCCACACGAGCTCTCCCGCGAACGCCGTCTCCCAGCCACGGCTGTCGTCGTCGAGGCGGGTCAGGCGGTGCTGCGCTGCGAGCGGCGTGAGCAGCAGTCGCGAGCTGGGCCGGATCGGCAATCTTGTGAACAGGAGCGCGATCGCGCCGGTGGTGACGAGCGCGAACACCACAAGAGCGAGGGCGCGCACGAAGGTCTCGGAGGCGGGGTCGAAGATGCTGGGCTCATTTCACGAGGCGGTAGGGGCGGTCAGATCCGCTGGGTGCTCGGCCGTCTGGTGCGCTTCGGGATGCGGGGGAGGGGCAGGCCGGTGCTGCTCGACCCGCGCTCCCTCCCGCGCGCATCCGCTGCCCGACGAGTCAGCGCTTGCCGCCGCCGAGCAGCCCGCCGAGAATGTCTCCCAGGCCTCCGCCGAGTCCTCCACCTGCTGGCTTGCTGGAACCGCTCGCGCCGCCGAGCACCTGCCCGAGGATGTCACCGAGTCCGCCGCCCGCCCCGCCGCCCGCGTTCGCGGAACCTGCGGAGGAACCGGACCCACCGCCCAGGATCCCGCCGAGAAGGTCCTCGAGCCCGCCGCCCGAACCCGAGCCCGCGGTCGTGGATGCGCCCTGCTGGCCGCCGAGGAACTTCTTCGCGAGCCACGCGAGCACGATCGGCGCGAGGATCGGGAGCAGCTTCTGCACGAGCCCCGAAGTCTGGCCGCCCGGTGCTGAGCCGAGGGCTGCCGCGACCTGGTCGGTGTTGCTGCCGAAGACGTTCTTGACGATCTTCTCGCCGTCGTTGGTGTCGATGTCGGCGAGCGAGACGCGGCCTTCGACGAGGGATGTGTCCTTCTTCTCGAGCGCGTGCTCGAGCGACTTGGCACCTGCGGGATCGGCCGCGTTCGCCTGGAGACCGCCGATGAGGGTCGGCAACGCTGCCTGGATCCCCTGCTGGGCGGTCTGCTTGTCGACACCGAGCTGGTTGGCGATGTCGGCGACTGGAATGAGCTTGAGCAGTTCGTTGATGTCGGTCATGGGTTCCCCTTGTTCGATGACGCGACACCGATCATGGGGTCGCGTGACCACGAGGGTAGCGCTGGGGGTGGTGCATTCGCCGCAGATCGTGCTGAGCTTGTCGGACAGATCGTCGACGCGTCGGGCGTCGAACCGACACGGCGTCCACCCAAACGGTAGGTAAGCAGGGTAGACACGAAGCAGCAGATGGCCGTCAACCCCCACCCGGAGGACATCAATGACCACGTTCGATCGAGCGGAAGCCGAGATCAGCGAGGAGCGCATTGCCGCGTCTCTCGCCGGAGCGAAGCCGACGACCTACTGGCTCGACGACCCGGCTCGTCCCGCCGCGTCGCCGCCGCTTCGAAGCAACCACACTGCCGACCTCGTGATCGTCGGTGGCGGATATACGGGGCTGTGGACAGCGCTGCTCGCGAAGGAACGCGACCCGAAGCGGAAGATCATGCTGCTGGAGGGAAAGCGACTCGGATGGGCCGCATCCGGCCGCAACGGCGGGTTCTGCGAGGCGAGCCTCACCCACGGGGAGTCGAACGGCAAGGACCGGCTGCCGCACGAGTACTCGAAGCTCGAAGCGCTCGGCCTCGAGAACCTGCGCGAGATCGGGGAGACCGTCAAGCGCTACTCGATGGACTGCGACTACGAGGAGACGGGCGTGCTCAACGTCGCGACCGAGCCCCACCAGGTCGCCGAGCTCGAGCAGGCGGCGGTCGGCGACTCCGGCCTCGAGTTCCTCGACAGGAAGACACTCCAGCAGGAAGTCTCTTCCCCGCTGTTCCTCGCCGCGAACTACGAAAGCGAGGGCACCGCCCTCGTGAACCCCGCGAAGCTCGTGTGGGAGCTGCGCCGCGTGGTGCTCGGCATGGGCGTCGCGATCTTCGAGAACACTCCCGTCAGGTCGCTCGAGGCAGACGGCGGCGGCATCACGGTCACCACCGACGAGGGCAGCATCTACGCGCAGCGGGTGGCGCTCGGCACGAACGCCTTCCCGGCGCTCATCAAGCGCGACCGCTTCTACACGGTGCCCGTCTACGACTACGTGCTCATGACGAACCCGTTGAGCGACGAGCAGCTCGAATCGATCGGCTGGAAGCGGAGGCAGGGCATCACGGACCTCAACAATCGCTTCCACTACTCGCGGCTCGTCACGGACGCCGACGGCCGCACCCGCATCCTCTACGGCGGGTACGACGCCGTCTACAACTACGGCGGCCGCATCAAGCAGGAGTACGACCAGCGCCCCGAGACGTTCGAGAAGCTCGCGGCGCACTTCATCGCCACCTACCCGCAGCTCGAGGGTCTCGGCTTCTCGCACAAGTGGGGCGGCGTCATCGACACCTGCACGCGGTTCTTCTCGTTCTTCGACACGGAGTTCGACGGCAGGGTCGCGCACGCGGCGGGCTTCACGGGGCTCGGCGTCGGCGCGACGAGGTACGCGGCGAACGTGCTGCTCGACCTGCTCAGCGGCGAGGAGACGGAGCGCACGCGCATGGACTTCGTGAAGAAGAAGCCGCTGCCGTTCCCGCCGGAGCCGTTCGCGTCGATCGGTGCGAAGGTGTCGCTCGCCGAGATGGCGCGCGCCGACCGCAACGAAGGCAAGCGCGGGCTGTGGCTGAAGACGATGGACGCGGTCGGCCTGGGGTTCGACTCGTGAGCGCGGGCGGTGAGAGCGCAGCAGATGAGGCCGCTGCCGTGACCGGTGCCGGTGGTGTGACCGGGATGCAGCCCGGATCGGTCGTGCACGCGCGGGGCGCATCCCTGTCACACGACCCCGTCGAGGGGTGGCAGAAGGTGAGCGGCGAGCCGACGACCGCGGCGCACGAGCTCGGCGCCTTCGCGGGCACGGAGTTCGGGCTGTGGGAGATGTCGGCCGGGTCGATGCTCGACGTCGAGGCCGACGAGGTGTTTCTCGTGATCAGCGGAACGGCGACGGTCGAGTTCCTCGAGCCCGAGCTGCCGTCGATCGACCTCGAACCGGGTTCCATCGTGCGTCTCGGCGAAGGGATGCGCACCCGGTGGACCGTCACCGGAGCGCCCCTACGCAAGCTGTACGTCGTGGAGGGCGGGGAGTAGGTCGGCTGAGGTTCCTGCAGCTGCGCCCACTTTGATGGGTTCCTCCGACTCGTGATGGGGCGTTACCCACCACCGGTCGGCAAAACCCATCGAAGTCTGGCGCAGGGCTCGTCGGCCCTTCACATTGATGGGTTTATCTGACTCGCGATGGGGGGATTCCCATCACGACTCGGCGAAACCCATCAGGATGATCCGCCGGAAGGGGCTGCCGCGACCTTCGGTGTCGCTTTCAACGCACCTTCGGGCTGTGGATATCTCGGAAGACAAGCTCTGCATCCCTCTACCCTTGGCCCATGTCTGAGCCTGAGGAGATGCTCTCCGGAGTGGGGAACGAACCCTTCGCGTTCAGGGATGGGCTGCGCGCGGGCCTGACACGGCAGGAACTGAACGGCCCCGAATTCTCCAAACCTCACCGCGGCGTGCGGGTGCGAGGGGCAGTGCGGTCTCCTCTTGAGATCGCACGCGCTTTCGTGCCGAGGATCAAGGACCGCTGTGTTCTCGGCGGGCTGACAGCGGCGAGAATCTGGGGCCTGCCCGTGCCACGCCGTCTTGACCGCGACTCGACCGTGTACCTCCTCGTGCCGGCTGGGAGGAACCGGCCCGCCGGTCTGGGCGTCAAGTCGCGAAGCATCAGGGCGTCGCTGTGGGATGCTCGCGAGCTGCGCGGCGCACCTGTCGCGTCGCCCGCGCTGACCTGGGCAACCTGCGCCCGCCACCTCGACGTCAACGAGTTGGTCGTGCTGGGGGATGCCCTCGTCGCCACATCCACGGACTATGAGGGCATCGTGCGGCCCGAGCAGCCACCGGAGGGAGCGCGGACGGCGCCGCCCCTCGCGACGCTGGAGGAGCTCGGGGAGATCGCGCGAACCTGGGGCAACGGTGTGGGTGGGGCCTCCTTGCGGGCGGCCGTTGCACGGGTTCGTGCAGGCGTCGAATCACCGATGGAGACCTGGACGCGGCTGGTGATCGTCGCTGGCGGGCTTCCGGAACCGGAGGTCGGCGTCGAGGTCTGGAACGGGTCGGAGTTCGTGGGGCGTGTCGACCTCGCGTATCGGGCTCAGAAGATCGCCATCGAGTACGAAGGGGACCATCACCGCACCGACAAGCGCCAATGGCGCAAGGACATCGGGCGCGTGAACCGTCTGCAGGAGATCGACTGGTTCGCGATCCGGGCGACCACATCGCAACTCTGGCCCACGCCAACGCGTTTTGTCGAGCAGGTGCGCGCGGCGTTGAGCAGGGCCACGGACGGCGGAGGACCATAGTTCTCGCAACTCGGCTATGTCAGATACCAGGCTCCGTCTGATCGGACGCGTAGCTGGCTCTTCGATTGCTCTCGTCCGGACGGGGTGATTGTTCGTCGTGAGGAGGAGGCCGAAGGCCGCGACCGGCACGTCCGGTTCTTTGCACGTCCGCGATGTGCGGAGTCCCGCGCAGCGGACGGTGCTCAGCGAGAGTCTGTGCTTCGGAGCAGTTCCTCCACGCGATCGCGGTCGATCTCGAGAAGCAACGCGATATCGCGGTTCGCGTACCGTTCGCGGTGCATCGCGGCGACAGCAGTCCTGAGACGCGTATCAGCGACGAGATGCGCATGTTGCGCTTTCTCGATCGCTTTCTTCGCCGTGTCGACCGCTTCTGTGAGCGTGCCGAGGTCGAAGGCGATGCTGAGGCTGGTCGCACTGTGATCGACCCCGGGCTCGCGCGTCTCGAGGTAGTCGAAGACCTGCCGTGCAACGTCACCGAGCGTAGCTCCTTGCGTCACGTCCTCAGGCCCGAGGTGGAACTCCCATCCGCCGCGCCACCTCTTGGCAACTACGTGCACCACTGACATGTCGATCTCCCCGTGCTCTCCGCGCGGCATCCCCGGCCGGCGACTCATGTGAGACCCCCAGTCTGTCCCTCCGTGCGGCGGGAAAACGGACCGCCTGTCTGCCTGGGGATAAGTCGCGCGGACGCAGGGGGGAGCCCCTCAGCCCTTGCGGCCGACCATCACCGTCCGCGGCGAGTAGTCCTGCCCTCTCCAGTACAGCATCACGCGCTGTCGTCCTATGCGATACACGTCGCGGCTTCGCTCTCCGTCGTCCGGGGGCAGGACCTCCTTGGGCTCCCCGAGGTGCTCGAGGACTCCGTCGCGGGTGAACGGGTCGATGCCCTCGATGAGGTGCGCCGTGCGCGGGTAGTTGGCTTCCGGGGCGTTGCGGTGCGGGTGGAAGGTAAATTCGACGCATTTCACGGCGCCTCCCTTCATCCCCACGATCAAGGAGCGGTCGGCGTTCCGGGAGGCGCACTGGTAAGCGCCAGAGCGGTTGATCTCGATGGGGCCGTCGATGAGTCCGAGGAGAGCGAGGGCCGCCGGATCCTCGATCTTCTTGCCGAGCGCGGCCGCGGCCAGGGTGAGGTCTCCCGCCACCGTGCGCTTCGCGTCGCCGTTGACGCGCATTTTCGGCGGTGTGGATGCGGTTGCGGTCGCGCCGAGCGCGTCGACGAGTTCGGTGAGACGAGCGACTTCCACGGCATCCTCGTCAGCCTCGGCCTCCTGGCCGGCGCGCTCGCGAAGCCGGGCGGCGGCTCGTGCCGCGTCGCGGTGATGCGCGAACCGCGACGCTTCGGGGGTCTCTTCGGCGGGCACGAGCTGCGCTTCGACGATGCGGTGTTCGTTGAGGAGCGCGAGGGCGCGTTCGCTGACCAGCAGCATCCCGTCCCGCTGGGCGAAGTCGTCGTTCCCATCTGCGCGTCCGGTGGGCTCGAGTCGCTCCCAGCGCTCCGGGAGACCGCCGGCGTAGGAGACGAACTCCGGCGACGTCGTGACGGTCGCCTCGCGCAACTCGAACCCCGAGAGGTCGGAAGCGCGCAGTGCATCGGCGAGTGAACCGGCCACGATGAAGTCCGGATGGACGCCGACGAGCTCGTCGCCGAGCCAGCCCGCGAACTCGCACCGGAGCGGGTCCATCTGGGTCCTCGATCCGGATGCGTCCTGCGTCCATACGGCGCCGTCGCCGACGGTTCCCGTGGCTTCTGGCTCCAGAGTGTGGTGGTTCATGGGGATCCTCGCGTCTCTTCGGAGTTCAGGGTCGGGGCGGCCTGCTCGCTCAGGAACGCGCCGGAGGTTTCGGCAGATCCCAGACGTCGGCGAATCGGGCCGAGACGATCGGCTGGGCCCAGATCATGGAGAGTCCGGTGGCAACGGACGAGATCTCGCGCAGCTCGGGCGTGAACACCACGAACTCGTGAGTGATGGGCCTGCCGGCGCGGTCTGTGCGCCCTTCCGGGTCAGGGAAGCGCAGCGCCGCCCGGTCGTCGCCGAGGTGCCAGAGCTCCGAGTCATCGCCGAGATGCGCGAAGGCTCTGTCGTATTCGGGGAGCGGGTCCGCGAAACCGCCGTCGAGGAGGAACCGGTGCCCCCACGTGCGCCCTCGAGTCGCCCAGATGAGCTTCACTTCTTGCTCCTGACGAGGATCCCCTTGCGTTCTGCCTCTTCGAGGTCGAGTTTGAAGCGGGTGAGCATCGCGGTCAGGTAGTCGTGCTTGGCGAGCGCCTCCGCGTTGACGGTCTTGAGCTTCTCGCCGGCGAGTGCCGCTCCCCGCTCGATGGAGTCCTTCGAGACGAGTGACGCCGCGAACCCCGCAATGAGTCCGAGGGGGCCAGGCAGCTTGATCTTCTTGACGACGAACAGAGCCCCCATCGCGGCGAGGCCGGCCATCCCGCCCGCCTTGCTGAAGATCTTCTCCGCGACCTTCCCGCCATCGTGGAGCTTCTTCGCCCAGCTGACGTGGCGTTCGAAGGGCAGGATCGCGGCGAGTGGGAGGACGGCGTCGACGCCGACGCGCTCCGTCACTTCGATCTTGCCCGGCTCGAACTTCGCGGAGGACAGCAGGATGAAGTCCTCGGCGAACGACATCGCCTCCGGCGCCTGAACGAAACCGCGAAGCTCCTGACGCAGCTGATCGAGCTCGTCGCTGACCTTCTCGACGAGCAGCGCTTTGAAAGCGTGCGCATCCATCTGGGGAAGAAGGTCGGACTTCGAAAGAGCGAGCACCCAGATGCGAGGGAACTGCGCGAGGGGCTTGCCGTTCTTCAGGAGCTCGGGCTTCAGGCGGAGCAGTTCGGAGCGGATGTTCGTCAGCAGCGACTTCAGGTACAGCTCTTCTGAGCCCTCATTGTCGCGGAGCAGCTGACCGTCGACGAGCAGGAGCGCGACATCGGAGCTCAGGAGCGCCGTGAACGTCTCGACACGCCTGCGGCTCTCCTCCTCGCCCTCCGCGGACTCCTCGAACCATTCGCCGGGGTAGTCGTGCCACACGAGGCGGAGTGCGTCGAACGGCTTCGAGTTCTTCGCGCGTTCCTCCGACCAGGCCTTTGGCCTCACCAGGAACGAGTACGCGGTGTGCGTGAAGCGGGTGGATGCGGGCACCTTCGCGGCGTTCTTCATGCCGAGGTAGCTCTGGTACAGCTTGTCGCTCTGCCCGGTGTCGTCGGCGACGACCTCGTAGAGGTTCTCCTTCGCGAACTGCGGCTCCTGCGTTGGGCCGTAGAAGGAGGAGACGAGCACGGTCTTGCCGCTGCCGCTCCCGCCGAACACTGCGATGTGCTGCTCACGGGTTCTGCTCTTCGCCGTTGCCATGGGCACGTCTCCTGCCGGTGGGGTGTTCGACCATCCGCCGGTGCTGGCGGATGTGCTGCGCGGGAGCCTATGCGCTCGCGGAGTCGTCGTCCTGTGAGCGCTCGGCGTCGCCGCTCGCGAGCTCGGCGAACTTGCGCGCCATGGTGGGGTTGCCGCGGGTGAGCTTCTTGATGGTCACGTCCTGCGCCTTGTCGTTGGCGAGGCGCAGGTTGCGTTCGGATCCGAGCAGCGCATCCTTCACCTTCTGGAGTCGCACGATGGCCTTGTCGATCTCGTCGATGGCCTCCCCGAACCGGCGAGAGGCGAGCTCGTAGTTGCGTCCGAACGCGTTCTGGAACTCATCGAGGCGCTCTTCGAAGTCGGTGACGTCGACGTTCTGCGCCTTCACGGACGCCAGCTCGGTCTTGTACTTGAGTGCGTTCATGGACCCGTTGCGGAGCAGCGTGATCATGGGGATGAAGAATTGCGGCCGGATGACGTACATCTTCGGGAAGCGGTGCGAGACGTCGACGATGCCGGAGTTGTAGAGCTCGCTGTCGGGCTCGAGGAGCGTGACGAGGACGGCGTACTCGCAGCCCTTCTCCTGCCGGTCCTTGTCGAGCTCCTTGAGAAAGTCCTCGTTCTTCTTCTTCGTGGCCGTCGTATCGGCCTCGTTTTTCATCTCGAACATGATCGAGGTGATCTCGGTGCCGCCCGCGTCCGAGTCGCGGAAGATGTAGTCGCCCTTGCTTCCGGTGCGAGCGTCGTTGTCCTTCTCGAAGTAGGCCGTCGGGAACGCGGTGGCGCGGATCTGGTTGAAGACGGTCTCGCAGTGCTGCTCGAGGGTCTCGCCGAGCATCTTCGTGGAGAGGCGAGCCTTCATGTCCTTGAGGCGCTCGATGGCGTCGTCGCGGTCGCGGAGCTGCGTCTCGTACTTATCCTTCAGCGACGTCTCGACGAGCTGTCGTTCCAGGGCGGCCCGCTCGAGGGTGCCCTTCAGTTCGTCGCGTTCCTTCTCGACCTTCCCGACAGCTTCGTTGACGGCGAGCTTCTGCGTGATCTCGAGGCTGTCGAGCTTCGACTTGAGCGCCTGAACCTCGGCTTCCCGCTCGGCGGCGGCCTTCTGCAGGTCGCTCACGCGCTTGGCCGCCGCGAGTTCCTCTGCGGCGATCTTGTCGTGGCGGGCCTGCTCGAGCTCGTTCGCGAGCGTGTCGCGCTCCTTCTCCACCGACTGCAGCGCCTCGCTGACGGCGAGCCGCCGCGTGACCTCGCCGGCCTCGAGCTTCGCCTTCAGCTCCTGCAGCTCGATGTTCCGCTTCGCCGCGGCCGCCTCGAACTCCTGCGCGACCTTCGCCTGCGCCAGCTCGATCTCGGCGCGCTTCGCCGCCTCGGCCAGCTCGAGCCGCTCGTGGAGGTCCTTCTCGAACTCGCCGTCCCGCACCTGCTTCAGGATGTCCGCGTAGCCGGCCTCATCGATCGTGAAGGCCTTGTGGCAGTGGGGGCAGGTGATCTCGTGCATGGGATTTCCTCATTTGACGTGAATCGGACCCGTGCTGCGCTGCTGACCGGTCAGTGACCGAATCTATCGAGCGGAGCGTGGCTGGCAGCGAGCGACAACGACTGCCCAGTGCAAGCGTATTCGTGAAGGCTCACGCTGGACGAGCCCGTGAGCGGAACTGTGCATCGGAGTGTTGGCCCAGCGGCGCGATCGCGGCGTGCGCCGTCGCAGCCGAGGTCGAGCGAAGCCTGCGCGTCGGTAGGGTTGCTGCGTGACGAAGCCAGCATCCTCGAACACCGCCGCTCCCGACCACCCTCGCGTGCGCCTCCACTGGCTCGCCGTGGCGTTCTCCACCGTCGCTCCGCTGCTGATGCTCTTCGGCGGACTGACGGTCGCCGGGACGACCCGCGCCACCTTCGACCTCGCGGAGACACCCACCATGGTGGGCACGGTCATGTTCCTGGTCGGACTCGCCATGCTCATGGTCGCGTTTGTGCTCGTCGGGGTGCGCTCAGCTGCTCAACAGCAGCTCGATCTCCTGCTGGATGCGCGCCGACGCTGACCTGCGTCCGCGCGGGAGTCCAGGCGTCAGGCGTTCAAGCGCCCGATCACCACATCGACGCTGTCGCCGACGTCCTTTTTCAGCTTCTTCCGCAGCGCCGCGCTGACCGAGATGAAGTGGTCGCCCTGCCCTGTTGGCATGAGCGCCGACGTCACGACGACGCCGTCGACGGTCGTGTCGGCTTTCACCGACTTGCCGGTGCCGAAGAAGTCCTTCGAGCCGGGCACCTCGATGACGGACCACGAGGGCATCCACTCGGGGTTGACGATTTCACCGGTGTAGACGAGCTTGTCAGTCATGAGGCGAGCGTAGCGCGGCTGCTGAGGGCTTCAAGGGAAATGGGTCCGTTCTGGTTCTGCGATTATCGGCGGCAAGCAGTTCGGTCAGGGATTCGACTCGAGCGCACGAGTGGCGTGAAACTCCTCTGCTTGCGGGTCGAGTCTGAAGTCCAGCAACTCAACGCGGCGCTCGCGGAGCGCATCCCGGACTTCAGTGGGCGTGGCGCGGAAGTACTCCCGGCGAAAATTGACTTTGTTGATGCGCCGCTTCGCGAAATGCCTGTGCAGCTCTGCCTCGATGGAGACTGCGTCGTCGGCGAAGAAGAGCGCGTGAACATCGAAGCGAAACGGCACAGACGCATCGCCGAGCTCGTGCACCCGGT
This sequence comes from Pseudoclavibacter sp. JSM 162008, assembly GCF_041366455.1. Lineage (NCBI taxonomy): Bacteria > Bacillati > Actinomycetota > Actinomycetes > Micrococcales > Microbacteriaceae > Pseudoclavibacter > Pseudoclavibacter sp. JSM 162008. Next base: position 206,266 of record NZ_JBEWYX010000006.1, read on the forward strand.
CCATAGGCTCGAGCCGCCGGGTGAGGCCGATCTTCACGACGTCGGGCCCGAAGGAGCCGACGTTGCTGATGACATAGACGTAGCCGGCCCGAATGTTGGCTGCTCGGTAGTCAACGTTCTCGATCGCATGCTCGACGTCTTCGAGGCGAGTCCTCATTCGCTCAGCACCCTCGAAGTCGCCTTTAGACTCGAGGGTTGCGATGGTGTTCGAGTAATGCGTGCGCTCCTTTTCGAGGCGAGCCTTCTCGGCCTGCAGCTCTTTCTCGGCCTTACGCTGTTCCCGCAACTCTTCCTTGTGGGCGCGCTCCGCGTCCTTCTCTCGTTGCACTGCACGAAGATGGCGGTTCGCCAGCTCGAGTTCCTCGAGGCGAAGCGCATGGAATCGCGGAGAGATGCGAAGCGAGATCATCGAACCGAGACGTTCGATTTGTTCTACAGCCTTGCTCAAACGCGTCTGCGCCGTGTGGAGATTGCCGGCTCATCGCGTTTGAGAGTGTAGAGAGGGCCTGAATCCTCCGGTCTCGAGGAGTGATCTTGCGATGTAGTGGGTCAGGTTCCGGAAGCCGAGCGCGATACCGCGGAGGTGCTCGAGGCGCCCGTTA